>NZ_CP007440.1:1430000-1737449 GCF_001579845.1 Rhodoplanes sp. Z2-YC6860
GAAGTGACCGGGAGCTCGATTCGCTTCACGAACGCATATTGCGCGATCCTTCGAACGTGGCGCTCTCGGTGCAATATGCGCGATTGGCGAAGGCGCGCGGCGACTATGAAGCCGCGATCGGCGCCTATGAGCGCCTGTTGCTCTACGATCCTTCGCTGTCGCAACTGAAGTACGAATTGGGCGCGCTCTATTTCGAGCTCGAGTCCTATGCCGTCGCGCGCAATTATTTCGAGACTGCGCTCGGCGCTGCCAATCTGCCCGGCGATCTGCGCGACAGCGCCAAGACCTACATCACCGAGATCGATCGGCGTCTCGCGGTCGACCGCTTCACCGCCTATCTGCATGCCGGCATCCGCTATCAGTCCAATGCCAGCGCGGGACCCTCTTCCGATCTCATCCGTTTCGGCGGCCAAAGCTTGAGCGTCGACCGCGCCTTCGCCAAGCAGCCCGACTGGAACAGCTACGGCCTTGCGGTCTTCAACTACGCCCATGACTTCAACGCCAACGATTCTTTCGAAGCCAGCCTCGGCACCTACTACGCGCGCCAATTTCACCTCGAGCGCGTCAATCTCGGCGCGGCCGAGCTGCAGGCCGGACCGCGGTTCGCGCTGCCGTTGGAGCAGTTGCTCGGCGCGTCGATCAAGTTCTACGGCATCGCCAACGCGCTCACGCTCGGCGACCGCACCTATCTGACGACGCTCGGCGGCGGTGTGTCGATGCGCACCAAGCCCACGCCGACCACGATCATCGAGCAGGCGTTCGAATACCGCCATCGCAAGTTCTACGATTCCGGCGACTATCCAACCGCCTCGCAGCAGTCCGGCGACCTTGCCACCTACTCGCTGTCGGCGGGCGGCCTGGTGTACGGCACGGTGCGCTGGGCGATCCGCACGGGCTTTGATTGGAGCCAGGCCGACTTCGCGTTCTGGAGCTATCGCCGGCCGTTCATCGATCTCGGCATGCCGATGGCGTTCGTGGTGCCCTGGTTCGGCAGCAACCGCACCTGGATCCTCACGCCCTATATCGGCGGCAGCTACGCCCAATATGACGCGGCCGATCCCTCGATTGACCCGAACACGACTCGCCGCGACCGCGAGTGGCATGTCGGCGCGACGCTTGACGCTGAGCTTGCCACCAATGCGGGGCTGCGTCTGAACGTGAATTTCGCGCGCAACGACTCCAACGTCGCCAACTACGCCTATCGCAACTTCAGCGTTTCGCTCGGACCCGCAGTTCGCTTCTGATGGAGGCAAAGATGCATCCGTGTTCGATCATCAGGCTTTGCACCTCTGGTCTCATCGCCACCCTGGCGTTAGCGGCCGCGGCCGGAGCTGCGCGAAGCGAAAAGGTCGGCGTCGCCTCGGCCGTCAATCCGACGGTGACTGGTCTGCCGCCCGGCGGCTCGTTGCAGCAGCTCAAGATCGGCGCTGACGTGGTGCACAACGAGCGCATTCGCAGCTCGGGCGAAGGTTCGATGCAGCTCGTCTTCATCGACCGGACCACCCTGACACTCAGCCCGAACTGCGACATCACCATCAATGAGTTCGTATTCAACCGCAACGCCGGCTCCGGCAACATGGCCGTCACCATGGGCAAAGGCCTGATGCGCTTCGTCGGCGGCCAGGTGAGCCACAGCGGCGAGGCGCGCATCGCGACGCCGGCCGCCACCATGGGCATCCGCGGCGGCGTGGCGCTGATCAACAACGCTGGCGGCAAGGTCACGGTGATCAACCTCTACGGCACGGTACGGGTGTCGACTGGATCGAACAGCACCACGCTCAGCAAGCCGGGCTCGTTCGTGGAAACCTCGGGCGGACAGATCACTCAGCCGGCGGCCGCGCCGCCTGGTCTGATCGCCTCCTACAACAGCCAGCTGCAAAGCCGGGCGGGCCAGACCGCCGGCGTAAGCCGGGGCCATGTCAACTTCGACGGGCTCCGTAACACCACGAGTAATGTGAATCTCGGTGCATCGCCCGATCAGCGCTATCAGGCGAGCACGCAACCGCAGGCTCAGCAGACCAGCCTCGGCGCAAGTGGCGCTGGATTTTCGTCGACCGGAGGCGGTGGCGTAGGGGGCAGCGGTGGCGGCATAGGCGGCGGTGGTGGCGGCATAGGCGGCGGTGGCGGCGGCATAGGGGGAGGGGGCGGCGGTGGCGGCTTCTCAGGTCCGCCATGGGGCCTGTTGATTGCGCCGGGCCAGACCGGTAATTCACCGGGCCCGCCACCCGGGCTCGCAATCAAAGGTCACAAGAACTGACGTCGGAGGCGCCGCGCGCCGTGCTCTTCGGCCCGATCATGCAGGACCGCGTCGCTTCGTTCGCTTGTGTCCCGGCCATCCACGCCTTGGCTGAAAAGACGTAAGGTGTGGATGACCGGCCGGGCAGGACGATTGAGTTTGATGCAGCCGAAGTGCAACGATTTAGTTGTCGAGCACCGCGACGCAATCGATCTCCACGTCGAACGGTCCGGGCCATGACGGCACATGCACGAAAATGCGCGCCGGCGTGTCGTCGACAAAATAACGGTCGTAGACCGCGTTGAATTCCCCGAAATGCGCCGGGTTCGGCGTGCAGTACACGTTGCACTTGAGCACCTTGGTCAGCGACGAACCGGCGGTCTCCAGGCACAGCTTGAGCTGCTCCAGCACGAGCTCGGCCTGGCGCGAAAATGGCACGCGTGCGATCTCGCCGGTCGCCGGATCGAACGGCGGCAGGCCCGAGACGTAGACGAGCTCGCCCGCGACCACGACCGGGTGGACGCTCTTGAGGTTCGGTCCTTTGCGGTAGCGCTCGAGCCAAGTCGAGATCGGCTCGATGCGAAGCGGCGTGCGTTTCATGATGGTCTCCAGCGTTGCGGGCTTCACCGATAGGCGCGGACGGGAAGCCTGTCGCGTGAGAACGGTTCGGCGCGGGCCGAACTGTCGTTTCTTGCTGGCGTCACGCCGGCGGCGGTAACATCTCGCCATGGTCGCCGCCGCCAATCTCGTCGAGGTCGCTGCTCTCGTGGGTGACACCGCGCGCGCAACGATGCTCGCGGCCCTGATGGGCGGCCAGTCGCTCACCGGCACCGAGCTCGCGTTCCTCGCCCGCGTGTCGCGGCCGACGGCGAGCGAGCATCTCGCGAAGCTCGTCGAGGCGCGGCTCCTTGCCGTCACGCGCAAGCGCCGCTTCGCCTATTACCGCATCGCCTCGCCGCTGGTCGCGCAGATGCTGGAAAGCATCAAGGCGGTCGCCGCGATCGAAGTGCCGCCGCGACATCAGCCGCGCTCCGCGGCCGACGAGGCGCTGCGTTTTGCCCGCACCTGCTACGACCACATCGCCGGCAGCGTTGGCGTCGCCATCGCCGACGCGCTATCGGCGGCGGGCCACGTCATCCTGAGTGACGATGGCGGCGAGCTCACCGACAGCGGCGCGCAACTTCTGGCGCGCTTCGGTGCGACACTAACGCCAAAAGCCAACAGCCACCGCATCTATTGCCGGCCGTGCCTCGACTGGAGCGAGCGGCGCCATCACGTCGCGGGCTTCATCGGCGCCGAGATCTGCCGCTGCTGCCTGGAGCGCGGCTGGCTTGCGCGCATGCGCGACACCCGCGCGCTGCGGCTCACGCTGGAGGGGCGCGCTGGGTTAGGCGAGACGTTCGGCGTTCAATGGTCGCATGGCGACAGCGCGCGCGTCCTCAAGCGCGCCTGACTGCATGATTCAACTTCGTCGTGCACCAGTGGCGTCATCACCAGCTTCATGATCGCATTGTCTTGCAGCGCTGCGTCCGACGAATTTCCGCGCGCTCCGCGCGAGCCAATGTCGAGGGCGCGTCCCGCAAATCATCAAACCTCAAGACAATTGAGCCTGGATTACTATAATGCGGCGGGCTGGTACTTCCGGCCTGGACTTAGGGTTCTTAGGGTTCGCAAATGGGCAGCATGCGTGATCCTCCCAATGTCGTGGGAGCAAAAGAACTTGTAGCCAAGCAGTCTGCGGTGAATGCGCAGGGCCAGATCAAACGCAGCCCTATCCATGACGTCATCTTTCGTCCGACTCGTCCGGTGCCGCACGAAGATGGGCATGTTGCCGAGGTCTCTCGCGCCAGTTGGCCTGAAATCGGCGAGCCGATTGTGCAGGTTCACTTGACGACAACGTTGCCGGGCCGTCATCGCGCCTGGGGACTGCATCAGCAAAGCACCGACCGGCTGTTCGTTGTCAGTGGCCTGGTCAAGTTCGCCGTCTATGACGGCCGCCTCGACTCGCCGTCCTACGGCTGCGTCAACGAAGTGACCGTCAGCGAGAAAAATCCCGGATTACTGATCGTCCCGCCTAATCTCTATCATGGTTGGAAAAACATCGGAGTGAGCGAGGCAATCATCATCAACATGCCGAGCGTCATGTATAACTACGAGGCGCCGGATGCGCTTGATTTGCCCTGGGACTCCGAAGCTGCCGAACGCATCATCCCGTATCGGTTTTAGTTCGACGCCAGAGGTTTCTTGATGGAAGAAACTCCGCGCGTCACGGTGTTGCTTCCAACGCACAACCGCGCGGACGTGTTAGGCTATGCGATCCAGTCGGTGCTTTGGCAGACGGAAAAGAGTTTCGAATTCCTGATCGTCGGAGATGGATGCACCGACAACACCCGGGAGGTGGTGGCGACCTTCTCCGACCCTCGTATCAGATGGATCGATCTCCCCAAGGCTCCACTAAGCGGCTACGCCAACCGAAATATTGCTCTGCGGCAAGCCCGTGGCCAGTACGTGGTCTACGCGCAGCATGATGACATATTGCTTCCGGATCACATCGAACGGTTGATCGCAACGATCGAAGCGAGCGATGCCGACTGGGCCTACAGCCGCCCACTGTGGGTTGCGCGCGACGGAGTTCTGCTTCCGTTTGCGATCAATCTTTGTCATCGCGACGAGCTCGAATATTTTCTGAAGGCCGTGAACCACGTGCCGTCGACTTGCGTGATCCACACCCGATCCGCGCTCGAACGTGTCGGATATTGGCCGGAAGACGTGCCGCTCATGGCCGATTGGCACTGTTGGCGGCAGATCATCATGACCAGCGCCAACAGAAATGCCGGTTATTGCCGGATGCCGACAGCTCTCCACTTTCATGCCGCTTGGAAACAGAGCGAGACTCCGGAAGAGCGCCGAATGAGAACCATGGCCAAGGCGGACTGGTGGCCAAAGGAGTGCATCGTTCCGATTCCAACTGGAGTTGCGGAGCAACGAATCTTTTTCGAGATTTTGTCGGCCGCCCCCGTTGGTTGGGTCGATCAAATGCGGGCCGCGGTCGTTGACATCAACGATCGTCTCGCTTGGGCATGGACGGCTCCCGAAATGCGGACGTGGCCGAACGACGACGATCCAGCGCTGCTGGCGAAGCAAATCCAACTTGAGGCGCTGGAAAACCGGTACGGCGCGCTCGAGAAGCTCTGGAACTCACGACAGTCGCTGTCGCGTCAGCTCGTTTTGACCCTCTTTCGGAAGCTTCGAAGAGGTGAGCAGTGAGGTCCTTTCGAGGGGCATCGCCGTGAATCCAGACGAACAGTCGATGCGAACGGTTGACGCACGAAATTGTTCATGATAAGTTCCGATTCATCCTGCTCACTGAGGGCGTCGTCCGGAGACGTTCGGCTGATGGAGCGGGATGCGGCGCCTGCAGGCGTGGGTCGTTCCCACGTCCCAGGGTGCGATGCCATCGTCCGTCCCCGATGAGGGGGCCGCCTTCAGTGGCAGGGCGCGATCGGGTGAAGGGCCAAGGCAACGCGGCCTTAGGGAAGGGTTCGTCCCGCACCGTCCGATCGAATCTCGAACGGCGGTATCGCAATAAATCGCCGCGGTGGAGCGCCGGAAGGCGCGCCTGCCCCGCAAGGGCGGGCGGGGTGCCTTCGCAAAGGTGCCCCAGTGAGACCTGCGCCGTTTCGGCGCTCCGCCTCCCTCAGGGAGGCATGAAGAAACCGGGCCAGGCCCGGAAAACCGACAGGGAAATCTGGCGATCCGCGCGATCCATCGCGTGGAGCCGAGGAGGTTTGCCTCGTTGCATGGCCGGGATAACGTGCCGCCCCTGTTCGAAGAAACGAAACATCAAAAAGGAGCCGCCATGGCCACCAACCGCGTCTATCGCATCGCTGTCATTCCGGGTGACGGCATCGGCAAGGAGGTCGTGCCCGAGGGCTTGCGCGTGCTGGAGGCTGCGGCGAAGAAGTTCGGCTTCGAGCTCCGCAACGACGACTTCGATTTCGCCTCCTGCGACTACTACGAGAAGCACGGCCGCATGATGCCGGAGGACTGGAAGGAGCGGATCGGCAAGCACGACGCGATCTATTTCGGCGCGGTCGGCTGGCCCGCCAAGGTGCCGGATCACATCTCGCTGTGGGGCTCGCTCATTCACTTTCGCCGCGAGTTCGACCAGTACGTCAATCTGCGCCCGGTGCGGCTGATGCCTGGCGTGCCGTCACCGCTCGCGGGGCGGAAGCCCGGCGACATCGACTTCTGGGTGGTGCGCGAGAACACCGAGGGCGAATACTCGGCGATCGGCGGCCGCATGTTCACGGGCACCGAACGCGAGGTGGTGGTTCAGGAGACGGTGCTGTCGCGCATCGGCGTCGACCGCGTGCTGAAATTCGCGTTCGAGCTGGCGCGCAAGACACCAAAGAAGCATCTGACCTCCGCCACCAAGTCGAACGGCATCGCCATCACCATGCCGTACTGGGACGAGCGCGTCGAGGAGATGGCCAAGCACTTCCCCGACATCAAGTGGGACAAGTACCACATCGACATCCTCACCGCGCTGTTCGTGCTCAAGCCCGACCGCTTCAACGTGGTGGTGGCGTCCAACCTGTTCGGCGACATCCTGTCCGATCTGGGCCCGGCCTGCACCGGCACCATCGGCATCGCGCCGTCCGGCAACATCAATCCGGAGCGGAAGTATCCGTCGGTGTTCGAACCGGTGCACGGCTCGGCGCCGGACATCGCCGGGCAGGGCATCGCCAACCCGATCGGCCAGATCTGGTCGGGCGCGATGATGCTGGAGCATCTCGGCGAGCACGAAGCCGCCGCCGCGATCGTGAAAGCGATCGAGAAGGTGCTGGCCGAGCAGAAGCTCCGCACCCGCGATCTCGGCGGCCCGCTGGGCACGGAGGCTTGCGGCAAGGCTGTCGCGGAGATGCTGGGTTGAGGGCAGTCGCTCTCCCCGCGGTCATTCCGGACGCCGCGCAGCGGCGATCCGGAATCCAGTTGCTCGGGCGGAGTTCCTGTCTGGATTCCGGGTTCGCGCCTTCGGCGCGCCCCGGAATGACCGTGCCGCTACTTCAACGCCTCCACCGGAAACGCCTGCTTGAGCTGCGCGTCGGTCAGCGGCGCAGGAATGTACTTGAACTTCACCGCGTCCTCCATGATCCCCGGCATCCCGGAAATCCGCGTCGGCGTCATGTTCGGCTTGGTCATGAATTCCGGCGCGCGGGCGGCGAGCGTCTTCGGCAAGTTCGACCACGCCGCATAGGCGTCGATCGCGGCCGGGTCGGCATACATCCAGTCCAGCGTTTCGAGATACGCCGCCATGTAGCGCTTCAGCACTTCGCGCCGCTTCTCCAATCCGGCCACGCTGACCACGATCAGGCGGCTGGTCATGTCGCGCAGCGACGGCACCTCGCTGCCGCGCGCCACGATGCGGATCTTGCCTTCGTCGACATAATTCAGATTGAACGGCGCGGCCGAGAATCCGATATCGACCTGCTTGGTCAGCGCCTGCGTCAGCGTCGCGGTGTAGTTGCCGGTCGGCTGCGGCTTGAGATCGACGCCGAAGTGCCGCGCCAGATGCAGCGCGAACATGTTGGATGCCGAGCCGTTGGTCGAGATCGAGATGCTTTTGCCGCCGGCATCCTTCATCGATTGGATCGGCGAATCCGCCGGCACGTAATAGAACTGCTCGTCGGCGCTGGTGAACGAGCCGCCGACGCCGCGGATCGGCGCGCCCTTGAGGAACGCGCTCAGCATCGAATGGGTGCCGAGGCCTATGCCGATATCGACGCTGTTGGAGAGAACCGATTGCAGCGTCTCGGCGCTGCCCTGGGTGTAGAACAGGTCGAGCGTCAGCCCGTGTTTCTTGAAGATACCTTTGTTCTGGCCGAGCTCGGACACGCTTTGCTCCCAGCCGCCGCGCTGACCGATCGCGATCTTCAAGCTGTCGTCGGCGAGCGCGTTGTGGCCGAACGCCGCCGTGATCAGCACGGCCCAAACGCATTTGCGGATCGCAGCGCTCAGCATCCCATTCTCCCTCTTGTTTCTTGTCGGCACGCGAAGCCTATTGGCTCCGCGTGGCGATTGTCGAGTATGCTGCCGCGAATACAGGAAGCCTGAATGTCCGATCTGCGCATCTACGGCATTGCCCGCACCCGTGCGTTCCGCGCGCTCTGGGTGGCGAAGGAACTCGGCATCGATTACGAACATTTTCCGGTCGAGATCGGTGACGCCGGCGCGCGCACGCCGGAGTTTCTCGCGATCAATCCGAACGGCCGGCTGCCGGTGATCGTCGACGGCGATTTTGTGCTGTTCGAGTCGCTCGCCATCACGATGTATCTCGCCAAGAAGCATTCGGTTGGGAAGCTCTATCCGGCCACGCTCGAACGCGAGGCGCGGACCTGGCAGTGGAGCCTCTGGGCGGTCACCGAAGTGGACCGCGGCGTCAACATCTGGTCGCTGCACGCGGTGCGGCTGCCGGAGGCGGAGCGCGATAAGGCCCGGCGCGAGGAGGCGCTGAAGGTGCTGGTTGCGCCGTTCAAGGTGCTGGACGCCGCGGTGTCGAAACAACCCTATCTGCTCGGCAATGACTTCACGGTCGCCGACCTGAACGTCGCCGCCGTGATCAGCCGCGCCATCGAGATGGACTTGAGCGCGTCGCCCAACATCAAGGTGTGGCTGACGCGCTGCCTGGAGCGCCCCGCGGCGCGCGAAGCTCTGGCGCTGAAATCCAAGGCCGACAGCGAGACGCCGGCGGAGATCACGCGCCGCATCGCGCGGACCAACCGGCTGTAGCGATGGCCCAGGTTCTGCCGCCAGCCCATCTTGCGCAGGTCATCGGCCAGGCGCTGGCGCTGCATCAGCAGGGCCGGCTCGACGAGGCCGAGAAGCTTTATGCGCGCGCCCTGAAATTGCAGCGCGACAACTTCGATGCGCTGCATCTTCTTGGCGTGCTCAACCAGCAGCGCGGCAAACCGGGCGAGGCGTACCGGCTGATCGCGTCGGCGCTGAAGGTCCAGCCGAACTCGCCGGATGCATTGTCGAACCTGGCGATGGCGCAGAGCGCGCTCCAGCGTCATGACGAGGCGCTCAAGAGCGTCGACAAGGCGCTGTCGATTGCACCTAGCCATGGCGATGCGCTCAACAACCGGGGCAATGTGCTGCTCGAGCTGAAGCGTCCGGCCGAGGCCATCGCGGCGTTCGATGCGGTGCTGGCCAAGGCGCCGCGGCATCTGCAGGCCCGCATCAACCGCGGCAATGCGCTGACCGAACTGGGCCGTGCCCCCGAAGCGCTGGCCGACTACGACCTGGCGCTCGGCGTGGCGCCCGGCCATCCGCTCGCGCTCTACAATCGCGGCAACGCGTTGCGTTCTCTTGGCCGTTATCAGGAGGCGGTCGCTGCCTACGACGGCGCGGCCGCCAGGATGCCGCAGCATCTCAATGCCTGGCTGAACCGAGGGCAGGCTCTCGCGGCGCTGAACCGCCATCAGGACGCCATCGCGAGCTATGGCCGCGTGCTCGCCGTTCAGCCGGACTTCGCCGACGCGCATTTCAACGCCGCGATGTCGTTTCTCACGCTCGGCGATTATGCCCGTGGCTTTGCCGAATACGAATGGCGCTGGAAGCGCACCGGCATGACGGCGCCAAAGGCGTTTCGCCGCCCGCCTTGGCTCGGCGAGGAGCCGCTTGGCGGCAAGACCATCGTGCTGCATGCCGAGCAGGGGCTTGGGGACACCGTGCAGTTCGTCCGCTACGTGCCGCGGCTGGCGCAGATGGGCGCGCGCGTCGTGCTCGACGTGCCGCCGGCTTTGAAAGCTCTGTTCAGCGGCCTCGATGGGGTGACGGCTGTCATCGGTCGCGGCGAGCCGCTGCCGCCTTATGATGCGCATTGTCCGCTGGGCAGCCTGCCGCTCGCCTTCAAGACCCAGGTATCGAACGTCCCCGCTGAAATTCCCTATTTGCGGGCAGGTGAAGCCGCTTTGCAAAAGTGGCGGCCCCGGCTTGAAGGGCTGCCATCGCCGCGCATTGCCCTCGCATGGTCCGGCAACGCGTCGCACCCGAATGACCGCAACCGCTCGCTGTCACTCGCGCAGCTCGAGCCGCTGCTGTCGGTGCCGGGCGCGAGCTTCATCAGCGTGCAGCGCGAGCTTCGCGACGGCGATGCCGAAACGCTCGCGCACGATACGCGCATTCTCAACCTCGGCCCGGAGCTGAACGATTTCTCCGACACCGCCGCGGTGCTGACGCTCGCCGATCTCGTGATCTCGGTCGATACCTCGGTCGCGCATCTGGCGGGCGCGCTCGGCCGCCCGGCCTTCGTGCTGGTGCCGTTCCAGCCGGACTGGCGCTGGATGCTCGACCGCCATGCGAGCCCCTGGTATCCGGCGATGCGGCTGTACCGTCAAACCGCGATCGGCGACTGGGGAAGCGTCATCGTTCGCGCCGCGGATGCGGTGCGCTCGCTCTTTTCGCTCGCGAGCAAAGTGTGAGGAGCAGGCCCGGCTTGTCAGTGACTGGACGAGACCCCGTCCCACATGGCTTCAAGTCGGTGCTTGAACGCCTTGGGCCGTTCGGCAAAAAGCCGCCCGGCCAGCCGGCGCGCCGTCGAGACATGCTGCGCCTGGCGCTGGCTGATCACCGACTGCAGCCGCGAGCGCCAGCGCGCCAGCGGCTGATGCGGCTCGGCATAGCGCGCCAGCACTGCCAGATCCTGATACTTGCCGAGCCGGTCGCGCAGCTTCTGCGCCTCGCGCACCCAGCTCTTGCCGAGCCGCGGCCACAGCGGCTTGACGATTTCCATCTGGTAGCGGTGCACGACCACCCGTTGCCGGAGTTCGTGCAACTCGACCGCGCTGGCGGCCCGCCAGTCGTCGGGAATGAGACGCCGCGCCCGGCGATAGCCCTCGCTCAGGCTCTCGGCCACGTCGCCGAACGTCACGTCGTCGAGCGGCCAGCGCTCGATCCGCATCTCGACCCGGTCGAGCGCCGCCGAGAATTTCTTGCGGAGCGAAGGCGTCAGGCTCGCGGTCTCGGCATGCGAGCGCAGGTCCTCGAGATTGTTGACGATGGTCTCCCAGGACTGCGCCGACAGCCGGTGTGAGGCGGTGTGGTGTTCCATATCGGAGACCGCGTCGAGGGCGGCCTGGGCGTCGCGGGCGCCGGCGAGGAGCCGCGCCATGTCGCGGGCTTCGGTCCGCCAGTGGTGGTCCTCGGCGCCCAGAAACGGCTCGATCAGACGCAAATAGGCCCGCCACCACTTCATGGTGGCCCGAAAGTCGTGGACCGCAACGGCTTCGACCCGCTGCTTGTCCTCAATGGCGCCGCGCCCCTCCGCCAGGATGTAACGGGCGGAGGCGCGCAACGCTTCCCCGACCGCTTCCGGCGGACGCAGACCCGGCTTGCTCATGTGCAAGTTTTATTATGGGAATTTGTGACAATCCAACGAATTAGGACCACCTGCGCCCTTTTCATTCCGCGCGGTGCTTGTTACATAAGCGGCGCCGCGGCTTTGGTGTCAGTGGCCCAAGTTTCCGCGGGATGGAGCAGCCCGGTAGCTCGTCAGGCTCATAACCTGAAGGTCGGTGGTTCAAATCCACCTCCCGCAACCAACTTAACTGATTGATTTCGTAAGATAATTGAGAGCCGCCCTTTGGGGCGGCTCTTCGTTTAAGGGGGCAGAATCGCCACCGAGTCGCCACGACGACCAGAATGTGGGCGGGCGTAGTTTCGCAGGGCGACGTTACACTTGACATACCCAGACCCTAAATCTAGAATCTTGGCCATTGGAGATAAGCCATGGCTAAGTCAGTCCTTTCCGCCGACCACTTCCAGAACGAGCACGCCGCCTTCGAATACGTCGAGGCGCGGCTTTGGCCGACCGGCCCGGTTTGCCCCCATTGCGGCAACGCGGACGCCAGCCGGATCGGTCGGCTCCAGGGCAAGACCACCCGGCCGGGCCTCCGCAAGTGTTACGAGTGCCGGAAGCCGTTCACGGTCCGCATGGGCTCGATTTTCGAGTCCTCGCACCTCGCCTTGCACCTCTGGCTCCAAGTCATCCACCTGATGGCTTGCAGCAAGAAAGGCATCTCGACCCGCCAAATCCAACGCATGCTCAATTGCAGCATGAAGACCGCGTGGTTCCTCGGCCACAGGATCAGGCTGGCCATGGACCCGGGCGCGACCGAGCCGCTGGGTGGCGCTGGCAAGACCGTCGAGGCCGACGAAACCGAACTGGCGAGATCTCGCAAGACCAAACGCCCGGAAGGCTTCAAGCGGTCGACCCACAATCCGAAGGTCATGAGCCTTGTCGAACGTGGCGGTAAAATCCGCTCCGTCACGCTGGACCACAACGGCGTCGGCAAGCATCTCCGCGCCATGGTGCACGCCGACAGCCGTCTCGTTACCGACAAGGCTCCGCACTACAAATTCCGCGGCTTCAAGCAGCATGAGAGCGTCGACCACCATGAGTTCGAATGGGCGCGCGGTGACGTGCACACGAACGCCTTGGAAGGCTTCTTCTCGGTCCTGAAACGCGGCCTGGTCGGCACCTACCAGCACGTCGACAAGCATCACCTCGACCGGTATCTCGCGGAGTTCGATTTCCGCCACAACAATCGCGAGAAGCTTGGCATCAATGACACGCAGCGCGCCGACAATGCGCTGGCCGGCATGAAGGGTAAGCGCCTGACCTACGCCGGGACTGCGGAAGCCGAAGAAATCCCTTTCTGAAGCGCGAGATCCGGCGCAATTGGATCTCCCGTTTCCGGAGTGGTGGTTTTATATGAAGTGATGTAACGGTGGACCGGTTGGGGGTTGGACCCAAGCTTCGCGGGTGGGAATCCAGCTAGCGGCACCGGCCCCGGCCCAATTGATGAGATCTCTAGGAAACGGCCTCCGGCTCGACGGGGGCCGCTTCTTTTTTGGAGAGATCTTCCAGATTGGAGAACAAATCGACCTGTTCGAACTCGATCTTCTGTTCGCGCCGCTTCGGCAGTGCTTCGGGAAAAGCCCTATAAAAGGCCTTGTCGAACGAGATCTTGTCTTGCACGGACGATCCGATACCGACAACCTGCCAGAGATGCGCTTTCAGGGCAGGCAAGCCGATCTCATCGGAGAGAAACTGGAATAGCTTGTATCGCCGCCCCCCGGACGCATAGACGACCGGGTTCTTCTTCTCCAGCTCCTCCAAGATCGCGCCGTTGCTGTTGGCGAGCGGGTGATAGACGTATTTCCGAATGAACTTCGAGAAGAAGATCGGGTGTTTGACGGACTTGGGATCTTTTCTTTTCAGGCCGTAGAGCTTGTAGATCATGTCGAAAAACTTGTCCGGGAACTCCGACTCCCACTGCCGGAATTCCGACCGGATGAAAGCCTGAAACAACTCGCGATATTCGTCCTTGCGCTTGTTATCGCTGTAACCAGTCGCTTCGTCGATCAGCGCGACGATGCCCAACTTGGCCGCGGCGCGGAAGATGATCTCTGCCTGAATGGCCAGAAACGCCTGTGCCGTCGTCAGAGAGTTGGCGTTACGCGCCTCAATGATTGCCTCGCAAACGTCAATAAGGACGCTGGACTCGTAGCCGTGAGCCAACTCGCCGTTAAAAGCCTTAAAGATCACGGGCTTGCGGATCTTCGCCCACAATTCCTCAGAAATTGCAGATGAAATGCTTTTGCTGGACAACGTCTTCATGAAGGCGTTGCCACCTTCCGATTTCAGGCCAAGCGCGCGACCCATCACTTTCTTGTGGAACAGCCTGCGACCGTCATCGAGCACGTAAACATCCAACGGAATGTCGCCGATGGTCAGAGAACCTTGGTGGCTGGCTTCTGGAACCTCACCAATCCGCTTCCAGCGCGCCGCAGCCGCGCGGCGCGCGATAGAGCGCCGCTCATTCGGTGAAAGAGTTTCAGCCCGGATGAGGCCGCCCTTGCTCTGGGGAGTGTCAGCCATAGACGAGATCTCCTTGCTTGCTCTATTTCGCAGGTAGCATGCATGGAGGTATGCCTGCAAGGCCCCGGAACGTAGCAAGCATCGAAAATCCACAAGATCTCGGCACTGGGTCTGCGGGTCTAGGCGCGATTGTGGTAAGGGTGATTTGCATGGCCAAAACAGCCAAGAACCCCAAGTTGACCGACGCCGACCGGCATAAGCGCTTCGTGGCCATGGCCCATGAGGTCGAGGCGTCTGAAGACCCCAAGGCCTTCGACAAGGCGTTCAAGAAGGTCACGGCGAAGCCGACCAAGAAGCGATGATGGCACGGCATCCGAACAACGGTCCGACGTTCTCCAAGCCCACGATCAAGAAGCCGCGACCGGCCGCGCCGTCGCCAGCCAAGCGTCAATCAGATGACGAGCAGGCCGCCAGAGATGCGGCTAAGACGCGAGAATTCGCCAAAGACCCGGCGGCGTGGGTGCGGAAGTCATTTCCCAAGGCTTAGTGGCTGGGTATGTAAAGTGTATCGTCGCCTTTCGCAGTTTCCGTAGCTGAAAGTTTCCGTGCCGATGGTGGCTGTCGGGCATACGCGAGGGGAAATCAGCCGGTAGGTGAGGCATGCTGACCGGGAGTTCGAAACCTTCCTGCTCCGCCAGTCCTGCCAACAACTGATTTCTCCGCAGCCCGGCAGTATCGCGTTTTAGCCGCTGGTATTTGCGTGGTTTTCAATCGGACCTCAGTACTGGCAAACGGGAAGCCGGCTTCAGAATCGTTCTCTGATTGCCATTTTTCTCCAGACCTCAGTACTTGTGGTTGGAAGTACTGAGGTCGAAAGACCAGCAAAAATGCGGGTCAGCAATATCGCAAGTTCGAATTCCTCTCGCTCATCCCGGCCTTGACGGACCCCGGCGCGCTGCGGTGCACTGCCGCGCGATTTTGGTCGCAAACGGAGAACAACAGACGTTGGGGTAAATTTCCTGGTCAACCGACATGATGTGGTTGACCCGACTCGGACATCGGACGCCTGGATACCCTGTTCATCAAAGTGTTCTTTTTCCTGATCTGTTCCCAAAACAGGGGGGACTGGCCCCATTTCGAACTTATTGGCCCCTTTTGATTTGAGGGTTGGCTCCTTTTGGATTCGGCCACAGCATCTGTTTTGCTTCGAGGCTGAAACTCGGAGGACAGGTCATGAGGACCACATTGCTCACGGCGACTGCGCTGGTTGCCTTGTCGTCTCTTGCTATCGCGCAAAATCAGCCTTCGGCAACTACCGCTCCCAAAGCGAATGAAGCGGTTGATCCCACGATGCCCAAGATGCCCAAAGGTGCGGGCTAACGCCAGACTGCATTACGATGTACCTTGCCGAGTGTCGTCAGCAGGTACATGCATCACAGAACCACTGCCGTATCCGCCATATAGGCCAAGACCTGATTGCGGGTACTGGCCTGTTTCGACCCTTAGTGGCCAGTGGTCAATTTTCATTTGATCGACGAAAAAAGCCCCAGCTCGTTGATAGGCCGGGCGCTCTGGAAGGTGGTCGGCCCCGGAGCATTACGAGGGCCAGGCAGCCAGAAATATACCGCATTCCTGTTTTGGTTTTGATGGGGGTTCTTCCTGACAAAGACGTCCTTGAGCCCAGCGCGGTTCTTCCTACCCTGATCCGCCATGAACGATTCATTGCGCACTTGGATCGCTGTGGTCGGCGGGATCATCGTTCCGGAGGTCGTGGTCGCCGGCGTGCTGATGTTTATGTTGTAGGCCGCCACAGTTAGGGTCAGGTAAGGCCTGACGCCTTGATTTTTGAGTAATCAGGCTCGGCTACGCTGTGTATGCCGGGATTGCGTCTGAGCCTCGGCGTTCGACTGACAGGGAGGCTCCGGCACAAAAGCGTCGGAGCCTTTTGCCCAAATGATCACAGTCTATCGATACAAGCTTTTCGACCAGCGCGACGGCGAATGGATCGTGCAGATTTCGAAGGGCACGAAGGGCCGAATAGAAGCCCTCGGCGGCGGCATCATCGAGGGCACTGCGGAGCAAGTCGACGAGTCTCTAATCGACAATGAAGGCCGCTATATTCCGCCCCAGGTTTAGACCGCTCAGTTGGCGGCCTCTTTCGTTTTTGTGTGATGTCTATTCATGGCACATCGCGTCATTTCGTTGCGATGGACGGCATGTCCGGTCTTGGAGCAACAGCCGACATCGGGCGACGCTGTGGACTGCACTGGCCGGTCGAAAATGACCCGACTCGGACATCAGACGGCTGCACTTCCAGTTCAGCGACCGCTCGCAGTCGCCGCGTGTCCGATCTGCCCCAATCTCGACCCGTTGAGCTGACGTTGTTTTCACGTCGGCTTTGTGCCGCGAGCCGACGTCACGCCAATGATGGAAGAGGCCGCCAACGGAGGTGGCCCTCACGTTCCGATTAAGGTGTCGGCTCGACTGACAAATGAAAGGCCGGTCTCCTCGTTACCGTGGCGGCGTCTCGCCGACCGCCGCTCCTGGTCTGACCTTTTGCTTGCGGCGATGATCGACTAGAGCGAGGTTGCGTTCCCAAACATCGGGAGCGCTGGGCGTTCCGGCATGCGCAAGGCCCAGCCCCGGGGAAGGCTGGGCCTTACTCGATCACGCTTACGCGGGATCAAAGCGTCAGGCCGGGGGGAGTGTGAGACCCACGCTGCAAGTAGGCTGGCTGCATTTTCGATGCCCAGAGACTTAAGGCTTTTTGGTGCAGAACTTCCGGATCGCGCTCGCCGTGTTTTGCCGCGGCGATGATCCACGTTCCGATCATTTCGCGGACAGTTGGGGTCAGCCCCGAAGGTTGAAGCGAGCTGCAAGTGCGGTCGTATGCGACGATCATCGCTGCGAGCTCTTTTTCATCGAAGCAAGTGCTTTGTTCGTGAATACCCACCATCACCTCCCATGAGTCTACAGGCGGGAGTACCACCGACTCTCAGTCACCGAGGCCCGAAGCTGTTTCGGTGATAAAGAAGGCTAAGCAGCGTGGAATCTGGAATCTGTACCGTTTTGATCACTTTCAAAGAGGCCCACTGCATTATTTAGAACAGGAAGTCCGGCGCGCAAACCAGCGCGGCCTACCGCTTGCGATCTTGTTCGGTTTGGGCCACCTCGATTGGCGGCCTTTTTCACTGCACCAGTGTCCGGTTTCGGGATGAGCGGTGGTCTGCTTTTATTTTCAAATGTGAGCCATTTGGAACAGTCCCCACCTCGATTTCGCGGGAGAGTCGCGAATTGCATATCCGGTCGGTACGCCGGGTAGCGCCCGCTGGGGCACTACTTCGGCGGGCGCATTTTCCAGACCCAGGGAGCGCGCCCGTTGCCCCAACCAAATTGCCGCTACTGCGGGAAGCCTTTGATGGTCACTTCCGCCACCGCATTCATCTGTCCGGCGTGCGGGATGGTGGAGTTTGGCGATCCTCACGCAACCCAACAACTTCATCTGCAGTTCCAGCCTCAACAGCAACAGCAACAGCAACAGCAGTCGCAAGGCAAGAAGGAGTAGGCCGCCTCAGGTGGCGGCCTCTTTCATTGCAGCAAGACAACGGCTGGCATCCCCGTTTGGCTTCCGTGGGGCACGCGCGTGCCATCATCTGGAACCCAGAAAAGTGGTCTGTTTTGGCCATGTCAGGGGTTGGCCGCCGGAACGAACATCAACCGCCGCAGCTTACACAGCATCGGCTATCACGCTGACTGAGAGACGCTACAGCGCTCCCGAACAGCAAGGCGCGTGATGGCAGATCCCCCAACGCGTTCCAAAGGATGGGCGCAGAAAAAGCACACTTGCGGTGTCGTCGCATCCCTCACAGCCTTGGTCTGCCCTGCATGCGGGATGGTTGAGTTTGTGGAGGCCCCAGCACAGCCGCAGCAGCTCCAGCAACAACAGCCGTAGCCAAGGAAAGACGAGCCTGAGGAATAGGCCGCTTCCGCTGGCAGCTCCGGTGACGTTGCTTCATTGTCGCGGCCGGTGCTTCATAACGATGGCACCATCGACGTGGCGGTCGCGCATGAGTAGGGCGCTTCCACTTGGGCGCATAGGTTTGCGATGCGTCACCTTTCCGTGAACCCACCCTGAGCAATTCTATACAGACTCCCGTTCGGCACAGATTCTAGCTTGGACGCGCCGAGGCAAGTTTCCGAGAGCGCGGCGGAGCGTGTTCATGCAGACAACCAATTTCAGGGATCAGTTTGCCGACGTGGCGGATGCTTGTGCGCTGGCTCAAAGCATCGTCGATACTGTCCGCGAGCCTGTTCTGGTGCTCGACAAAGGACTTCGCGTGATTGCAGCGAGCCGGTCCTTTTATTCGAGTTTCCAGGTTCGGCCGGAAGATACCCAAGGCAAGCTGCTCTACGATTTGGGCGATGGTCAGTGGGACATTCCAAAACTTCGCGTGTTGCTGGAGCAGATCATACCCGAACACGGCGTGATGGAGGGTTACGAGGTCGAGCACGAGTTTCCCGGTGTTGGACATCGCACGATGTATTTGAATGCGCGTCAGGTAGTCTACAAAGCAGGCGCCGAAAGTACAATTCTTCTTGGCATTGAGGATGTCACTGAACGGCGAATCTTGGAGCGCGAAAAGGACGAGTTGTTGCGACAAAGGGAGGTGATGCTGGAGGAACTGCAGCACCGGATTGCAAACAGCCTGCAGATCATCGCCGGGATCATTTTGATGAAAGCGACGAGGGTCGAATCGGAAGAGACGCGCGCTCATCTACACGATGCGCACAAGCGCGTCATGTCGATCGCGGCCGTGCAGACCCAGCTTCACGCGTCCGGAATCTCCGGACCCATCGATATGCTGCCTTATCTCTCGAAGCTGTGCGATATCCTCGCGACCTCGATGATTGGCGACAATCGGCAAATCACGATCAAAGTCGTCGGCGAAGGGGGCGTTGCTACTCCCCGTGAGGCTGAGAGCATCGGCTTGATTGCGACCGAGCTTGTCATGAACGCCATCAAGCACGCGTTCCCAGCCGAGCAAAGCAACGGCCGGATCGTCATCGCGCATGACGTCGATGGGACGAACTGGAAACTTTCGGTCGCCGACAACGGGATTGGCCGGCCCGACGGCACATTTGCCCAGTCAAAAACCGGACTCGGCACCGGTATCGTGAAGGCGCTCGCGCAACAGCTTGGTGCCAAGGTTGAGACTTTAGCCGACCCGGAGGGCACGACAGTCTCGATCACTCACGCCACGTTCTGGACCAAGGAAAATCGAGCCGCATAGACAGGTGCGGAACGAGACGCCATGTCTGCGCTCCCGCAACAGCGGGCGCGTCATGCGGATCGCCAGAGCGAAGCTCTCAGGCAAGCTCAGGCGGCGTGTCATACAAGCGCGCCGCCGGTCGTGACGCCACCGTGATGCAAGCTGCTTCAGATCTTGCGGCGATGGTTATTAGGCCAGCCTCGTTGCGACGATCAAAAGCACGAGCAACGCCGGCACCACCAGCGGGGGCACCAGCCACGGACTGATCCGATTGTAGAAACTCATGGATTCCTCCTTTGACGTGGGCAAAGAGCCCGACCAGGGGGCCAGAGCAGGCGGGAGCGCAGAACTGTCTCTCAGTCACCGAGTCCCGGAAGCTGTATCGGTGATGTTGCGAGGTTGCGCCTTGGGCAAGGCGCTGGCTGATCCAAACAGACCGTTGTTCTTCTTCGTGATCGCGGCAATTCACACTCGCGGCGAAGGCTTGCGACTTTGACCTGTCCGATCGCTTCCAACAATCCTGTGTCCGCTACCGGACGTTGGCCAGTCCGATCGCTTCTAACAATCCTGTGTCCGCGACATTATGTTAACAGACCACCCACAGCGGCCCTGTGGCCAGGGGTTGGTGGCGGAGAGACAATCGAGCTCCCGCCTGGTCTGACAGGAAGCTGGGATGTCTCGTCCACCTCGAAAAAAACCCATCAAGCCCAGCATAAACCACAAGCCGGCAAGCGGCGCGTTGTTTGATCCTGCGGTATTCTTGGCAACGGCGGCTCCAGGCCGCGAGATTTCCACGCATTCAAAGAAAGACATCATCTTCGCTCAGGGCGGCGACGCGGATGCGGTTTTCTATATCAAGAAAGGCAAGGTCAAGGTCGCCGTTGTATCGAAGGATGGAAAAGAGGCCGTGGTAGCGCTCTTGGGACCAGACGAATTTGTAGGGGAAGGTTGCCTGATCGGTCAGCCGAAGCGGTTGGCGACAGCGTCAGCGATGACGGAATGCGAGACGATGCGAGTGGCCAAAACCGAAATCCAGCGACTCCTCCAGCAGGAGCCCGCGTTTTCGCAAATGTTCGTCGTCCACGTTCTGGCGAGGAATGCCCGGGTTGAAGAAGATCTGGTCGATCAGCTTTTCAACTCAACCGAGAAACGTCTTGCGCGGTTGTTGTTGCTGTTGGCCAATTTTGGAAAAGCAGGCCGCACGGAGCCAATCCTCGCAAAGATCAGCCAGGAAACGCTGGCCGAGATGATCGGCACGACGCGGTCACGCGTGAGTCACTTCATGAACAAGTTTCGCAAAATGGGCTTCATCAATTACAACGGACATCTCGAGGTTCACAATTCGTTGGTGGGCGTGCTTCTGGCCGATCAGCCCCGCGCCGTGAGCGCGTCCAAGGAGTGACAACGCGGCGCCCGATCTTGCGAACCGTCATTGTTACTTCATTCGCCTGCCCTTGAAATAACCGGCATTCGTCGTGTTCTGCTTGATATTGGCGGTCTCGCCCTTTTCCGCGGCGTTGCCGTGATGCTCGTGCTGAACAAGTTTCTCGTCTGCTTGCCTGGTCTTGCCCGGCGTGCCCTTGTTGCTACGGTTCGCTGGAGGGATCGGCGGCATGTGGTTCGGCATGATCGATGTCCTTTTCAATTGACGAATGACGCAGCGGGCGACCCATTGCGGGGACAAGCGGCGCAAAAAATTCGTCGGTTGAAGCACAATACAAAAGCAATGAGGGGTCGACGATTTGCCGACCCCTCGACTGCGATATCACTTCTGCTGTTGGCTCTTGCCGTGCGCTTCATCGGAATGCTGATGGGCGACTTTCGAATGCTGCAGAGCCTCCGAGGATTGTTGCTTGCCCTTTGAATGGTCGTTGCTGCCGTGCTGTTGGGCCGCGGCCCGATGAGACTTCGCACCGGTCTCGTGATGCTCGGCAGCCTTGATGTGCGCGTCCTTCGGCATTTTGGTTCTTTCTGTTGGCCGGGAAATCCGGTGGTGCATATCCGTAGACAACGGCGGCCGAAACAGGTGCCGATGATGGCGGAAGAAAGAAGCAGACACGAGGGAACCATTGCTGGCTCCCGTGCATCATCGCGCCTTCGCTATTTCACCTTGGCAAACGCCGCGTCAGCATCGCTCAAACGCCTATTGCCCGGTGACTTTGATGTCGGCGGCTTTGACGAATGTCCGCCCACCGCGCGATTTGATCTTGACGCACATCCTCATCAGGATGCAGCAGACATGCCAGCCCGACGCGGCGAGCCCGCCGAGCATGGTTTCGCGCGCCGCGTCCTCGTCGAGATGCATCGGCTGCGGATCGAACTCGGCCGCGAACGCGATCATCTCGTCGTGCGGCAGACGGCGCGGCCCGTGCTCGAAGGTCCGGCCGGGCGTGAAATCTTCGAAATGGAGCTGAGGCACTGGAGGCTGAACTTTCGGCGAGTCTGAGCTTGGCAGGCGAAGTGCGTATGACGTCGATGGGACAAACTGGAAGCTTTCGGTCGCCGACAATGGGGTTGGCAGGCCAGACGGCACATTTGCCCAGTCAAAAACCGGGCTCGGTACCGGTATCGTGAGGGCGCTCGCGCAACAGCTTGGTGCCAAGGTTGAGACTTTGGCCGACCCGGTGGGCACGACAGTCTCGATCACTCACGCCACGTTCTGGACCAAGGTAAATCGAGCCGCATAGACAGGTGCGGAACGAGACGCTGATGGCACATCGCGTCATTTCGTTGCGACGCGACGACATGTCCGGTCTTGGAGTAACAGCCGACATCGGGCGGCGCTGTGCACTGCAAGGGCCGGTCGAAAGTAACCCAACTCGGACATGGACATCTGCACTCTTTGATCACTGGTGGCCGGTTTTGAAAAGCACAGTGGCTTATTCCAAGAGGCACTTTCTCGCTCGACGGCTGGAACGATGTGCAGCGGCGAGGGCTTTTCCGTTCGGTTCCACAGTGGTCTGTTTTGAACTGAGCAGTGAACTACTTTGGATCAGCGGGCGGCGGCGCAGTAAAAACCATACGCCCAGCACGATCACCAAGGCTCCGAATGTGAGAGGGACGTAATGCATTGCCCGGCAAGGCTAGCAAAGCGCCCGGCATGGAATAGCCTGTTTGATGTCGCGGGCGGCCTATTTCGGCCAGTACCAAGAGGGATACTGTCCGCACTTAAGCCCCTGTGTCCTAGGTGAATCAGGAAGTCTCCTGATTCGCCGACCGCCCCCGGTTCGGCCGCTCAGCCCATTGTCGGCTTTTTTGCAAATGTGAATCGCCTGATTTGGAACTCATAGGTAAACTCCATCCTTTGATAGGGCGACGGCCGATGGGAGGTTGGCCATGCAGGGGAAGACCTATTTTGATCGTGCTCAGGAATGCCGTAACCTGGCGAACAAGATGCACGGCGACGACAAGCAGAAGATGCTGAAGATCGCCGAGACGTGGATCGAATTGGCAAATGATGCGGTGGCGCGCGGACTCGATGTAACCATTGAGGATGAGCTGCCTGCGAAGGCGCATTGATATTGAGGCCGCCTCAGTTGGCGGCCTTTTTTCGTTTCGCGGCATAAGCCCTCGCATCCGATCCGATGCGACAGCTGGGCTTATATTATTTCTCTTCGCAAAAGTTGGTAAGATATTTCAACAGCAATAGAGCACCTCGCAAAGTATCGCAGGAGGAGCCTAGGGTTTCGCAAATTTTGATCGCTGGAATGCCCAGGTCGGGGAAATTCGTTCCGTCAGGCTTTGCGCCGTTAGTTGCGTTCGCCCATCTAGCGCGGCCTCGACGATATCGGGCGCGAGCAAATTGAGGCGAAGAATTCTGGTCACATAAGACTCGTTGATGCGCTCGGCTTTCGCCAATTCGCCGACCGTAGCGTATGTCCCATCATCCAGCTTTTGCTTCCATCTGTAGGCGCGCGCCAACGCCTTCGCGATCGAATCGTCGAAACGTGTCTTCGGTGATTGATGCGGCACTTGGCCAATTATGGTCTTGCGGCCACCGCGGACCGTGAACTTCAGCGGTACATGCACCGTCACGGTTGAAGTCAGCCGGCGTTGATCGGCTTTCATGCTGCGCGGTCCTGCGGCTCGGAGTTGGCCCGAAGATCATGCATAAGGCTACCGAGTCCATTCGTTCGCAGCGTGATGCCTGCGCCCGTCGTGCTGACCTCGACGCGTGCCACGAGCAATTGAACGATCCGCGCCTGTTCGGCCGGAAAGAGTTCGGCCCAGATTTCCGAGAAGCGGCGCAGATGTTCGCTGACTTGCCGCTCCGTCAACCCTTTGACGGTCTGCTTGGCTTCCCGCCAGGTTGCTACGACGATCTCCGGTGATTGCATCAGAAGCTTGATCTGGTACACCACAGCGGCCTCGATCTCGGTGGCCGGTATGCGCCGGATTGGGCTGCGGTCGGGCACGCCTGAGCGGAGCGCGCTCGTCGCAATGTAGTAGCGGTACAGCCGGCCTCCTTTCCGGGTGTGAGTCGGCGTCATGGGGACACCGTTCGGTCCGAAGATCAGGCCCTTCAGCAGTGCCGGACTCTGTACCCGGTTTCTCTGGGCGCGCTTCCTGGGGCTTTCTTTCAGAATCCCGTGGACCTTGTCCCAGAGCGCTCGCTCGATGATGGCTTGGTGCTCTCCCGGATAGGCCGTGCCCTTGTGCACCGCCTCGCCGATATAGGTGCGGTTGTTGAGCATTTTGTAGAGCGCGCCCTTGTCGATCAGCTTGCCGTAGTGGTTGCGGGCGTTCTCCTGCGCAAGCTGCCGGGCCAACTTGGTGTCGGAACCAAGCTTCACGAATCGTTTGAATATCGACCGGACTAGGTCGGCCTCGGTCTCGTTGATGATGAGCTTGCGGTCCTTGACCAAATATCCGAGTGGCACGAAACCGCCCATCCACATGCCTCTCCGTCGTGACGCAGCGATTTTGTCACGGATGCGCTCGCCGATCACTTCGCGTTCGAACTGGGCGAAGGACAGGAGCACGTTGAGTGTGAGCCGGCCCATGCTGGTGGTGGTGTTGAACGACTGTGTCACTGACACGAAGGTCACGCTCTTGCGGTCGACCACCTCGAGCAGCTTCGCGAAATCCATCAGCGAGCGGCTCAACCGGTCAATTTTGTAGACCACGACGATGTCGATGGCGCCGGCTTCAATGTCGGCGAGGAGCCGTTTGAGCGCGGGCCGGTCCAAATTACCGCCGGAGTAGCCGCCATCGTCATAGCGGTCGCCGAGCTACATCCACCCTTCGGCCCGCTGGCTCGCGATGTAGGATTCGCAGGCCTCGCGCTGGGCGTCGAGGCTATTGAATTCCTGCTCCAGACCTTCTTCGGTTGATTTGCGGGTGTAGACCGCGCAGCGGAGCTTCTTTCGAATGGCGAGGGTAGGTTTCGCCGCCATCACGCGCTCCGCTGGTTCTTCAGGCCGAAGAACACCAGACCGTTCCATCGTGTGCCGGTGATTGCGCGGGCCACAGCCGACAGCGACTTGTAAGGCCGCCCCTGGTATTCGAAATCCTCGTCCTGAACTGTGACGCAGTGCTCGACGCCCTGCCACTCGCGGATCATACGCGTGCCGGCGATCGGTCGAGTCTCGATTGTCGGGCGCCGCCGGCCAGCCTTGCCCTCGAGTTCGTCGGCCAGCGCTTCCAGCCGTTCGATGGTTTCGGGCTTGAGCCCGCCATAGGCCAATTCCTGGATGCGATAGGCCAGCCGGCTTTCCGGTTGTAGAGCGGCGGCTCCCGTTCGAACAGCTCGCGCCACTTCTGGCGCAGGGCTCCGATCGGGGCGGTTTTCAGGGCGGCCAATTGGGCCAAGACACCGTCAGCCATTTAGCGTTCTCCGGTCCAGGAGGTCGGATGTCCGCTCTGCTGTTCGAAAGTGTCGAGGAAAAATTCTCCGGTGCGGAGCGATTTTTCTCTGGACTGCCGCGCCAACATCCGGCTCAGGCCCGCGGCCAGAATTTCAGCGATTTCGCCTAGGTGTTCGGTTTCGCTGCGTGCCTGCATAGGTGCGACAACGGCGCACGCAAAGAAAAACGTCAATGGAAATCAATGGCTTGGTGAAATCCCGCGAAAAAATAAGAAGCCGAGAGTAGGCCACGGTTGTGGATTTTCCACGCGAGTGACGAGCTCCCATCGCGTCGCTCCGTCCAAGGTCGCAGACAGTATGGGGCGGTGGCTTTCGATGGGCAACTAAGGGAATTGCGTAACGCACCATCAGGGACACGTAACAACACCCTGTTCGTTTCAGCGATAAAACTCGGGCAACTCGTCGCAGCTGGAGCTCTCGACCTCCAAGAGGTCCGTGCAGGCCTGGAGCAGGCGATACTACCGTGGCCGAATTTGCGGAAGTCGCTCGCCACACTCGATCGCGGTTTGGAGCGAGGGTTGTCCGAGCCACGCGAAATTCCAGAACTGACGCAATCAAGCTCGAGGGCTGCCCAATCTGTGGGCGCTGTAAGAGAGCACACGCCACTCGACGAGAGACTGGCTCAGCTTGACGCCACTGATCGCGGCAATGCCATGCGGTTCGTCGAGCGAAATAGGCACAGACTTCGGCACTGTGAAAAGACCGGTTGGGTTTGGTGGAACGACGGCCACTGGTCCCACGAGGGCGCCGATGCGGCTGTGTTGCGTGCGGTGCATGAGACCGTCGATGCGATCAAGACGGAAGGCGCAATCAAAAGAGGACATCCCGATGGAAATACAAGCGAAGAAGCTACTGATTTGGGCTGAGAAATCGGCAGGGGCGCGCCACATGGGCGCGATCCCGACACATGCAGCACCCTATATGGTGGTGCACATCAACGACCTGGACTCGGACCTGTTTCTGCTGAACGTTCAGAACGGTACCATCGTCATTCGTCGTCTAGATGATGGCAATGTAAGCGTCACTTTGAAGCCGCACGATCCCGACGATCTCATCACTAGATTATCGCCGGTCACTTTCGATCCGGGGGCAACCTGTCCGACCTATGACGCGGCGCTCGCACACGTCCAGCCGGATGCAGACGTCCGCGCATTTTTGCATCGGGCCATCGGCTATGCGGCTACCGGAGATACGAGCGAACAAAAGCTGTTCTTCTTTTATGGTGGCGGACGCAATGGCAAATCCACGTTTGTTGACGCCTGGGCGTACGTGCTTGGGACGTATGCGGCCACCATACCGATTGAGACGTTCTTGTCGGGCGCTCAAAGCCGGTACGCAGGCTAGGCGTCGCCGCACTTGGCGCGGCTGCGCGCCATACGGATGCTCCGAACGTCCGAGGCTGAGAAGGACGCGGTGCTGGCAGAGTCCTTTATAAAGCTCGCGACCTCGAACGAGCCAATTCTCGTCCGAGAGCTGAACCAACCGTTTTTCGAGCTGCGGCCCCAGTTCAAGCTATTTATCTCAGGGAACTACAAACCGCGTATCCGCGGGACCGATGACGGCATTTGGCGCCGGATCATCCTCGTGCCGTGGCTCGTTAAGGTCAGCGATGAGATGTGCGATCCGCACCTCGCCGACAAGCTGAAGGCAGAGGCGTCCGGCATTCTGAATCGAATGCTTGAAGGGGTCGTAGATTGGATGAAGGGCGGCTTGCAGGTTCCGCCGCCGATCGCCGAGGCAACTGCGGAGTACCGTTCTGACTCGGACCACCTCGGACGCTTCAAGGCCGAATGCCTGCGCGAGGTGCCGGGCAGCCGGGTCGCTTCGGCGGACATCTATGATGTCTTCGTAGCCTGGGCGAAATCGACCGGCGCTCCGATCTGGACGCGGACCGGGTTCGGCAGGGCCATGACGGATCGCGGCTCCAAAAGCACCAAGTCCGGCAGCAATTACTGGATTGGCATCGAGCTCACGCGCCAGCTGTCAGATTTCGGAAGCGCTGACGAACCGCCTGTCGATGACCAAACACCACCGACGGCAACAGACGACGTACCCATCGAACACTGAAAGCCGAAGCTCAGGCGTCAAAACGCTCCCTATTTTGGGAGCGTTATTTTTTGAAAAGTCGGAGAAAACGTTGGCATTTCAAGGGTTGGGAGTGTTGGGAGCGATTTTCTGTAATGAGAAACGATAGGAGAGTACACACATATACATCTCTCTAGATATTAAGGCCCGACAGTAAAACGCTCCCAAGGCTCCCTGGAGAGTCCTCGGTGGGGGGCCGATCGATTTAACCGGGCCGATCTGACTTAACCGAGTTAACCGATTTAACCTTAAAAAATCTGCGCGTAACTAGCGCGAGCCCGGGGTGCGAATTACCCGCGTGGCGATTGGCTTCCAGAAGGACCCGAAGCCACCAGGGACTACGTACGCCGCCGATCCGCCGCTACCGAGCTAATTTAATGAACGGCACTGGACGGGAGGTCCTCGCGGACTTCGTTAGCGAGACGCAACCAAGTGTCGGCGATATGGCTCAGCATAACGCGCTGCGGCTCACTCACGGCAGCGAATGCCAGCGTGAGGCATTCTTCCCGGTGGCGAAGATATTCCGCTTCTTCCGCTGTCTGAAAACGGCGCATCGCATATTCGCCCCGAGAACGCGTGCATCTTAAGCCGAAGGGCCCGGAAGGAAAGCCGCTTTGAATGCATAATGCTGCTAGTGAGTAATTGCCGCTAACCGCAGGCGCGTGCAATTTCTTGAAGCTTTCATGGCGCAAAACGAACAAACAGCCGTGGGTGTCGACGGCTGTGTGAATACGGTCATGCCGGAGAGAGGCGGGAGCATGCTCCCGCCTCGTTTCTGGTCGGGTTATCTCTCGTTGATGGCGATCCGCCGGATGTTCGACTTCGCCGCCGGCAGACGAGGCAAGATGACGGTCAGCACGCCGTTCTTGAACAAAGCTTTCACCTTGTCGACATCAACGTCGTCGACCGGGATGCGGCGTTCGAACCGACCGTAGTAACGCTCGGTGAAGAGGCGGTCCCCGTCCTCCGTCTCGGTCTTTTTTTCTCCGCTGATCGTCAGAACGCCATCCGCGAGGTGAATGTCGACATCCTTTTCCTCGAGCCCGGGAAGCTCGGCGGTGACCTTCACCTCATTGGCGTGTTCGCTCACTTCGAGGTTGGGCCAACCCAAGCCCCCGCCGAACTGCCGGTCTCCAAGGCTTGGAAATCCCACATCGAAGCCGCGAAATGCATCGTCGAACAGGCGATTCATCTCGCGGTGGAGCGCGAGAAAGGGATTCGTCGCTTCGTCGTTTCTGCGGACAGCCAGATCGCTGCGACCGCGATTCCAGGGGATCAGATCTCTAATGGGCATGGCTTTCTCCACGGCAACTCCCGCCCGCGGCCATGAACGGCCGCGGGAGGGACTGGTCAGGCGTTGCTTTGTTTAGGCTGCTTTCTTCTGCGCGATCGTCGTCGTGCTCGTGCCGCCGTTGATGGCAATGCGCCGCGGCTTCATGGCCTCGGGCACTTCCCTCACAAGGTCGATCTTGAGCAGACCTTCCTCGAAGGAGGCGCTCTTCACCTGCACATAGTCGGCGAGGTTGAACACACGTCGGAACGGGCGTGCGGAGATGCCTTGATAGAGATACTCGGTGTCCGCCTTCTGAGCCTTCTGACCTTCCACGGTGAGAACATTCAGCTCCGCCGTGATGGCCACTTCGTCCGGGCTGAATCCGGCCAGCGCCAGCGAGATGCGGTAGTGGTCTTCGCCCGTGCGTTCGATGTTGTAGGGCGGGTAGGCGTCGTTGGCCTGGAAATGAGCCGATTGGTCCATCAGGTCGAAGAGGCGGTCGAAGCCAACGGTCGAGCGCCAGAGTGGGGTGGGGTCGAAAGTCCTCATTGCCATATCCTCCAGTTGAGCAACATGGATCACAAGGGAACGCCAGACACCTGTCCGGCGCCCGGTTGCCGGGCCCCGACCGGGCGCACGGCGCCGCACCGAAGTGCAGCGGCTGACGAATTAGAAAACGCCCGTGGCGTTTCAAGAGGGCGCCCAAAACTTTTTCGACCTGTCGATGAAGCGGAGCCGGGTCTGTTAACCGGGACGTTAACCGCCCCAAATTTTTTTGTTTTGGGTTCGGGAGCCCTCTTGAAAAATAAACCCGTTTTTCTTCCGCCGACGGCGCCCCATAAGGGCCGTTGCGGGTAACCGCTTTTATCCATGTCGCTTTACGAAGGATATGGCCATGACAGAGACAGCCAACCGAAAGGAATTCGATCTCGACTATCTGCTTCATCCGGCCGGGGCATTCCGGAACCCGATGGATGTCGTAGCCGACCCGGACATGACCGTTCAGGAGAAACGGGCCATTCTCGCGTCGTGGGCGTCGGACGCCTGCGCCGTGGAGGCCGCGCCTGACCTGCGGCGCCCCCCGGCCGCACCCACGGTGCGCTTTGACGACATCATGGATGCGTTGAAGCGCCTGGACGGAGAGGCGGCCAACACGCCCAACTACGGCAAGTTCATCAACCGCGCCCAGCGCTGGAAGGATCCCTACCGCAAAGAACGCGGTGGACGTTCCCTGTTCGGGTGAGGCCCGCCATGATGAAGTATGCCATCGCCGTGACAGCGGCGGTCCTGGCTTGCGCGCCCGAGGCAGCAAGCCAGAGCATCATGCAAAAGACGGACTGGAAAGACACCAGTCTCGAACGGTTCTTGCCTCCGGCGGACGGAGGCATTCCGTGGCTCCAACTCGACAACAAGACCCGGCTGCCAAAGGGCGACCTTCCGATCGGCCGCCAGGCGAGCTCGGGTGGCCCCTTCGTTTTCGGTCCCGTCGTGCCGGAAATGCAGGTGTAGGCCAATGCGCTGGCCGGTTCGAGGAGGATGTAGCCATGAGCGACCGGACCTGGATCAAGCTCGACGCGTTGCGGCAGCCCGGCATGCGGCGCGTGCTCGAAGCCATGAAGCTGGTTGAGCAGGAAGCCCCGAAGCTGGTGCGTGAGGCAGTTCTCGCATCCGATCCGGGCAGGAACACTCAGGCCGACGTCGGAGGTCAGCCATGTCCCTCCTGATGCTCGGGGTGCTTCTGTCGACCATCCTTGCGCTGAGTGCGGTGGCGCTGAACGCGGGCGATGGAGACGGATTTAGCAACGCCTGACGCGGCGGGCGTGAGGCTCCAAGCGAGCTAAAACCGCCAGCCGTCTCCGAAGCCCCGCCATCGAGCATGGCGGGGCTTCAGCCCGCCGTCTTAAGCAAGGAGATGATCCATGCTGACGCCATTCGTCACGGCTCTTGTGGTGGGCAACTGCGTGGCCGGTGTCTGCCTCGTCGCGAGTGTTGCGTTCGTCTGCGCGTTGGACCTCACAAAAAAATTTCACACGGAGGCTTGACCGCGATTGACGTGACACCAAATCGATTTTCCGGTTGCGCCGGGGGAGCTGGCCGACCTTTTGACATCGCTGGACTGACAAGGAGGGATTCATGACGTTCCGTCCACTGCATGACCGTGTCGTCGTGCGCCGTATCGAGGCCGATGAGAAAACCGCCAGCGGCATCATTATTCCGGACACCGCGAAGGAGAAGCCGTCGCAGGGCGAAGTGATTGCCGTAGGGCCTGGCGGTCGCGATGAAAGCGGCAAGCTCATTCCGATCGATATCAAGACCGGAGACCGCGTGTTGTTCGGCAAGTGGTCGGGCACCGAGGTCAAGATCGACGGCGAGGATCTGCTGATCATAAAGGAAAGCGACATCCTCGGCGTGATCGACGAGACCACCAAAATTCGCAAGGCCGCGTAATCCATCAAACATCCTGCATCCGAAGGAAGGAGGTTCTAGTCATGGCTGCCAAAGAAGTCCGTTTTTCGTCCGAGGCGCGCGAGAAGATGCTGCGCGGCGTCGACACGCTCGCAAACGCGGTCAAGGTCACGCTGGGCCCCAAGGGCCGCAACGTGGTGATCGAGAAGTCGTTCGGTGCGCCGCGGATCACCAAGGACGGCGTCACCGTCGCCAAGGAGATCGAACTCGAAGACAAGTTCGAGAATATGGGCGCCCAGATGGTGCGCGAGGTGGCGAGCAAGACGAACGATCTCGCCGGCGACGGCACCACCACAGCCACCGTTCTCGCGCAGGCGATCGTCAAGGAAGGATCGAAGGCCGTTGCCGCCGGTATGAATCCGATGGACCTGAAGCGCGGTATCAATCTCGCCGTTGAGACGGTGGTGACCGATCTTAAGAGCCACGCGAAAAAGGTGACCTCGAATTCAGAGATCGCCCAAGTTGGCACCATCTCCGCCAACGGCGACACCGAGATTGGACGTTTCCTTGCGGAAGCGATGCAAAAAGTCGGCAACGACGGCGTCATCACGGTCGAGGAGGCCAAGAGCCTCGAGACCGAACTCGAAGTCGTCGAAGGCATGCAGTTCGACCGCGGCTACGTGTCTCCGTACTTCGTAACCAACACCGAAAAGATGAAGGTCGAGCTCGAAGCCCCTATGTGCTGATCCACGAAAAGAAGCTGACCGGCTTGCAGACCATGCTGCCCTTGCTCGAAGCGGTCGTGCAGAGCGGCAAGCCGCTGCTGATCGTCGCCGAGGACGTCGAGGGTGAGGCACTCGCCACGATCAAGAGGTGCGCGATTATCTCCTGCGGGTCAACGAAAAGGTGATTGCCCACTATCGCCAGCTCCTTCGAACAGGTCCGGCTCACCCGCCCGATCACGAACGCATTCAACGCGGCCTCGCGGCGGCTGAAGCGGACCGAGCGATGCTGCTTGGAACATCGGCATGGCGCGCTGACGCTGCGTGATGCAGCTACCTGCTTCTCATCCAAGAAGTTCATCCGAGTTAGCCAGAAATGAATGAGCAACAGCAAGGCTTCGACATCGTCATCAATGGCGTGAACCGGTTCGTTGCCGACCTGGAGCTCAGCGCCATAGCAAGCGCCGGCTTTCACAAGGAGCACTTCCCGCAAGACACGGTGCAGATATGCACGCGCGCCAACGGCACATTGCGAACCGTTCGAGGATATGCGCGGCTGGAGTAGCGCCGACCGATGCGATCGTCCTCGTTTGGAGTACGACGCGGAACTGCGGCACCCCGAGTTGCCTCAGTTGCCCGAGTTGCCCTTAAAAAAGGAGCGTTAAACTAGCGCGCAATCGGGGTGCGAACTACCCGCATGCAAGCGAGGCCTCAGAAGGACCCAAGCTCGGTTTTTGTTCAAAAGTGGTCGCTAGGTAATCTCTGGCAGGCGTCAGTCCGAGCGGGCTGATACCATTAAATATCGTCCTTCATTAGGAAGTGACCATGGGCGATCGGGCGTTGTGCAGTGCTTCCGGCAACGCTGAATCGCAGAACCGATAAACGAGCCGAGCGTTGAACCGTCGGAATCATGGAGGTCGCCATGACCACCAAGGACGACCGTGGCGTTGCGCTTGGCGTTTTGGGAATTGCTCTGTCTATTGTAGTGCTCTTTGCAGTGATGGCGATGACAGCCGCCCGTCGGTGCGGTATCGACATCACGCTATTCCAGTCCTCAGCCAGTGGCCCGACAACAAAGCCAAGGCCTTCGCATTCGACGGTCACCGCAGACCTTCGATGACTGCCTTTTATCGCAACATGGATGCTATGGAGCAACGTATGCGTAGATATGACTTCGCGAATAGACCGCCTCCGCAACGCGGTGCGTGTAATTTCCCGAGATGATGATCGGGTTTCCACTCGCGGCAAAGCCGGTAACCACTCCAACGTGCCCGCCGCTTTTGCCGCGTCTCATGACTGCTATAGCGCCAATCTCTGGGCCTACGAGACGTTTGCCGTAGGAGGCAAAGGACTGCGCCATGTCCGACGACGTCCCGGAATAGCCGAGACGAGTAAGAACGAAATTCATAAAGTTTGCGCACCACAACTTCCGAAGGCCGGTTGGGTTGGTGCCGATCCAACGGCGCGCCTCGATAATGATCGATGTGCTCAAGGGAGTTTTCACATCGCCCCCCACGATGTTCGAACCGTCCTCATGGACGGCAAGCAACCTCATCACAGGCCTGTCCAGTTGATGTTTCGCGTGGGAGCGGAAACTCCCCCGCTTTACGAAAGGGCTCTGTTTGGTAATCAGCGACACATGCGTTGCTTCAAGGCTCGGGCTGGTTAGCGCGAGGCTGTCCTGTCCAAGCACATGCGATTCCGGCACGTCGGCGTTGGCCGCCGCCGTCGATTTAATCATGAAGAAAGCGAGCAAGGCCGATAGTTGCGAGATTTTCTTCCGCGATAGTTCGAATTTCTTTTCAAAGAAGGTTTTCTGACGCTGATCGAAAGCTTGATTGTAGGCAATGATCATTCTCGCAATCGCGGTATCGTCGATGTAACCGGGTGGTCCAACAACAATCATTTTTACATACCGTGACTACAGTTGTTCGCAGCGCATGAAATTTGGATGACTTGTCACGGCGCAAGCCCCCACTGTGACGGATCAGAGTACAGCGCAACGCTCGGCACATTCTGTATAAAACAACACACATTTAGTTGGTCGCGTGGGTTGAAAACCGATGCGCACGAGAGTCGATATCAATTGGCGGCTCCGGAACGATTGGGGCCTTACCGTGTTGCCTGCGTGACGCGGGAGTCTTTTATGCGAATGACATTGGTCTCTGCAGCATTCTGTTTATGTTTTGCAAATTCGACGGTTGCAGCACCGAACGCGCCTGCTTTGCCCGTCTCCATTCGAGCCCAAACTGTTAATGACGCGGAATGGAGCGATAAAGCCACCCAGGAAACCGTCGGCCCGATGACGGTCAAATTGCAGGTCCTGCTGGATCGTGCCCACTTTTCACCGGGCGAAATCGACGGAAAGAGAGGCGAAAACCTCGATAAAGCAATTGCAGCCTATGCTGCCGCACAAGGCGCAAACTCCGGCATGTCGACAGAGCTTTGGCAAAAACTTATCGAAATGTTCAAGGGGCCTGTCATTGTCGGGTACAAGATTTCGGAAGGCGATGTCAAAGGGCCCTTTGCCGAGAAAATTCCGGAGAAAATGGAGGACATGAAGGATCTACCGGCATTATCCTACATCAACCCGAAAGAGCAGCTCGCTGAGAAATTCCACATGAGTCCGGAGCTTCTGGTTTCGCTCAATCCTGATCAGCAGAAGTTCGATAAGGCGGGCGCAACGATCATGGTCGCCAGCGTTGCAAGCGCCAAATTGTCAGAGAAGGCGGTCAAGATCGAAGTTGATAAGGGCAAGCAAATCTTAAAGGTGTTGGGAAAGGCAAAGGCACTGCTCGCGGTCTATCCCGTGACGGCAGGAAGCACGGAGAAGCCTGCGCCAGATGGCATACTCAAGGTAACGTCCATCGCCGCGAACCCGACGTATCGGTACAATCCCGACTACGCTTTCAAAGGTGTGAAATCTCAGGAAGCTTTCACCATCAAGCCCGGTCCCAACAACCCTGTTGGGCTGGCCTGGATCGGGCTGAACAAAGAGGGCTATGGCATTCACGGAACGCCAGAGCCCTCGAAGATCAGCAAGTCTGAATCGCATGGATGCATCCGGCTGACGAATTGGGACGCGCTACAGCTTGCTTCAACAATCACGAAGGGCGTTCCGGTCGAGTTCATCGGCGACGAGAAGGATCGCCCCCTAGCTCAAGCTCAAAAACGGAAGGGCAAGCGTTCCAAACCGCGTTAGAATACCGGCAGTCCGCTCGTCCCGCTGGAGCTGCTCGCCCGCCGGCGAGACGGTTGAACAAGCGTCGTGTTTGCTTCCGTGCGAACAAACACGATTTGGCGGTTGCCTCGACATGATTGCGCCCGCCAAGAGGGGGGCTCGGGGGCGGGCGCAAAGCCGGACGGGAGTTCAATCACATCCGGCACAGGCTGATGGACCAGCCCGACTATCTTTTACGGTCGCAATCTGTGGCGAAGATGACTGAGCAAAATTGCTCACTTTTGGCAAAATCGCAGTGGCCCGTTTTGAATTGCGAAGCGGCCCACTTTTAAAGTGGTCCGTTCGATACGGCGCCGATTGGACAACCGTCATACTCTATTCATCATCAAAAAGCGGGGGAACGACATGTTGAGTCATCCAAGTTGTGTGAATTGCGGACAGTCGTTGATAGGTCACGTCTGCCACCGCATTCTTTTGCGTGCAGTGTGGGTTGGAGTAGCGCCGACCGATGCGATCGTCCGCGTTTGGGCCACCTCGATTGGCGGTGATGCCGCAATCGTTCCAGAGCCGCGAAATAACTCGTGCAGATCGGCACCCGGCGACCAATTAAGACGTGCTGTTTGATACGGAATGCATTGGGCGATGGCGCGTGCCGAGCATGAACGGAATCTCGAGATGAGAGTTATCGTGCGGACAGGCTAGGAGTTATTCGTGAGCGCGGCCGGCGAATATTATCGAGAACTCAGCAGGCATTGTATGGCTGTCGCAGAGAACGACCCGGTGCAAAAACTTTCGCAACTGGCTGCCGCGTCAGTTTGTCTGGCTCTCGCCAAAAAATTTGATAGCCAGGATCAAACTGAGCGCGACCAGCTTGCCAGATCCGGCCAGCCAGATGTCGGAGTTCTAGCGTCCGGCACGGCTGCGGACCAAAGCACGAAGCGCCTGGTTGAGCGACGCCGGACGAATTCCGATGCCATCAGGAGCCCAGCCAGCGTCATTCTTGGAATTTCCTCGATGATCCTCGTTGCGTTCGTATCTGCATTTTACAATCATCCGGCAATGCGGACTCCCCAAATTCTGACTTCATTGCAACAGTACGTCATTGCCACCTTCTAGCGTGAAACCGTCAGTGGACGATGGAAGCGATGACGTAATAGCCGCTACCAAGAACCACGACGCCGCCAGCGACCAACAGGATCGGCAGGAGAAAGACGGGGATCCTCTTCTTCGTCGTGGCCCTCAACTGCGGCTTATAGACCTGAAGGAGCGAGCGTGCGTTCTCAACCGGTGCAGTGCCCGCCCTGGTGCCAGACCACTCAACCGACGCGCGGCGGCGGCGAGGACTTGCTGGCCGGCGCTGGTTGCTCATGCGCACGTTGTTACAGCCTTGCGCGCCAGGGCCAACCTATGGCGGCCGCGAAAGCGACCGCACCGACGGTCGCTAGAACAAGCGCGATTTCGACCTCAGTCATCTGGCGCTCCAGAAATGCAGAATGCCAACGTGAATTAGCGACTTTGGTTCCGGCCGGCGTGGCAGGGGATCGCATGGCACCGCCAGCCGATGGCTTGCCGACGGATGGACGCTCCTACTCTTTGCATCACGATGACGATGAGCAATTTTGAACAGATCGTCGCTTCGTGGTCTGTTACCTGCGCTCTGGGGCAAAGGAAGCCCGCATAACCACGCGGGGGGTTCATGCACAGGGAATGTTGCGATGAGTTTGGTGAAAGAGGCCCTCGGGGCCACATTGTTTGCGGCGTGGATCGTCGGTCTCGTCCATCAATTGGGTTCGTGGTCGATGACCGCTGCTTATGTCGCGATTTCTCTCGTGATGGTCACTGTAATTTTCAGCGACCATCTCGTGGTCAAATTCCCACCTCGGCGAAACCGCCGAAAATAGATGCGGCTGGAGAAAATCCGGTCGCGGCCGTTTGCCGCGGGCGTCGACAGGCCCGTACGCCGGACCGGCGCAGAATGCAATTCAGTGCCTGCGCTGCGGTAACGCATTTGATCTGGCGAGGGGGTAGACAAGCACATTGCCTCCTACATCGAGGAGGTGCGACCTGTCGCGATAGGCCGCGACGGATGCCCGTTATGTCGCGCAGCTCGAAAAGCGAGAATGCATTTCTCAAAACTCAGATTGCGATCAAGGACACTCAGGACACGGTGTTGCTGGAACGGGACCGCGAAACGGTCGTCTGCCCGTGTTCACTTGGGTGCTTTTGGTTGCTTCTGCTTGGCTGCTCGATCCAGGGGGACGGCAACGTCATCTTCGTGACGTTCAGCATTTCCGATTGTTTTGCCAGACATGTTCCCTGGATTGAAATGAAACTTGCCCGGTGGCATTTCGCCCGGTCGTGTCTTTTTGGGGTCTTTGTTGTCGCCCATTTCAACTCCTTGAATGTCTATCGACAACGGCAGCCAGATGGGTTCGTTCCTTAGTGGCCGGTTGAATAACGAAGGGGCACAAGCGCTTGGTTCGAGGAGCGATTGCGCGTCCATTATGTTGTTTTTACTAACCACCAAAGGCGAATAGTAGATTCGTGGTCTTGCCATTGTGGCCGTTGTCTCGCTGGCGTGTGCGGCTCCGGCCACTGCGGAAGAAGTCGGTGTTGGCGTTGGGCCAAACGGTGTGTCCGTTGGTGCTGGTCCGGACCGCGTTGTTCGGGAGCGTGAGGTCGTTCGCGAGCGTGAACCGCGCCGCGACAAGGAAGTCATCATCAAGAAGGATCGCGATCCTGATGTGACGGTTGAGAAGAAGACCATCACCAAGGAACGCGACTAAGTTCGACTCTGGAGAAAGCCCCGGCCAGAAAGCCGTGGCTTTTTCTTTGACTTCAGTTGCGCACCCCTATCCAATTTCAACACTGACCGCCGTTGGACTCGACTAGTCGCGGCATGCCGCGGCTGGGATGCATTTCCATGACGCGAAGGCGGACGAGCCCGAACGGCGCATATTTTCACTATAACGCGTGCAAGCGACACGACGCTGCAGCGCAGGCAACAGCAACAAAGCCAGAAAGAAAGAATAGTGTCGAATAGTTCGACACCACTCGTTTCCCGAGCTTCGCATCTTATATACAGAGCATCGCCGGCAGCGGCCCGAGGCCCAGGCGCCGCTGACTGAGAGCGTCGCGCTCCCGCCTGTACGCGGAGAAGTGCTATGCGCCATTCCTGTTCAGACTTTCATCCGGCATACGCGCGCTTTAATGAGCGCACCTCAAAAGGCGGAGCGCGTCGATGACACGTGCTGGTGCGGCTCTGGCTTTGTCAGGCGCCATCTTTCTCGCCACGACTGTGTCCCTAATGGCAATGGATAACGGGATTCCAAAAATTGACGTTGAGAAGCGTTGCCGCGCTTCTCAACACACGAGCGAAAAGATCTTGGGCACCGTTCCCTCACCCAATGCCTTCGACGCGTGTTTGAGGGACGAACAGGCGGCACGCGGGGCACTGGTCCGATCATGGGCAAATATGACTGCCGCGACGAAAGCTCTGTGTGTGCAGCCGATGGTCTTTTCAGCCAGCTATATCGAATGGCGCGAATGTGTGGAAATGGAGGGACACGTGCAAGCGCTCAAGAAAAAATGACGACTGGCAAACAATCTGATTTGATGGGCCATTGGGTCTGAAATCTCCACCACGCCCTCAAGCTGGCGTTTAAATTGATTTCTTGCGCTGCGTCCTGAGGTTCATCGGCCTCCCTCCTAAGCCCCTTTGAGCTCTTACGGAACGATCCCAACAGCGGCGAGTTGACCTTGTGATCCCAACCGCATCGCCAGCCCGGACGCGCCATCTGCCACAGCAGTTGGCATCGAAAGAGGCGTCTTGAGCGGCAACCAGGAGACTGAAATGACGATTCACAATGACCCAAATTCTAACAACCCAAATCGCCGCGTCGGTCGCGACGAAACAAGTTACACCGGCTGGATAGTCGGGGGTGCTGTAGCGCTCGCCGTCGTGTTCGGAATCGCCATGATGTATAACCGCAACGGCTTGCATACCGCGTCCGCAGTCAATCCGAACGCGCCCGCAGCCACGGCATCAGCTCCGATAACGGCGCATTCAACGAATGGCTCAGCGACACCGTCAACGCCGAATCCGTCACCTGCTCCGGCGGCTCAATAACGCTTCTGAAAACATGCAAGTCCCCTCTCCGGGGTCCTTAAAGGTTGAGGTCCTCTGTGGCACGCGGATAATGCCGACCAAGAAGCACCCTATCTTGACCATGTCGCTAATGGAGACACGGATGTGAGCGCGCTACTAGCCCAGTTCGACCCCGAGTGGCCTATTTTGATTTACGCAGTGGCCTACATTGAAAATGAGCAAAACGGCACAGATTCCAAATTCCACGCTGTCTAGCATTTGATATCACCGAAACAGCTTCGGGCCTCGGTGACTGAGAGACAGTGGTGCTCCCGCCCATAGTCATGGGAGGTGATTATGAGTGCTCACGAACAAAACACTTACTTCGACGATCAAGCCCTAGCAGCAATGATCGTTGCATACGACCGCGCTTGCTGCTCGCTTCGACCTTTAGGGCTAACCCCGATTGTTCGGGAAATAATCGGACAGCGCATCATCGAAGCCGCCAGACAAGGCGAGCGCGACCCGGAACTGCTTCACCAGCAAGCCTTGGCAACTCTCGGCATCGAGAAAACCGCCAACGTACTTGCGGCGTAGGTCTCACAATCCCCCAAGACCTGACGCCATGATCCCGCGTAGCGTGATCATACGAGGCCCAGCTCTTCCCCGGGGCTGGGCCTTGCGCACATCGGAACTCGGTGCAGCCAGCGGCTGGTTTGAAAAAGTGTTCGATTTTGATCACTTTTGCTGGACCGATGGGTCAAGCGGCCCATTGTACCCGGTAGGAGTATCCCACCATCAATGTCTATCGACGAGTTCGTGCCGTGCGAGCACGCGGCACACAGGCTGATTTCGTCACTGAGCTGTCTCCGCTCGGTAGTGATCCCGGCCATCGCATTTACCGTTGCGTCTCATGTAAGCGGTCCACATGGGTCGCTTGGAAGTTTGCGCCGAAGCAGCCGCCGCAAGCGAGCCAATCGGTGCAGCTACAGCAACAACAGCCGCAGCCGAAGAAAGACGAGCCGAAGGAATGGGTCGCCTCAGTTTGGCCTATGTGTGCTCATGGCTATGCTAACGTCCGCGATGGCCGAAAAATCAAAACAGCTAACACCTGAGTATGCGCGACAGAAGGCGGCAGAGTGTATCCGTCTCGCTAAGCGCGCCACGCAGCCGTCACACCGCATAATGCTCGAACACAAGGCCGAGACATGGGGGCGAACGCGAGTGAGATAAAGCGCGAGCATTAGGCCACCTCGGCGGCGCCGGCTCGCAGGGATTAATGTGACTCGGCGGAGCCGCTCACGGTGCGAGGCTGATCGGCCAGAAGAACGCCCACCAAAGAACTGTGAACTTCAAGGTGTCCGTTGTAATCAATGAAACCCATTTTGCGGAACCTATTCATAAAGTGACTCACGCGTGATCGCGTCGTGCCAATCATCTCAGCGAGAGTTTCCTGACTGATCTTTGCGAGAATGGGCTCCGTTCGCCCTTCTTTGCCAAAATTTGCCAATAGCAGTAACAGCCGCGCCAACCGTTTCTCGGTCGAGTTGAAAAGTTGATCGACCAGGTCTTCCTCAATCCGGGCATTCCTCACCAGAAGATGTGAAACGAACATTTGCGAAAATGTGGGCTCATCTTGAAGCAGCCGCTGGATCTCGGTTTTGGTCACTCGCATCGTCTCGCATTCCGTCATCGCTGACGCTGTCGCTAAACGCTTAGGCTGACCGATCAGGCAGCCTTCCCCAACAAATTGGTCTGGCCCCAAGAGTGCGACGACGGCTTCCTTTCCATCCTTCGATACAACGGCGACTTTAACCTTGCCTTTCTTGATATAGAAAACCGCATCTGCATCATCGCCCTGAGCGAAAATGACTTCGTTCTTTGAATGATTGGAAAGGTCGCGACCAAGAGCCGCCGTTGCAAGAAACACCGCAGGATCAAACACCGCCCTGCTTGCTGCCTTGCTACTTGTGCTCGACTTTACGGACCTTGTTTTAGGTGAACGAGCCATCACGGCTTTCCCTTCGTTCAGACAGGTGCGAGATTGTCTCTCAGCCACCAACGCCTGGCACACGGCCGCTGTAGGTCGTTCTATCATATTAAGATCGCGGGCACAGGATTGTTAGATCATTCGCGAAGACTTTCGGCGGTGGCGCGATATGTTCAAAGCCGCGTGAAAGCGCTCCTCTGGGCAATTACCGCAATCAAAAGAGAAAAACGGTCTGTTTGGAACAGCCAGCGTCTTTGGGAAAGGCGCAACCTAGCAAGATCATCGATACAGCGATCGGGCCTGCAGCTCACTACGGCAGCTCGCGTGTGCCGCCAAAGTGCGTGAACTCATCGCAAGCGGATCATTGAGGCGACCACCAATGAAGAGTTCGATCCGCTCCGCCTTCGTTCAGAAGCACTCGCGGGCTTCAGCGTCGATGACGTGTCGATGGCTGTTGTTGGCGTGCGCCGGTAACCAGAAGACCCCGGCTGGTTCCCCGCTAGTCGGACGCTTTGCTTTCTAAGTTTCATCACGACAGGAGCAATCTATGGCACTCTACTATCGAATCAGTCCGTGGTTGGTGCCCCCACTGGTGGTGCCCATCTTGCTTGTACTTTTGATAGCCGCAACGGGGCTGGCCCAATGACGATCACCACAAGGTATGGAAAAAAGCTCCGGGTGCCATCAACTCTTCAAATCAAGCATCAGCTTCTACTCTTGTGGCTAAAGAACCAAACTGCAGAGGAAGCTGCCAAAGACAAAGCAGACGACCACCCGCGCGAGAGACACTAATCCTGACTATGCGATGGCCGAGGAGCAGGTGCGCGATGCTCAGCAAGCAGCGCAGACCATGGGCTTGCAACTCCATGCTCTGTTGGTCCGCACAAGCAACATCGCCGTAACGGCTCTCGGGCCAAGGTGTCGGTGCAAGACCGTGCGGGCGCCGTCATGACCGAAGTCTGCTGCTGTGGGGAGTTCGGGCGCGGGCAGATCAACAGCGGCGATCGTGTCGATTGATCTGGATCAAATGCTCTGAGGGCAATTGCGACAATTGAAGTGCCATGCGTCCATTCCTCTACCGCTGTCCAGTCACCGGCCAGAACGTCCAAACCTGGGCTGCTGACGATGGCAGCCACGAAGGCGAAACACAGACTGTTGCCTGCCTAGGTTGCCGTCGACTCCATTTAGTCGATCCAAAAACAGGAAGGGTAGTCGGGGCGAACGAAGATTAGTTGCGGCGATGCGGGACTTCATCATCATCACCGTGCTGTGCCTGGTGGCCGCAATTGTCGCCGACCGCATGTGGCTGGACGGCAGATACGCCGGCAAGATCACGCGCCAGTGGGGATTGGACATGAGTCCGTCCAATCGCAGATAGGCCGCCTCAGTTGGCGGCCTCTTTCGTTTTGGCGTAATTTCTGCTCATGGCACGCCGCGTCTAAAATCGATGTCCGTTGTCACAGCAGCTATTCGGGGTACACCGGACATCCCTGGATTTGGGGCGCAAACGACCCCGTTGACCCATATGCGAGATGGGCTTGCTTAATTGGTTGCGGCTCGATCATCCATTTGGCGTCTACAACAGCCGCTGTTTCAGGACCCGCGAGAAACCGAAAGATCGTCTTTGCGGCGTTGGCATCCCCGGCATTTTTGCCCAGGGCCGCTGAGAATGCGAATGTCCGCCCAAACTCCGGCGCAAACGGAATGAACTCGATACCGGGGACCATCCTGATCTCATTCGAGAGTTGGACCGCGATGTCAGCTTCCCCTTTGGCAACGAATGTCGCGTTGCATTGACCGCGCGTGAGCTTCATTTTCGGAGCTAACTGGTTCCGGGATGCCAAGTCGACGGAATACGTTGGCAACGTGAACCCCTGCGACGCCACCTAATGAGGTTCGTCTTTTGCGACGGGAAGCGTGTTGCTTGCGGCGTGAGTTTCCGACTGAAACACTGAATTGGCTGGAGTGGTCGCAGTGCCTGCGTCCGCCGTTGTTGCGTGGTGCCGCGCCGAGATAAGAGACAGCGCTATCGCAAAACATATCCAAACTAGTGAGAAGCTTGTCCGTTGGGCGTGGACTCCTGCGATTTCTGTCAACGCCGCGGTTCCACCCTCAATGCGTCGCGGTAGAAGCCGTACCAAACGAGTAGCAATAGCTTCGATCTCCGACGATTTCCGGCTTCTAGCGGAGGCGACGTCGAGGATTGAGGCCAATGTTGTCTCAGCCGTTTCTCTGGGCATCGCTGCCAATAGCGCAGCCTCTTCCCACGGATCGATATTGTTCCGCGCCAGAGCGGAAAGTACGCTGAGAGGTGTCCCATTGGCTTCTTCGTAGACCGAAGCAAACAAAAATTCGTTGTACACGGAAGTTGGGCCTAAAGCTAACTGGCGATTATTCACGGCGAAGCCGCCTTTGGTTACAGGGCAAAAACTCACGTCGACGTGCTGAGCGCGCGGATGTTGAGTTTCACTCTTCGCCCACTAATCTTGCCCTGATTAGCCGCGCTTTGACTATGGCAGCCAGGACCTCAAGCTCGGCGGCGAAGAGCTCGCCATCTTGTTCTGATACGTCGAATTGCATTTCTTGATTTTGGGATAAGACTCTTATTTGAAAGCAGTAGTCGGGTTCACGATCCTTGTGACAAACGAACCGATAATTAGCCTTGATCATCTTCAGGTCGCAAAGAGGTTCTGGCGTATCCATTGTTTGCTGTTCCATTCAACAACTCCCTTACGTGGCTGCCGCGCGAGGTATCGCGATGCTGCCTTTGGGGGCCTTCGACGCCTTGGTCGCAAGTCCGGTCTCATGAATAAAGAAGCTTAGGACGATAGCGACTACGACGCCGCCGACGAGCGGCAGGAAGCCGTCCTGAAACTCATGCAGCGTGAGCGGGGTGCCCTGGGGCACCATGAGACGCGAGATGAACGGCGACATGATGCCCGTCGTGACGAACACCAGAAAATTCATTATGCCCGCCGCCGTTCCTTTCACTTGTGAAGGGTTGGTTTCCTTCATCATGGAGAAGGGGATCATCGCGGCGCCAGACGCGATGCCAAGTACGAGCGCCACTGAAAAAGGTGGGAGGGTTCCTGGCGGTACGTAGATGGCGGTCAGTCCGGCGCCCAACATAATCAACTCGCCAACAATCAACACTGGCTTGCGGCGCCCGATCTTGTCGGCAATGTAGCCGAGCAGGGGGCATCCGATCACCCATCCGATCGGCACCATAGAGGCGTCCGTCGCGGCAGCTGCCATCGGCATATTCTCGCCGGCGTGAAGGAAGGAGGTGGCCCAGACCAGCGCACCAATTGTGGTGGGCAGGAAGAGAAGGCCGCCGACGATCCCGGCAAGCCAGCTCTGTACGTTCCCGAACACGATCTTGAACGGATGGAGCAGACTGGCAAGCGATAGTGGGCCGTGGTGGCTGGGACTGTCGCCTTGCTCAGACGGCATGATGATCCAGGTTGCAACGGCAAGAACAAAGCCCGCGCAAGCGAAGGCAATCCAGATGTATTGCCATGCAATTTGGAAACTCCCGGCTGGGTCGATCGCCATATGAACTGGCTTGGAGCCAAACGCAGCGCCTGCCATGCCAAGGCATTGCGTGAAGCCGATAAACATCGCCAGCATTCGCGCCGGTAGATAGCGGGCCGCGACGTAGGATGAGCCGATGAATGCGAAGATTGCGCCGATGGCTTGAAGAACGAACCCTGCCATGCCGGCCGCTTCGCTGCCCTGCGCGAATATCAGGCAGCCGATTCCCACGACTGCGATTCCATAGGGTATGGTGTGGCGAGGGCCGTAGCGGGCGAGTAATACGCCGGCGACCAGGGCCATTACCGCGTAGGCTACATAGTAGGCCGAGATCATCGCGCCGATATGATTGCCGCCCCATGCAGAGGTCAGCTCCTGCTGCATGATGCCCGGAGCGGAGCGCACCGCATACTGGAAGAAGTAGAAGATAGCGCAGAGCAACCAGGCCAGGAAGAACAGCGGCTTGAGGTCATGTGGAGTTGAAGGCTCGGCGGATTTCTGAACCCTCGCATTGGTGGATGGAGCTACGATCTTGGCAGTCAAGAGAGGAGGTACCATGGCGTTCGATTCCTTGCGGGCAGTGTTTGCTAACGGGCCGATCCCGTCGAAGGGGATCGGACCGTTCTGGTGGTAGCGAGCTACTGCGGGCTCGGTGGCCTACCGTTGGCCTTCGCGACCAGATGGCCCCAGGAAATAAGGTCGGACGTGCAATCGTCGCGATCGATGATGCATTCGATCAGCGTCGGCCCATCGTGGTTGGCGAGCGCGAGCTTGATAGCGTCGGCAAGTTCTCCGCCATTGGTGGCGCGCAGGCCGCTGCCTTGCCCGTCCTCGGCGTTGAACACCTTGATCAGCCCGGCATAGTCCCAATTCTTGACGTTGTTATAAGGACCATCATGGATCTCGACCTCGATCGTGCATCCATGATTGTTCATCAGGAAGATGATGACCGGAAGCTTCAGCCGGATCATCTGCGCCACCTCCTGCGCTGTAAGCTGGAAGGCGCCATCGCCGATGAGGGCAATGATCCTCCGATCGGGCGCGCCCACGGCGTACCCGAAGGCTGCCGGCACCGACCATCCGATATGGCCCCATTGCATCTCGATCTCGAAGCGCGCGCCCCTCGGCAGCTTCAGCTTCATGCCATTGAACCAAGAATCGCCTGTTTCAGCGATGACCGTGGCGTTGGCGGTCACAAGGGGACGAATTTGCCGAATCAATTCGGCTCGTATGAGCTTTGCATCGGGCTTGGCAGCGTCTTCGGGGAAAGGCTCAGTTCGGACGCAAGCCCATTCAATCATCGTGGCATCGCGCTTCTCGACCTTGCGGGCGAGGGCAGGCAGGAAATCGCTCAAGTGAACCCGGCCGAATTCGCGCCCGTCCAGATGGACCCGGTTCGGGTCCGCAGTCAGCACGGTTGGACCGCCTGGCATCGCGGTCCAACCGACCGTCGAATAATCATTGAAGAGTGCACCAACGCAGACCACGCCATCCGACCAATCGACAACGGATTGCGCGCCGGGAGAGCTGATCTCGCCCCAATAGATGCCGATGAACTGTGGATGATCCTCCGGAAAGAAGCTCTTGGCCGCAGCCATGACCGCGACGGAACAGCCGAGGGCATCGGCAAGTTCGATCGCCTCTTTCTCAGCCCCCGCAGCGCGCAACTTGCTTCCGATCAGAATCACCGGCTTTTTCTTGCTGCGAAGAAAATCTGCTGCAGCTGTGACTGCCGCATTAAGTGACTCGGAATCGCTTGGCTCGCGATCGATGACTGCACTGATCGGCCCTGGTGCTGCGCAGGGAGCTGCAGCGAGGTTGCATGCGATCTCGATGTAGGCCGGCTTCTTTTCGCGCAGCGCCATGCGGATTGCATAGTCGATCTTCTCAGGCGCTTCGGCCGCAAAAGTGATCGACACCGCGGCGCAGGTGATCTTTTTTGCCATCTCGAGCTGATACATGAAATCGTGCGTCCCGAGCGTATGGTGAAGCAGATGATCCGCCGCCCGGTCGTTAGTGTTAGGCGCGCCAGACACCAGGATGACCGGCAGGTTCTCGGCGTAGGCGCCGCCAAGCGCGTCGAAGGCCGAGAGCGCGCCGACACTGAAGGTCACGACCGCGGCAGCGACACCATGTGCGCGTGCATATCCCTCCGCGCTGAATCCGCAGTTCAACTCATTGGAGCAGTAAACCTGCTTCCTATCCTTGTTCGTCAGAAGCTGGTCCAGCAGGACGAGGGTATAGTCGCCGGCAACGGCAAAATGATGCTTTAGGCCGATTTGAGAGAGGCGAGCCGCGAGATAGCTGCCCACTGTATAAGTCACGGCCGTGTCACTCTTGGCTACGGGTCGCGTCTCGGCGCCAACGATCGGAGATCGGACGGAAGGCGCCTTCGTTATGTTCGGACGTTGCCTGGTCGGGGCATCGAGATGCGTGTGTTCGGACGGCATCGCTGCATTGGTATCGATCGTCATTACGATTATCCTTGTTGCGGTTAAGCGCGGCCGGTCACCGTTGCGGTCGGCATGATGAAATTGGAGTGCTACCGCGGCCGAATTGTCTGTGGCAAAGGTCCGTTTGCTTTTTGAGGCGCCGATTGCTGCCCGGCCAATGCGAGGGCGACAACCGGGTTCATGCTGTCGACCATCGATGTCGGAATCAGGATCGTGGCGCCGCGTTCCTTGGTGGTCTCATAGATGATGTTCATGGCGCGTAGCTGCAGAGCCGCAGGATGATCCGCGTAGGTTTTCGCTGCCTCGACAAATTTTCCCGCGATCGCGGCCTCGGCGGACCCAAGGATGACGCGGGCTTCTTTTTCGCGTTCAGCCTGCGCCTGTCGGGACATGGCATCCTGCAAGGCTTCCGGAATTGCTACGTCCCGGATCTCGACGGACTTCACCGAGATGCCCCAGTCGGAGATTTTGCGGGCGATTTCTGTACGCAAGAGTTCATCTGCAGCGCTCCGTTCGGACAGCAGCGCCGAGAGCATGGATGAACCGATCATCTCGCGAAGCGACGTCTGCGCCACCCGGTCGATGGCTTCGCGATAGTTTGTGATGTTGAGGGCCGCCTTCTGGGCGTCATGGACGAACCAAAAGATGATCGCGTCCACATTTACCGGAACCGTATCTTTCGTCAGTGCCGCTTCCGCGCTGAAGGCAGTCGTCTGGATTCGCTCGTCGATCACGGCTACGACGTTGTCGAGGACCGGGATGATGAGGAAGAGGCCCGGCCCCTTTACGCCGCGCAGCTTGCCCGCGCGAAGGATGACGAACTTTTGCCAAGTGTTGGCCATCTTGAGCGCGGAGGCAATGACGATCGCGGCGAGCACGAATGCGATGCCCGCGACGACATATCCAACCGCACCGAAGGCTGCGCCAATGGCAACGCAGGAGATCGTGAGAAATACAGTGATAGGATTCATTGCCGCGGCTTTCCTACTCAACAGAGCCGCCCCACAGGAACATAGCTAATCCGTTTTCTCATAGTTACTGAGCGATATTGCTCACAAAACCTTTCGGACCATCACGATGACGCACTCGCATTGAGAGAGCGGCTAACAGCAACTCGATCTGCGCACGCCGGTTATTCCCGTCGGACGTGTTCCGCCATGCAGGCGCTATACGCTTCGATATTTTCAACGCCATAAACCCACGTCGGATATTTGCTGTCGGCGCGAACGCTGCACTCATGCACGGCTAGGGCCCTCGCGGAGCTGATGCCGTCCCCACTGTCCCAGGCGTGGCCTTTGATAGCGTCGGCTTGGCTGGGCAACACGAGGGCGCCAACGGAAATGCCGAATGCGAGCGCGACGAATGACTGCAAAGTGATTTGCATAGACGCGTCTTTCTGAAAAATTATTCGTGAGGCGAACCTATCTAAAGGAATTCCGCCTCTTAATAGTTCCACGGCGGGCTCAAATACATTCCGTTTGTTTGATGTGAGGATAGAAAGTGCGGCTCGGCACTTTACATCGGCGAACGTGGGCTTTGTTTTGCGATGACATCCGATCACGTGGCTGCATCGCTGTAACGCTTGTGAAGGGTGTCTTCGTCATTCCACAAAAATTCGCACGTTGTAGCAAGCGTGTGATTGTCCAAGCACTCTCGGCTGCGAGCCCCATCGTGCGTGTTGCATTGAATGAGTATTAAGCTTTTTTAATGTGAGCAATCCGAGACAGTCACACCTCTCTCTGAGTGGAATTTTGGAATCACCCTAGGAAATTCGACGCAAGTCGCCGCGTTGCCAGAAAGAAGTTCACATGAGAATCGATGACTCAGTCGTTGCCATCTTCGCAGATCATCAGGCAGCGGAAACCGCCGTGAAAAAACTAACCAGTGCCGGCTTCGAGATGAAGAATCTTAGCATTGTCGGCAAGGGATACCATACGGACGAAAAGGTCGTTGGCTTCTACAACATGGGTGATCGCGTCAAGTTCTGGGGCACGAGAGGCGCGTTCTGGGGCGGCTTCTGGGGCTTGTTCTTTGGCGGGCTGTTTATGACCATTCCCGTCGTCGGGCATGTCGTCGTGCTCGGCTATCTGGCCACGATTGCAGTCGCGGCCATAGAGAACGCCGTCGTGGTTGGTGGGTTGAGTGCGCTGGGCGCAGCCCTCTATAGCATCGGCATCCCAAAGAACAGTGTCGTTCAATACGAGGCGGCTCTGACGGCGGATGATTTTCTGGTCATGGCGCATGGTACGGCAGACGAAGTGGCGCGCGCCAAGTCGATCCTTGGTACGGCCAACCCGTCTCGCCTTGATGTGTATCCGGACGCCAAAGCGGCCGAGCCGACTGATCGGCTCGTCCCGGCCACTGGCTGAACGGGACGAAGCCTGGCGGGCGACCGCCTAACGCGGAATTCAATCCCGTCGCCAAGCTAAGGCGGCAGTCATGATCAAACTCATTGCGGCAATCCAGATGGATGTCGCGTCAAAAAAAGACAACAAGGGAACACAACACATGAAACGCTCTGTTCTCCTTAGCTCCGTGGCCGCATGCCTTTGTCTTGGTCTCGCCGTTCCACTGCTCGCGGCTGAGCCTTCGGCGACCGGCGCTGCGAACCAGCCGTCTCCCGGCGCTAAGAGCGCTGCAGCCACCCAGCCCGCAGAAAAATGTCTGAGCGACCTCCGCGCCTTCAACAGTCAGATGGAGAAGGACGGTTACTGGCTGGGCGGTTCCGGCTACAGTTACGGCTATCCCTTGGGTGAGCCGGGATATGGCTATCGGATGGGTGATTCTCCAGCGTCGACCGCTGGTTATCACAACGCGAGGCCGGGCTATGAGGTCCGGATCCTCGTCGCCTCCGCTACCATTCTCGCACGAAACGGCCAGCAGCAGCCGTGCGAGGATGTGCTCGCGACGACCCGAGATACCTACCAGCGCTACGTGACTGAAATGCACAGCGGAAAAGTGCACACGGTGGACGTGCCGGGTTGGCGGAAGCAGCAGATTGCAGCCGCGCAACCGGTTACCAGTCAGAATACCTCATTCCGGTCCGACCAATTGCTCGGCACCGATGTTCGCGACACGCACAACGAAGCCCTCGGCAGCGTCGACGACATTGTGATGAGTCCGCAGACCGGCAAGATCGCCTATCTGGTGGTCTCCCGAGGAGGAATATTCGGGATCGGTGAGAAATACGTCCCAGTTCCTTGGCAGAGCTTCAAGGTCACCCCGAACGCCAACCTTCTCGTGCTTGATGCCACAAAAACCGCGATGGACGGCGCCCCACAAGTGAAGAACGACCAGTTCGGGCCAGGCGGCAACTTCGTTCAGGAAAGCCAGAAGGTGGATGCCTACTGGAAAACGCACTTGTCGGACAATGGCGCCAACCTGCCGACCAAAGGCACCACCGGATCCAAAAATTGATCCGATGTTTCTGAACGCACGACCGAGGGGTGGCTCAAATAAAAGGATCTTGTGATGTTACGGAATGCATCCGCGATCGACGGCTATGCCGTTGCGGCAAGCGACGGCCGGGCGACTTTAGATCAAAGCGCAGATCCAGGAGACCACCTCGGACTATGATAAGGAGAAGCTCCAGGAGCGTCTGGCTAAGCTCGCCGGCGCGTGGCGGGGCCGGGCAGGAGAGAGCGTGAGCGACGATCCTTACAATATTCTTGGGGTGAAGAAGGATGCCACGCAGGCGGATATTCGGTACGCTCGACAGCATCGCAACCGTCCTGTTCGGACCTCGGTCCGAAATTGCGCCCCGCGCAGCTGCAGACGCTTGCGGCGTCATTCGAGCGCTCGGTCATTCAGCGGCTCGGTTAAAAACAGCGGTCCCGTCAGGGGTCGCGTAGGTCATCCAGTAGAGGAACATGTACTCAACTCAAAACATAAACACCGGGAAGAGCTGGTCAGAGATGGACCTTGAGGACATCCACGACTTCATTCCCGTCATGACTCTGGCGGAGCTTGCCGACTACCTCTGCCGCTCAGAGGAAGAGGTAGCCGCAAAACTTGAAGAGCTTAAAGTTTCTCCGCGACTCGGTTGAGCTTGTCGCGGTTGTTGCCAACCTTCTTGATAAGATTCCGGGCCTGCTCACGGGAAATCCCGTGCTTGGTGGCGACGTAACCGACCTCGTAGCCTTCACTCCCCAAAACCTTGCTTCGATCAGCCTTGTCCCGTTTGGATTTATTATCCGCATCTGAACCTCCTCCGGTTGATATGGTTGGCATAGGCGCGCTTCCCGGAGCGGCTTAGCGCCTAGCAAACGCTCGGTCTTGGGCCCAACGGGAGCGAAGAGCCCGGCCGCCAAGCGCGTTCGGGCTTTTTCGTTTATCCGAGCGCGCCTTCTCCGGCTTCGCGGGGTTCGACGGTTATCGCTACGCCGTAACCAAGCTTGATGGCATTTGACGCAGCGATAGCGGCAGATTCAAACGCGGCCTCTTTGGTGGCGTAATCACCTTCAAGAACGCCATCGTGGTTGACCGCCCAGTTTTGCCCCTGGCGGATAATCTTATAGCTCGCTGTGGTCATCGTTCCGGCCCTTGTCTTTGTCGATCGGTCCCTTGCGCTCGCGCTTCAGGCCCTCGGGGAGTTCATTCTCACCGCCACGAAGGTCATCCTGCGATTTGTCCTGGCCGGTGAGGCCCTTTTTCTCTTCGGTCATGTGGGATCCCTATCTGAGGAAGAAAAAACCATCAGAAATCCCGACAGGCAGATCACCGCCAGCGCCGCGACGCGAGAGTAGGGTTCTTCGCCTTGTGCTGGTTCGGGTTCACCTCTTTATCGACCACACTACTGACGGTTTGCTGGCGCGGGTCATCCATGAACGTGCTTCCGCTTTTCGAGCCAATCTTTTGTATCAGCCATTTTTTCCCAGCTCTCCGCTAAACTTTCGAGCCGCGCCTTGACCTCGGGCTTATTGGTTCCCTCGATTAGCTTTTTGCAGTTCTCGGCGTGCCGTCGCATGTCTTCAACGGTGTGCCTCATGTGACCTCCCAGAAGAGTGCGAGCACATTGAATGAACGGAACCAACGTGGCCTAGTTCCACAACGAAAAAGCCCGCCGAAGCGGGCTTCACCGTCGAAGATTTAGCCCTCGTAGGGTGTAGGTTTGGGCACGAGCTTAAACGTCACTTTGGTCGGAGCCTTAGCCAATGGGAGTAACACCATTTCAAGCCAGCGCTGATACATCACAAACGGAATCATCATCGGGTTCATGTTGTGCTCCTTACGCGGCGGCCGCTGCGGGCGAAAACGTCAATTCAGGCCACACCATCAGCAGAAATTCACGTCCACAATCACACTGGAAGTGTTTCACCGCGGCGTCTTCCGAACGCTTCTCTAGCTTGACGTAGCGCATGGCTTTTCCACACGCGCAGTCAGGTACATCGGTGGAATTGGGCTCAAGCAGTCGGTCAAACATCAATGGCTCCGGGTTCTATGGAGATAATGCGCTGCAAGAGACTTCGTTCCGCAGCGCAGCATATCTGCAGCAGCTCGATACGGCCGATCGCCAGGAGAAGTCGGAGGCGCTCAAAACCTAGACAGATCGCCTCAAAGACAAGATCGCGAAGCTGAAGGAGCAGATGCAGAATCTGGGGGAACTCCGGGTGCAGATGCTGGCGGCCCCGGATCAACAGATATCACTGACCGATCCTGACTCTTGCTCGATGGCGACCAGCGGCCGAGGGTCTGGTGTCGTCGACTACAACGTTCAAGTTGCCGTGGAGACCAAGCATCATCCGATCATCACGCATGAGGTGACCAACGTCGGAACCGACCGATCGCAGCTCTCGACCATGGCGAAGGCCGCGAAGGCGACATTGGGAGTAGAGAGCCTCGATGCGGTCGCTGACCGCGGCTACTTCAGCAGCGAAGAGATCCTAGCCTGCGAGAATGCCGGCATCATGGTCACGCTGCTCAAGCCGATGACCTCGGGCATCATTGCCAAGTGGCGTTTCGGCAAACAGGACTTCCGCTACCTGGCCGAGCAGGACGTTTACATCTGTCCGGCCGGGGAACCACTACACCAACGAAGAACATGGCATGCTCCTGCGCCGCTATTCCTTCGGCTCGTCTTTCTTCGGCTGCGGCTGTTGTTGCTGTAGCTGCACCGTTTGGCTCGCTTGCGGCGGCTGCTTCGGCGCAAACTCCCAAGCGACCCATGTGGACCGCTCACATGAGTTGCAACGGTAGATGCGATGGCCGGGATCACTACCGAGCGGAGACAGCTCAGTGACGAAGTCAGCCTGTGTGCCGCAGTGCTCGCACGGCACGAACTCGTCGATAGACATTGATGGTACATTGATGGTGGGATACTCCTACCGGGTACAATAGGCCGTTTGAGGCATTGTTCCAGTAAGAGTGGTCAAAATCGAACACTATTCAATCAGCCGCTGGCTGCCCCGAGTTCCGCTGTGCGCAAGGCCCAGCCCCGGGGAAGAGCTGGGCCCCACATGATCGCGCCTAATCACCTGGCCGGCAGCATCAACGCCGTGCACCTAAAAGACAGACTGGCGATATCGAGACCGATTGTCATGATCGTGTGCATGAATAGCTCCTCCAAATCGTGGGAGCTCTAACAACCCCACATCCATGGCACTTCCGTGCCGAGTGGAGGAGCCGTCCACAGCATCAAGAGTGGACATTTGGCACACTTAATCGATCAACCGTGAGCGAGTATGAAGTGATCCTTGTGCCCGGCCGTCGTGGCCCTCTCAGATCGGCATCCGGTAGCCGTAGAACTCGTGATCCTCGTTATAGCCTCCCTGGCCGGCGCCAAGGCCTGCGAAGTCATCGACGAACTCTATCGCCGCGATCCACTTCACCATCTTGAACCCAAGCTCGTTTTCGCAACGTAGCCGCAATGGCGCGCCGTGCAGCACGCTGACCGGCGAACCGTTCATTTCGTAGGCGAGGATGGTCAGCTCGTGGCGCATGTTGGATATCTTATGCACGTCGTAGTAACGCCCGACGTTGCTGCCATCAGCCAGTGAATAGAATACGGCGAACCGAGCCGCGGATATCGGACGCACCAACTCGAGAATGTGGCGCATCGGAACGCCGCCCCACTTTGCGACGCCAGACCAACCCTGAATGCAAAAATGCGTCGTGATCTGCTCCTGCTTCGGCATCGCCTTCAACTCGGCGTAGGAAAACACTCTCGGCGTCTCCACCAAGCCCCCGACTCGCAGAGCGAATCCCTTAAAACCTCCAGCGACCAACGCGTCGAACTCGGCTGACTTCGGCATGGTGCCGTTCGGCCAGAAATAAGGCGAGATATCCTTCTCTGCCAATTGACTGTTTGGGTCCCACCATTCGGTCAGCGCGTTAAATGGCCACATCATGAACTCGCCGGCCTTCTGAACGACGCGCGCGTGCCGGATCGTGAATGGCGACGCCAGCCACCACGTCACGGCGATTAGCGCCATCGCTGGAATGAAAATCGCAAAGCCGCTCCAGGAGCCATCGTGCACTCCCGCAAACATCATGTTCAGATTGACCCGTGCTCCAGTGATGAACACCAAGGTCACGTGGATCAGGATGAAGAGCAGGAACCACCACATCGCGAGGAAGTGGATCGACCGGGCCCGTTGGCGATTCAGCACCCTGCCGAACCAACCCAGTCGATTGGAGATCGCCGGGCCCTGCATGAAACCGGTGAGGATGGACACAGGTGCAGCAACGAAAATGGTGATGAAGTAGGCAAGCTGCTGCAGGCTGTTGTAGCGAGTCCAGCTTTCATCGGCGGGGAACGTCAGCGACAGGTACTGAAGCAGGGTCGAGGCTGCGTTCGGAAACACCTCCCACGTGGTTGGCACCAGCCTCAGCCACTGGTCCGTACAAAACAGCAGAACGTAAAGGACGACTCCGTTGATCATCCACAGCAGGCCGAACGAGAAGTGCCACCATCGGGCAAGCCCAACCGAGTGTCGAATGCCAGGAATCCCCAGCCAGCCTGGCAACGTCACCGAATCGTCCTTGGCTGTCCATATCCGGCCGGTCGGAACGGCTTCCTGAAAGCGAAACCACTCGGTACCGGGTATGCAGTCGCGTTTCCAATACAAACGCGGGTGGTCGGCAAGAACTTGAATGCCGGAGCGGACGATGAACGCCATGAAGAGCAGGTTCAGAAAGTGCTGCACCCGCAGCCATGCCGGGAAGCCGTCGGTGACGACGCGCGCGAGCGGCGGGACGCCAGGGTAGCGCAGCAGAAAATCCTGAACTGCCGGTTGCTCACGCAACGCTTGAGCCACGGCCACACCGATGACGGCGAATACAAACCCGAGCGGCAACGCCCACAGCACGTTGAACCAGTGCCGGCCAACCCTGATCTTGGGCACCACGCCGACCTTGGGTGGCAACCAATCGTTCAGAAGAACACGATCGTCCGCCGGGCTGAGGCTCTCCCCGATCGGATCGTGTGACTGTGGACGTCCGCGGACTGCCAAACAAATGATCCTGCTTGCCGAACCAACGACCGTCGCAATAGCAGCTAAGCCGTCATCGAGGCTGACTCGACTTTTGCCTCAACTGTCGGCCAGAGAAGCGTCTTCTTCTCTTAACGAGAGGCCTGAGCTCCATTCTGGCAAGCCCAGCGAAATCATGGTGGTCTGTTTTATACAACGAAGACTGGGGGCAATGTCTCAGTTGGGTCTTGGTTGTGTCAAAACGCTCTCGGATTGGGGGAAGTGAAGATTTTGGAGGCTTTCGCGAGTGGGAGCCTGGCTTCGGGGGCAGACTATGCCCTGATCGCTGCCATGAGCGGCTGAACTCCTATGATGTTCATGACGCGGGTGAAGTTATAGGCCAGCACGTGGAGTGCCATCTCTGCTCTGAGGCCGCCAAACTGGATCGTTTTTGGCTAGAGTTTTCGGCGCCGATTCCCCGGCTGGGAGGAGCGCAGAGCAATGAAGGCATCGAGATTTTCGGACGCCCAGAAGGCGTTCATCCTGAAGCAAGGCGCCGACGGCATGCCTGTGGCGGATATCTGCCGCAAGTCCGGTATCAGCCAGGCGACGTATTTCAATTGGAAGAAGAAGTATGACGGGCTGCTGCCGACCGAGATGCGGCGGCCGAAGCAGCTCGAGGACGAGAACTCAAAGCTGCGCAAGGTCGTCGCCGATTTGAGCCTCGATAAAGAGATGCTGCAGGACGCGCTCCGCCGAAAGCTCTGAAGCCTGTCCGGAAGCGCAAGCTGGTTGACGATATGCGTAGCGAGTGGGACGTGTCGATACGTCGGGCGTGCCGAGTGTTCCTGTGCGACACGTCGACCTACCACTACAAGTCTCGTCGCCCCGGACAGGCGCCGCTCGAACAACGGATCAAGGAGATCTGCCAGACGCGCGTGCGCTATGGCTATCGACGCGTTCATGTGCTGCTTCGGCGCGAGGGTTGGTGTCATGGCCAGAACAAGACTCGGCGCATCTACCGCGAGTTGGGCCTGCAATTACGCAATAAGACGCCCAAGCGCCGGGTTAAGGCCAAGTTGCGGGACGATCGTGTCGCGGCCACGTACCCGAACCAGACCTGGGCGATGGATTTTGTGCACGATCAGCTGGCGACCGGGCGGAAGCTGCGGGTGCTGACGGTCGTTGATACATTCACACGCTTCTCGCCGGTGCTGGAGCCACGGTTCACATTCCGCGGCGCCGATGTGGTGGAGATTCTGGAAAGGGTCTGCCGGCAAGTGGGATTCCCGGCAACGATCCGGGTCGACCAAGGCACCGAGTTTGTGTCACGCGATTTGGATCTGTGGGCGTATCAGCGTGGCGTGACGCTCGACTTCTCACGACCAGGCAAGCCCACCGACAACGCGTTCATCGAAGCCTTCAATGGTCGCTTCCGAGCCGAGTGCTTGAACGCCCACTGGTTCATAAGCCTTGCAGACGCAAAGGAAAAATTGGAGGATTGGCGCAAGTACTACAATGAGGAGCGCCCGCACGGCGCGATCGGCCAGAAGACGCCGATTAGCTTATTGAATCACGCTGGCGTAACCAGCCCGCCATCGTGAGAGAGCCGGAAAACTCTACCGGCCAGCGGTCCAAGGTTCGGCCTCGGAGCAGTTTCTCTCGCCCCGGTCCGCGCCGAAATGCGCTGGACTTCGATGGGCTACTTCCGGCTACACTGGAGAGTGTTGGATCCCAGTTCCTCTTCCACCGGCAGGAGGAACAACGTTGCCGCCTGTATCGACACTCGATTTAGCGGCGGCCCATCGGCTGCAATCAAGTTGGCCGGCGAGCCTAACCCACTGAATGCCAATAATTTCGTCAGCTTCGTCGGCTGCGTCGACCATTCCCCATGTGCGCGCCCCTTTGCTTCGCATACTGAAGCGGCCAGCGACGAGCGGCGTCTTCTTCTGTCCTCTTTCGAACTAAAAGAATGGAGCTGTCGAACTCGTCGCGGCCGACGTAAATCCAATATCAGCGGGCACAACTCTAATTTGCTCCGGCCGACGCGGGCCGACGCAAGCTGTCTCTCCACACGCATAAGTCGATGATTTTCAGTGTCACCGTCAACCTGTGTTCGGACCGTCACCGCGACACCGAACATCAGTTGACGGTGCTCTGATCATTTCCAACCTCACCTTATGTTGTCTGGCGGCCTCTAATGTTTTCACCGTCAACCACCGTCACCTATGTTCGGTGTGTGTCAACCCAGCGTTTTTACCGCGCAGCTAGCGAGATGGCGGGAGCCTTATCGCCCGCAAAGGCGCCCCCCCGCCGGAGGACCCGCGAGTTTCGGCAGCTAGAAGTCTCGCCAGGGCTCGCGGAGGCTCGTCGGCCAGCGCCGTTTCGCCTTCGCCCGCCCAAGGGGGCGCGGGGGATCAAACGGGTATTTCATCGTCTGACGCGGGTTGAGGAGGAACGATCACAATCTCGCGCTGCCCGCCACGATGACGTTCGACGTGGAAGCCGCGGTGACGCAGCAGCGGCTTGGCGCGCTCGAAAGCGTTGCCCATCTGTTGCGCTTTAACGGGCCATCCCCTGGCGCGGCGGATCACATCGGGCACGGCGGCGGAGAGCACATTAAGCAATTCCGTCGGACTGCCGCGGAAGCCGCCAGGATATTTGGTGGGGGTGATGTAATCACGAATTGCAACAGCGATCATATCCGCCTCGAAGGCACCCTCTTCGACCTGGCGCATGTTGCGTTCGTAGATGTGAAGGAAAGAGTCCTTGGCCCAGCCCAGGCCAGGCTCAGCCGCCGTAACCCATTTGGCGAAATCAGCCATCCGCGGCAACCGATCGAGCTTGATGAGGTCAAGATTGCGAAGCGCGGCGGACACCGCGTCGAGCAGAGCGCCCAGAATGGCGGGCCGCGCCGCCGCGAAATCGCGCAAAAATTCATCTTCCGGTCTTCTCTCGCGATCCCCGATCGTGCGGAGATGAACCGTGATGGCCCGCGACGACAGGTCAGCGCGATCCGCCAGGTGAGGAATGCCGTTCAGCAGCACGGGCCGGGCCGCCTCGAAAATCATTTCATCGGCATTGGTGTGCAACGCGCGAGTAGCGAAGCCGGCGCCAGTGGAAAGCCGGCACAATGCGTCCGACAGCGTCCCCGACATACCACTCAGATTGTCAAAGCAGAGGACGTGCGAGTTCGTAGCTGAAATCACGATATCGCGCTCATCATTCGGAGCCGAGCGGATCGGCGCGGCATTAGGGTCGATTAGAGACCTGATCATGCGAGACGCGAGCGATTTTCCGCTGCCCTGCTCCCCGTTCAGAACCAACAGAGGGTAGGGACCGCATTCACGCATGCCGCCGATCAACCACGCGATGATCAACCGAGCGTCTTCCTCCGACGTGTTGAGGAAGCCGTACAAGGACTCGACCAAGCCGCCAGGTTCGGGGACGGGCAGGGAACGCATCGCCGGCGTGCGCAAAAAGTGAATTGCCGGCTTCTCGACGACCATCCAACCTCGCGGCCCAATTTCGACGGCGCGCCAAGCATCGTCGCACAAATCAAGATAGATTTTGCCGTCAGTTCCACCCACGCGGACACGCGGTTCAAAAGCCGGCCCATCATTGATCGCGCGCGCCTCAAGAATACGCATGACGTCATCAAGCGCCGTACCGCCGACCCCTTGGGCAGTGGCGCGGTAATATTCGCTCGCAAGCCACATGCGAAAGTGTCGAGACCCGAGCGGCCAATGCTCCGTGTGGCCGCGCACCTTATAGCTCGCATAAGGCACGCGGTTTGCGTCATGCCACAGCTCGGCCGCGTCTGCGCAGGCGATAAGCTTGTCGCGTGACGGGGCGCGTCGCCCCGATTGGCGCATCGGCGTATTCGTCTCGGATGAATTGGAAAGTGGACTCTGGCCATCTTTGAATTGCGCTTCGATCTCAACCGGAGGCGCAGCATCGATGATCGCCACGATATCGTTCTGGTGTGATGCCATGGAATCCTTGGAAAGTAGACCGGCAGTCCCGGTTCTGATGGTCGAAACTGCCGGCAGGTTACAGGTGCTGATTTGCTGAAGCGGATGTCTTTATTTTTTCAGCGCACCGAATACCCGGTTGAATTCGATCAGATCGGCAAGCCCGAAGCGGGGCAGCATGCGCTCGCTGGCGACCTCGCCGACGCAAAGCAACCTAATATTGCGGCAACGCAATTCGGATTTTTCATGGATGCAGTGCGAGACGCGCCACTGCTCAAGCTTGCCGTCACCGCATCCATGAAGATGACGGCTGTCGCAATACGGACAGCGAAACACCAAGTGACACGTGTTGGACAGGATGATTCGATAAGCCGGAATAAAAGGGTTGTTCGGAAGGGACCGCATTGTTCATACTCCTGGCCGAACCGCTCCATTTACGGCCGGCGCGTTGGGTGACGCACCGCGCGAGTTGATCGCACGCGCAGTCGGGCGCCACATTTTCAGGTGGGTTTTTTGAGAGAGCGCTCAGGGCGCCCCGGTGTCGCTGGTTGAACGTCGCCGCCGGCTTGCCATCCAGCTATCCAGATCGTGTCTGGCATATCGAACGGACTTGCCGATCTTGATCGCAAAAGGGCCGTCGCCCGACAAAAACAATTTGGCGAGAGTGCTTTCACCCAGCCTGAGGTGTAGAGCTGCCTCTTTACGAGTGAGCCAAGTCGGCAGCGAGGGGCTGGCGACCTCCGTCATGTTGCTTCTCCATTTCCCTAGTGCGCAGGAGAATCTCTGCGTCACACCCTCCTTCTAGGTCGGGAAATGGCCTCTGCTTCTACATTTGCCCAAAATGTATCGACATCAGCTAAATGTCAGACGATCCGTGTCTAAGCTTTTCGTAGAATCGCAGAACTGCCTGCAGTTCCGTGGGGAAAAGATAGTCCTTCTCGCGGCCTTCTTTTCTGTCACCTTCTTCCCAGTGTTTGATGACAGCACGAGTGATGTCCGAAGCTGTCGCGTCTCCCGGGTCGGGGAAGACACTCTTTCCCCGCACCTTCACGACCGGAATCGTTGAAAGTAGGCGGCGGTGCTTCCTACCTCCGGGCTCTTTCCTTGCATCAGTTTTCTGCGGAAATAGCTTTGCGACATCGGCTTCCTTAACGAAGACGTTGGACACGATTCGATAGTAGCCCGGCTCTCCGTGGGGCGCGTTGGCCGCTGGAAGCCACTCGTTCGCAGCAAAACTGTGATCATTAAGGGCGGAAGCACGGTAAGAACGTCTTGATCTGACAAGAACCTCGTAGGTCGGTCTGCCTTGTCCAAGTCGCCGATGAAAGTACGGTATCAATATAAACTCGGTCCATGCAGCCTCTGACAGTTCGCTAACCGGCCCCGCGTCGATCGACCCAAAGGCTCCGATCTTGCCGCTTCGAATTGCCTTTTCGAGGCGCCCGAGTCCGGTGAACAACGGTGACGCGTCTGAATCCGTGTTTTCGATGCTGTTCTCGATGTAGTCCGCTGCCTCGCCCAGGGACCACCAATATCCGCCGAGGAAACTCGAAGTCGAAGGCGAGGCAGCGCCGAACGAGTAATCAAAATCGAGGCGGCTCAGAAGTTCCGGAATATCGGCCTCTGTTAGCTCCTCAGGACCGATGAGTTGATCGGCTTCGGATAAGCGCTTGGACTTGGCCTCCTGCTTGCCCATTCGATCGCGGGGACGTGGTTGATCAGTTTTACGCTTCATTCAAGACAGGGCCCTGGCATTCTCAACGCGGCGCGAATTCGACATCGGGCTCGATATCGCCCATCGCTCTAGCAAGCTTGCTGCCGATCGACTCGGACGCTTGTTTCAGCGGATCATTGTCCAAGTGGGCATAGCGCGCCGTTGTCGCGGGTTGGGAATGTCCCAGCAACTTGCCAATGATCGGAAGCCCAAAACCAGCTCCGGCGCCGTAACTCGCGTGGGTATGCCGGAGGTCATGGATTCTGACATCCGACAGTCCGGCCCGCGCACTTATTGATCTCCAAGGTCTGTTCAGATCGTGGCGGGATTGGTTCTTTATATCGCCCGCGATCACGTACGTGTCCACTTGCGGAAGCGCTTTAAGGACCGCAATCGCGGGAGCGTTCAGGATGATCGCTTTCCGCCCGGTCTTGCTGTCCGGCAACAAGAGCAGTCCGCGCTCGAGATCTACGTATTCCCACTTCAGTGAAAGGATCTCGCGAAGACGGGCGCCGGTCAGAATCAACAACCGTAGGGCCGCGACGACATGAGGGCCGAGTTTTGTCCGAGCGTTTTTGGGAATGTGCTTCGCGTTCGGCTGGTCTTTATCAACCTCCCACGGGATGCCAGCCGTCTCGGCTTCCCGAATGGCATCGCCCAAGCGCGCCAATTCAGCGGAGTTCAGAAAACGCTCTCGGCGCTGCTCACGAAACGCCGAAACCTGCGCTGTGGGATTGTGACCTCGCGGAACCAGCCCGCAGACCGCGGCGTATCGGAACACCGAGCTGACAAACTCGACGACACGATTTGCTGTCATCGGGTTGGTCTTGCCGATCTTGCGGTGCATCTTTGCAATTTCATCGGTCTCCAGCGCGTCAAGCTTCCGGGTGCCAATCACCGGCGTGGCATGCTTGCGCAGGTAGATGCGATAGTTGACCACCGTTCGCGGCTTCAGTTTGGTCTCCGCTTCTTCGGTGAGATAACGCTCCCCGAATTCCGCGAACGTGGGCATTGCCCGATCGTGGGTCCGTTTGCGGGCAGGATCCTGACCCAGCGCCACGGCGCCAAGGATCGTTCGCGCCGATTGCCGTGCCTGGTCGGGTGTCATGGTTGAGGTGGAACCCAAGACCATCCGGGTCTTGCCAACCTTCCGCCCGCCGGCTCCGCTGCGGTATTCGACGCACCATCGCTTGGCGCCCGAAGGCAGGACCTTCAGGCCGAATCCGCTGAGCTCGCTGTCGTAATGAATGACGGTTTTTCCGGTGGGCGTGATCGCGTCCACGACCCGCTTCGTCAGCTTCTGGCTTTCCAAATCCCGCTCCGAGAGTCGCCACCGAGTCGCCACCAGAGACGGAATGTCCAGATACGACGCGACAGTGCAGTACGAGAAATCCTTAGTTTTTCTCGGGCTTTAGGTAAAGTCAGAGGTCTGGGGATATCGTCAGAAAAGAGTGGAAATCATACTCATAACCTGAAGGTCGGTGGTTCAAATCCACCTCCCGCAACCAAATTCGATAGTAAAATCAGTGGGTTGGGTGAAAGCCCGGCCCCCTGAAGCGTCAAGCGGGCTTGGCGCACGGCCAGTGCCCCAAGTTCCCCGTTCGGTTCAAGAAGCCACGTGTCGCTGCCGCGCGATAGGCAGATTTTGCCGGGCCAATCCGGACCGAACGGCAATTCTGATCCCGCGCGGAACGTCCAGCGTCGGCCTAACCGATTCATTCGACTCGCGAATCCGCATTGGTACGCGCTTTGCGTGCCTCGCAGCCCAATCCGGGGATTTCGAATGAGCGCCATCGACAAGAAACGACGTGAAGCAATCGCGCTCCATCGGAACGGAAAGGTCCGGTCTGCGATCGGGCTGTACACCGAAATCATCCAGAGCAACCCGCGCGATTCCGAGACGCTCTATTGTCTGGGAGTCGCGAACAAGGACATCGGCGACTTTCCCTCGAGCGCCAAGTTCCTGATGGCCGCGGCGATTGTCGAGCCCAACAAGCCACTATTCCATAACGAGCTTGGCGTCGTGCTGGCGATGCTCAAGTTCACGAAAGAGGCGCTGGAGAGTTTCGATCGGGCGCTGGATCTCAACAAATCCTACAAGGAAGCTCTTTCCAATCGCGCGAACATCCTGAAGGGGATGGCCCGATGGAGCGAGGCCTTGGACGCTTATGACAAGGCGATCGCGATCGATTCCGTTTTCCTCGACGCCATCTACAATCGCGCCGTCACCTTGCAGGAGATGATGCGTCTCGAAGAGGCTTTGGCGGGTTATCGCAGGGTCTTGTCGCTCAAGAGGGATCATGCCAAGTCGCTCGTGAATGCGTCGATCGCCAAGCTGACGCGCGGCGATTTCGATGCGGGCTTCAGAGATTTCGAGTGGCGGTGGGATCAGAAAAGTTTTGGTCTGCAAAAACGATCGTTCTCCAAGCCGCTGTGGCTTGGGAAGGAGCCGTTGGCGGGCAAAACGATTCTTTTGTACTGGGAACAGGGTCTCGGGGACACGATCCAATTTGCCCGTTACGCAAGCCTGGTGGCGGGCTTGGGCGCGCGGGTCATCTTGGAGGTTCAGCGGTCCCTCATGACTCTTCTGGCGGATCTTTCTGGGGTTGCGCATCTGATCGAAGACGGCAGCGAGCCTCCTGTTCCGTTCGACTATGTCTGTCCGTTGATGAGCTTGCCGCTGGCGTTCCAAACGAGCCTTCGCAATATCCCTGCCGGCGTCCCTTACATCAAAAGCGATTCCGCGAAATCGGACGAATGGAAGAAAAGGCTCGGCCAGCGGAGAAGGCCGAGGATCGGGCTCGTCTGGTCCGGCGGGTTCAGGCCCAATCAGCCCGAATCCTGGGCGGCGAATGGAAGACGAAACATTCCTCTTGAATGCCTGGCTCCGCTCGCCGACGCGGACGTCGAATTCTACAGCCTGCAAAAAGGACAGAAGGCTGAAGAGGAACTGCGGGAGCTGGTCAATAAAGGCTGGAGCGGTCCTGCCATCATCGACTTCACCAGCTCCCTGAATGATTTTTCGGACACCGCTGCGCTGGTCGACAATCTGGACCTGGTGGTGTCGGTCGACACGTCAACGGCGCATCTGGCCGGAGCGATGGGCAAGCCTGTCTGGATCTTGAATCGATTTGATACGTGCTGGCGCTGGCTGTTGGATCGCGCCGATAGTCCTTGGTATCCGACGGTGAAGCTCTATCGGCAGAAATCCGCGGGCGATTGGCTGGCGGTCGTCAGCGACGTCACACGGGATTTGGCGTCATACGGCGGCGCTGCCGAAACTCATCGGGAGATGAGACTGGCGGCTGCGGGATAGAAGTCGCTGATCTTCTGGCTCACGCTACGCGAACGCCGCAGCGCCACGTCGAGCGCACGAACGGAATGCCGTCCGCCACATGCACGCGGATCAGGTCGGCGCGCTTGCCGGCCGCGATCTCGCCGCGGTCGGTCAGCCCGACCGCTTCGGCCGGCGTCTTGGTCACGGTGCGGATCGCGGCTGGAAGTCCAAAGCCCGACACGGCCTCGGGCAGCTTGACCGCCGCCATCAGCAGGCTCGCCGGCATGTAGTCCGACGACAGCACGTCGAGCACGCCGGCTTCGGCCAACTCCGCGGTCGCCACATTGCCGGCATGGGACCCGCCGCGCACCAGATTGGGCGCGCCCATCAGCACGCGGATGCCGGCCTTGTGCAGCGCATGCGCGGCTTCGACCGTGGTTGGAAACTCGGCGATCGCGACCTTGTCGCGGATCGCGTCGCTGACGTGTTCGAGCGTGGTGTCGTCATGACTTGCGAGCGGCGTGCCGTGCTTGTCCGCAAGCGCGACCAGCCGCCGGTAGTTGTCCGCAAAATAGGCGGCCTGGTATTCGTAGCGCTTTCGGAACAGCTCATCGAGTGCTGCATCGCTCAAGCCGCCCTTCTTGCCGCGGTAGTAGTCGCGGAGCTTGCTCTCGTCGCGGAACTGGCGCTGGCCGGGCGTGTGGTCCATCAGCGAGACGAGCCGCACGTCGTTTCGTCCGATCAGCTCGGCGGCTTCCTCGACCACGTTCGGCATCGGCACCTCACAGCGCAGATGCAGGAAATGGTCGGTGCGCAGCATGCCGCTGTCGCGGGCCTTGCCGATCGCCCTGGCGAGCGTTTCGGCCTCGCCGTCGACCTCCTCGGCACCGTCTTCGGTCCAGACGCGCAGCGAATCCAACACCGTGGTGATGCCCGAGGTTGCAAGCTGGCCGTCGAATGACACGACCGCGGCGACCGGGTCCCAGTGCACCTTGGGACGCGGCGCGTAATGGGCTTCGAGATGGTCGGTGTGCAGCTCGACGAGACCGGGCATCAGGAGGTCGCCCTTGAGGTCGTCGCCGCGCTCCGGCGGCTTGCCTTCGCCGACTTTGGCGATGGTGCTGCCGTCCATCGCAAGCCAGCCGTTGTCGATGACGCGGTCGGCCAGCACGATTCTGGCGTTGGTGAGGACTGTCGTTGGCATGCGGTCTTTCATAGTCGGTTCAAGCGGCCGCGGCAAAGCCGGTCATGTCGACCACGGTGTCGGCGATGCGGTCGCGCAAGGCCTTGTCATGTACGATGGCGACGATCGCGGCGCCGCGCCGCTTGCGCTCTTCAATCAGCTGCACCACCACTTCGCTGTTCTGGGCGTCGAGCGACGCCGTCGGCTCGTCGAGCAGCAGGATCGGCCGCTCGGCGAGGAAGCCGCGGGCGATGTTGACGCGCTGCTGCTCGCCGCCCGAGAAGGTCGCGGGCGGCAGGCCCCACAGCGGGCCTGGAATGTTCAGACGGCGGAGCAGCTCGGTCGCTTTCCTCCGTGCGGCGTCGCGCGGCACGCCGCCGGCAATCAAAGGTTCGGCAACCACGTCGAGCGTCGGCACCCGCGGGATCGCGCGCAGGAACTGGCTGACGTAGCCAATGGTGTTCTTGCGCAGCCCAAGAATCTGCCGCGGCGTCGCCGAAGCGATATCCGTCCGCTCGTGAGCCTGTCCTTGGCCCTGATGCACCACGATCTGGCCGCGGTCGCAGCGATAGCTGCCGAAGATCATCTTGAGGATCGACGACTTGCCCGCGCCGGAGGGGCCCGCGAGCACCACGCATTCGCCGGTGTGGGCCGTGAAGGTCACGCCGTTGACCACCGACAGCTTCACGCCGCCTTGCAGATGCATGGTGAAGCTTTTGCTGACGTTCGCGAGTTCCAGAGCGGTTTTCATTGTCCCGGTTTTCTTTGCCTACGGCGGCAGAATCGAAGCGACGAGAAGCTGGGTGTAGGGCTCGCGCGGATCGTCGAGCACCTGATCGGTCAGCCCGGTTTCGATCACCTGGCCGCCCTTCATCACGATGATCCGGTGCGACAGGAGCCGCGCCACGCCGAGATCGTGAGTGACGATCACCGCGGACAGGCTGAGATCGGAAACCAGCCCGCGCAGCAGATCGAGCAGGCGCGCCTGCACCGAGACATCGAGGCCGCCGGTCGGCTCGTCCATCAGCACCAGCCGCGGCTCGGTGACGAGATTGCGCGCGATCTGCAGCCGCTGCCGCATGCCGCCCGAATAGGTGCGCGGGCTGTCGTCGATCCGGCCGGGATCGATCTCGACGCGGTCGAGCCAGTTCGAGGCGTTGGTGCGAATGCGGCCGTAGTGCCGCTCGCCGATCGCCATCAGCCGCTCGCCGACATTGGCGCCGGCCGAAACACCCATGCGCAGCCCCTGGCTCGGATCCTGATGCACATAACCCCAGTCGGTGCGGGCGAGGAAACGCCGCTCGGCTTCGCCAAGCAAGGCAAGATCCCGCGTGACGCCGTCACGCATCCGGTAAAGCACGCGGCCGGAGGTGGCTTCGAGTTGCGAGCAGAGAAGTTGCAGCAGAGTCGACTTGCCGGAGCCGGACTCGCCGACCACGGCAATGACCTCGCCCTCGTAGAGCTCGAACGACACGTCGCGGCAGCCGATGTGGCGGCCGTATCGCTTGGTCAGGCCCTCGGCGATCAACAGCGGTTCGTCTCGTTGATTGTCGGTCATGACGCGTGCACCGGAAGATCGAGGCGAAAGCTCACGCCGTGCCGGGTGAAACCCAGCGACTCGTAGAATGCGTGCGCGCGTTCGCGGCGGGCGTTCGACGACAGCACGAGCTTGTAGCAACCTTTCCTGGCGCTCTGCTGGGCGAAATCCATCATCGCCCGGCCGATGCCGGCGCTCTGCATCTCGGGCGCGACCACCACATCCTCGACGATGGCCGACGGCGTGCCGAGATGGCCGATGTTGTCCATGATCAGCAGCGCGAAGCTGCCGACAATGCGGCCCGCTTTCTCGGCCACATAGAGCGTGTAGTCGGGATAGCGGGCGAAGCGCGCGAACAGTTGCCGGGCGTCTTCCAGCGACAAGGTCTTGCCGTTGTCGAAATCGGGCTGCGCATACAGCCGCAGCACGTCCGGCAGGTCGCGCTCGGTCGCCACGCGCGTGTGGATATCGGGCGCGTCAGTCATGTGCCGCCCCCGTCGCAGCCTTTGGCGGCGTCTGCGGTTTGTCGCCGCGCCGGCCTTGGCAGTAGTCGGTGTCGGAGCACACGAACATCCAGCCGCCGCGGTCGTCGGTGATGACTTCGTCAAGGAAGCTCTCGTCCGCACCGCACAGCGCGCAGATGCCGTCGAACCGGTAGCGCTCGAACGGATGATCCTCGAAGTCGAGCGACACCACGCTGGTGTAGGGCGGGATCGCGTAAATGCGTTTCTCGCGGCCGGCGCCGAACAGTTGCAGCGCCGGGCAGTCGTTCATTTTCGGATTGTCGAATTTCGGCGTGGGCGAGGGGTCCATCACGTAACGGCCCTGGACCTTCACCGGATACGCATAGGTCGTGGCGATGTGGCCGTGATGCGCGATGTCCTCGTAGAGCTTCACATGCATCAGGCCGTAGTCGGCGAGCGCATGCATGCGTCGCGTCTCGGTCTCGCGCGGCTTGAGAAAGCGCAAGGGCTCCGGGATCGGCACCTGGAACACGAGGATCTGGTTCGCCTTGAGCGGCGTCTCCGGAATGCGGTGCCGGGTCTGGATCACGGTGGCTTCGCTGGTCTCGGTGGTGGTCGCCACACCAGCGGTCTTGACGAAGAACTTCCGGATCGACACCGCGTTGGTGGTGTCGTCGGCGCCCTGGTCGATCACTTTAAGGACGTCGTCCGGTCCGAGCACAGCGGCGGTGACCTGCACGCCGCCGGTGCCCCAGCCGTAAGGCATCGGCATCTCGCGGCTTGCGAACGGCACCTGATAGCCGGGCACCGCCACCGCCTTGAGGATGGCGCGGCGGATCATCCGCTTGGTCTGCTCGTCGAGGTAGGCGAAGTTGTATGCGGCCGCAGTCATTCGGCTGCCTCCTTCACAGGTTCTGACGCGGCAAACTCCTCGCGCAGCTTGCGCACCAGACCGAGCTCGGCCTGGAAGTCGACGTAATGCGGCAGCTTCAGGTGCTCGACGAAGCCGGTGGCCTGCACGTTGTCGGAGTGCGACAGCACGAACTCCTCGTCCTGCGCCGGCGCCTTGACGTCCTCGTCGAGCTCGCGGGCGCGCAGCGCCCGATCGACCAGCGCCATCGACATCGCCTTGCGCTCGCAGTGGCCGAAGCCGAGCCCATAGCCGCGCGTGAACCGCGGCGCTTCCGTCGCCGTGCCGCGGAACTGGTTGATCATCTGGCATTCGGTGACGGTGATGCGGCCGAGCGGCACGGCAAAGCCCAGCTCCGGCGGCGTGAACTCGATCTCCACATCGCCCATGCGGATCTCGCCGGCGAACGGATGGTTGCGGCCGTAGCCGCGCTGGGTCGAATAGCCGAGCGCCAGCAGGAAGCCCTCGTCACCGCGCGCGAGGTTTTGCAGGCGCAGGTCGCGATCGGCCGGAAAGCTCAACGGATCATGCGTCAGATCGCCGGGCGCTTCGCCGGTGTCAGGGGGCGATGGCTCGACGAGATCGTCGGTGCCCAAGAGATCAGTGACACGCGGGATCGATGCGGCGCCGGCTTGCCCTTGTGTGGGCCTGTCGGCCGCTTCGGCGCTCTGCGGCTCGAGGAGCCGGTGCGTATAGTCGAAGGTCGGTCCGAGAATCTGGCCGCCCGGCAGGTCTTTGAACGCCGCCGAGATGCGCCGACGCACCGTCATCGCCGAGGTGTCGAGCGGCTCGGTGGCGCCGAACCGCGGCAGCGTCGCGCGGAAGGCGCGCAATAGAAAGATCGCTTCGATCAGATCGCCGCGCGCCTGCTTGATGGCGAGCGCCGCGAGCTCGCGATCATACAGCGAGCCTTCGTTCATCACCCGGTCGACCGCAAGCGTAAGCTGGCCCTGGATTTGCTCCAGCGTCAGCTCCGGCACGGCCGGATCGCCGCGCCGCTCGTGAGCCAACAGCCGGTGCGCATTCTCGATGGCACGTTCACCGCCTTTTGCCGCCACATACATTATGGGCTCTCCTCGGTCACATGCACCGAGCGCGGCAGCGCCGCGACGGCCTGGTTGGTGACCAGCATCAGATCAATGCCGCGCGGAAACAGCTCGCGGTTGGCGCGCAGCCGCGCCGCGATATCGGCGGGCAGGGGATCGGCGCGAAATGTCGCACGTTCGCGGATGCCGGGGCCGGTGAGCGTCAATCGCGGTCCCACGTCGAACGACTGCACCTGAAGGACGACGGTCGTCGAACGATCGGGGTAGTCGGCGGTGCCGGGATTGAACGCTTCGAACGGCGGCAGCGCGCCGGGGGCGGCCGCAAAGGCGAAGGCCGCCTCGCGCGGATTCTGCGCGAGCGGGCAACCGCAATAGAAGCGCAGCCATTCGCGCACCGGCGCGCTGGCCGAAAGCGCAGTGTCGATCCACACCGGCGTGTCATGATCGCAGAGTGCCAGTGCGACAGCGGCCGCGGCGGGCGAGAGCGGCGAGGGCGCATCGGCAACGCCGGAGAGCGATTGGATGCTGCCCGGCCGTGCCGTGGCATCGAGGATCGCGCGAAAGGTCGACTGTGCCGAGAGAACCGAGTGAGGGAAGTTCGCCGCGGGCATCAGCCTTCTCCTCGAACCAGCGTGAAGAATTCCACCTTGGTGGCGGCGGTCTGCCGTGCCTGCGTTTCGCGCTCGGCCTTCAGCCTCGTGCGAATCGGCGCCAGCACGGCGCGTTCGATCGCTTCGCGATGATCTCCGCTTTGCACGAGCGCGTCACACAGCGCGATCAGCTTCGCCTTGGCCTGGTCGCGGCCGAGGACATAGCCGATGCCGGCTTCGCCGGTCGCAAGCTTCACCGCGGCGCGCGCCACCGCGGCCTCGCCGAGATTGAACGGCGCGCCGTCGCCGCCGATCCGGCCGCGCAGCATCACCAGTCCGTTTTCAGGAAGGCGGATGTCGTGGTGTGCCGGAATGCCGTCGACCGAAGCGATGGCGCTCTCGATCTCCGCCACGCTGGCGCAAGCCAGCACCGCCATCGCCTCGCGGCGACGTTCGCGAATTTTTGCTTCGTCCGATGAAACCGAAGTCACAGCCTTCGCCATTGCCAGTTGTGAGTTGTCTATGTTAATAGACAACTCTCTAGCCGCTGTCGATGAAGTTTTCGTGACACCCATGACGCGCAACGCCAACCCCACCGCGGAACTGCTGGACCCTTCGCGCGATGCGCCGTCGGGCGTCTCGCTGTGGCGGCGCATTGCCGACGAGATCGAGAACTCGATTGCGCGTGGTGTGTTCGAGCCCGGCAGCAAGCTTCCGGGCGAGATGGAGATCGCGGTTCGATTCGGCGTCAACCGGCACACGGTGCGGCGCGCCATTGCGGCGCTCGCCGATCGCGGGCTGGTTCGCGCCGAGCGTGGCAGCGGCACGTTCATCGAGCAGCAGCGCATTCCCTATCCGATCAAGCAGCGGACGAGGTTCTCGGAAATCGTGGGCGGCGCAGGCCACGCCGTGAGCGGACGGCTGATTTCGAGCGCCATCGAGGAATGCAACGCGGAACTCGCCAAGTTCTTGAAAATCAAGGCCGGAACGCCTGTGGCGCGGCTGGAGAAGCTGCGTCACGCCGACCGGGTTCCGCTGTGTGCTTCGACCACCTGGCTCGATGCTGCGCGGTTTCCCGGCGCCGCCGCAGTCTATGCCTCGACAAATTCGATCACGCGCATGCTGACCCGCTTTGGGATCAAGAATTATTCGCGCAAGAGCACGCGGGTCACCGCGGCGATTGCCGAGGCCGCCGATGCAGCGCCGCTCCGGATCGCGATCGGGCGTCCCCTGCTGGTGGTGGACAGTGTCGATATCGACGGCAATGGCATTCCGATCCTGACATCGCGGTCGCGCTTTGCCGCCGACCGGCTCGAACTGGTGATCGAGACGTGAGCCGTAAGTTGTCCGCGAAATCGCCGACAAGCAGTCGGCGTCGTCATCCCATCGTCATGGTCGCTCCGCACCACGGAGCCGCCGCAGGAGGTCAGTAGCGCCGTCATGGCTGGCAAAACGCTTTCACATGATCCGGTCATCGATCCGTCCGCGCAGCTCAAAGGCTGCACGCTCGGCCGCTACACCGAAGTTGGCCCGCGCACCAAGCTTCTCGAGGTGTCGATGTCCGACTACTCCTACGTGGTCAACGACAGCGACATCGCTTATTGCAGCATCGGCAAGTTCTGCTCGATCGCGGCGATGACCCGGATCAATCCGGGCAATCATCCGATGCAGCGGGCGAGCCAGTCGCATTTCACGTATCGGGCCAGCGCTTATTTTCCCGGCGAGGAAGACGAGCACGAATTCTTCGCCTGGCGGCGGGCGCATCATGTCGCGATCGGCAACGATGTGTGGATCGGCCATGGCGCGATCGTGCTGGCCGGGCGCAGCATCGGCGATGGCGCGGTGATCGCGGGCGGCGCCGTCGTCACCAAGGACGTGCCGCCCTACACGATCGTCGGCGGCAACCCGGCGCGGCCGATTCGGCAGCGGTTTCCGGACCACATTGCCGCGCGGATGCGCGCGCTCGCCTGGTGGAACTGGCCGCACGAACAGCTTCACGCGGCGTTGGCCGACTTTCGCAAGCTTTCCGCCGAGGAATTCCTCGATCGCTATGAAGCATCCAGCCATTCGGCGGTTGCGTGAATGAAGGTCATGAGCTGAACCATGGAAATGCGGATCACAGGCGCGAACGCGCTGCTCGATGATGGCTTCGAAGTGGCGCCTGTTCACGTTAGCCCGACAGACGGTGTGATTTCGGCTATCGGCTCGGATCGTGCGAACGGCCGGACCATCGAGGCTGACGGGCTTTATCTCCTTCCTGGCATCGTAGACATGCATGGCGACGCCTTCGAGCGGCAGATGATGCCGCGGCCCGGCGTCAACGTGGCGCTCGACGTGGCGCTGGCCGACAGCGACCGGCAGGCTGTCGCGAACGGCATCACCACGATCTTCCACGGCGTGACCTGGTCGTGGGAGCCGGGACTGCGCGGCTCGGAGAACGCCCGCGCCATTCTTGCCGGGATCGAAGCGCTGCAGCCGAAGCTTGCGGCGGACACGCGCTATCACCTGCGTCACGAGACCTTCAATCTCGACGCCGAAACCGAGGTGCTCGACTGGGTTGCGGCGCGCCGCGTCGGCGCGGTGGCGTTCAACGATCATCTGCCGTCGTCCGACAGCCTGGCCAAGCGGCCCGATAAGATCAATCAGATGGTCGAGCGCGCCGGCATTCCGCGCGAGGATTTTCTGGCGCTGGTGAAAAGGCTGCATGCGAGGCGCGAGGAGGTTCCGGTTTCGATCTCGCGCATCGCTGCGGAAGCGGGTTCCCATCGCGTGCCGCTTCTGTCGCATGACGACGCCAGTCCGGAGCAGCGCCAGTGGTTTCGCGGACTCGGCTGCCGGGTCAGCGAATTTCCGGTGAACATCGAAACCGCGACCGACGCGGCCAACGCCGGCGACGCCATCGTGCTCGGCGCGCCGAACGTGATGCGCGGCAAGAGCCACATGGGCTGGGTCAATGCCGCCGAAATGGTCGGACGCGGGCTCTGCTCGATCCTGGCGTCGGACTATTACTATCCGGCGCAATTGATCGCGGCGTTCCGGCTGGCCGAGCAGGGCACAGCGCTGCTAGAGACGGCGTGGCGGCTCGTTTCGCAGACGCCGGCGAGGGCCATGGGCCTCGACGATCGCGGAACCATCGCCGCCGGCAAACGTGCCGATCTGATCCTGGTCGAGGCCGAGGCAAAAAGCCGCCCCCGCGTGGTGGCCGTGATTGCGGCCGGCCGGATCGTCCATCTCACCGAGCCGGACCGCATCGTCCACTGACGGCGTCGGTGTCGCCTCTGCAGGTCGTTGATCCTGCAGCGGGAATTTCCTTGTTCGCGTTGTCTAGGGAAACGGCGACAGGCGCTCGGGGCACTTCATCCGACTGTCATACGCGGCTGTTACCTCCGATCTGCTGGGCCTCATCGCTCGCATATGGGAGTGCGCTGTGCCGGCTGAGCCTGTCGTTCAAGCACGACACATTTCGAAATCCTTCGGCCAGGTTCGGGTGTTGAACAGCGTCAGCTTCAGCATCGAACGCGGCGAGATGGTTGGACTGATCGGCGCCTCGGGCTCCGGCAAGTCCACCTTGATCCGCACCATCGCGGGACTGACGCCGATCGACCGCAACGCCAACGGCAGCAGCCCGGCGAACGGCGAAGTCCGGCTGTTCTCGCGCCCGATCCAGCAGCGGGGCCGCATCGCGCGCTCGGCCAATGCGCTGCGCGCCCGCGTCGGCGTGATCTTCCAGCAGTTCAATCTGGTGCCGCGGCTGTCGGTGCTGACCAATGTGTGTCTCGGCCGGCTCGGCCGCATGTCGTTCATCGACGCCACGCTCGGCCGATTCTCGATGGACGAGAAGCGGCGTGCGATGCGCGCACTGTCGCGCGTCGGCATCGCCGAACATGCGCTCAAGCGCGGCAGCGATCTCTCCGGCGGTCAGCAGCAGCGCGCCGCCATTGCCCGCACGCTGATGCAGGGCGCCGAGTTCATCGTCGCCGACGAGCCGATCGCCTCGCTCGATCCGAGCTCGGCGCGGCGCGTGATGGATATCCTCGCCGACCTCAACCGGCGCGACAACATCACGGTGCTGGTGTCGCTGCATCAGGTCGAATACGCGCTGCGCTACTGCCCGCGCACGATCGCGCTCAAAGCCGGCGAGATCGTCTATGACGGGCCGTCGCGCGCGCTCACGCCGGAATTCCTGGCGGCGCTTTACGGCGCCGAAAGCGAGGACCTGTTCGCCTCGATCGACTCGCGGCCGCCAGAGACGGAAGTCCGCAAGCCTTCCGCGGAGTCGAGCCTGGTTCCGTTCGACCTGGCGCGACGCGGGGCGGATCAGCGGCCTCATCTCAACGCCTGACCGTTCAGCGTCGGACCTTTCTCCACGATTCCGAAATTCTGCACACACAGGAGACATCATGTCATCGCACTTCAGGAAGGCCGCATTCGCGGCCGCGGTCCTCGCGGGCAGCACCATGTTCGCGCAAGCCGAGACGCCGACCGAACTCAATTTCGGCGTGATCTCCACCGAGGCGTCGATCAATCAGAAAAAGAACTGGGAGCCGTTCGTCGAGGCGCTCTCGAAAGCCATCGGCATCAAGGTCAAGGCGTTCTACGCCACCGACTATGCCGGCGTGATCGAGGCGATGCGCTTCAACAAGGTGCATGTCGCCTGGTACGGCAACAAATCGGCGATCGAAGCGGTGGATCGCGCCGGCGGCGAGGTGTTCGCCCAGGTGGTGTCGAAGGACGGCAGCACCGGCTACTACTCCCACATCATCGTGCGCGCGGACAGCCCGTACACCAAGGTCGAAGACATCCTGAAGTGCGACAAGTCGCTGAACTTCGGCATCGGCGATCCGAACTCGACCTCGGGCTTCCTGGTGCCGACCTCCTACATTTTCGCGGCGAAGGACATCGATCCGAAGTCCTGCTTCAAGACCGTGCGCAACGCCAGCCATCAGGCCAATGCCATGGCGGTGGCCAACAAGCAGGTCGATGCCGCGACCAACAATAGCGAAGACCTGCAGCGCGTCGAGAAGACCGCACCCGAGGCGCGCAAGCAGATCAAGGTGATCTGGACCTCGCCGATCATTCCGCTCGATCCGCTGGTGTGGCGCAAGGATCTCGATCCGGCGATCAAGACCAAGCTCTACACCTTCCTGATGAGCTACGGCCGGCTCGGCTCCGACGAGGAAATCAAGCAGGATCGCGAGGTCCTGGCGAATCTCGTCTGGTCGCCATTCCACCCGTCGTCGAACCGGCAGCTCATCGCGGTCCGCAAGCTCGAAGCCAACAAGGACCTGATGAAGGTTCAGGGCGACGACAAGCTCTCCGCCGCCGAGAAGCAGGAGAAGGTCGGAAAGCTCAAGGCCGAACTCGCCAAGATCGAGCAGATGGAGAAGCAGGCCGAGACCGATCCGTATCAGACAAAGGTCGCGGACTTCATCAAGGCCGAGGCCGCCGGCGACAAGGCGACCATGAAGAAGATGATCGCGGACTTCGCCGCGGGCTTCACCGGCACCAACTGATCGCGGAACAGCGAGCGCGCCGGGTGTATAGCCCGGCGCGCTTTTTGTTTGCGGCATTAAACCCAGTGCTCATGTGATGAAAACGGTGGTTCACTGATGACCGATATCAATGTGACGTCCGCCGTGACATCTCTTGGACGCTCGCCTGTGGCTGACCGCACCACCGAAAACGTCGACGTTCCCGCGCATTCACTGAGCCGCCGCTCGCGGACTTGGACGCTCTGGATCATCGTGGTCGGGCTTCTGGTCTGGAGCTGGAGCCCGGCCGAGATGTACCGGGCCGGTTCCCTGTTCACCGACTGGCGCAACATGGCCGAGTTCGGCCAGGCGTTCCTGCGCCCCAACTTTCATGAATGGCGCGGCTATCTCGAAGACATGATTGTCACGGTGCAGATCGCGATCTGGGGCACCGCGCTCGCCGCGGTGCTCGGAGCGCCGTTCGCGATTCTCGCTTCGTCCAACATCGCGCCGCAATGGGTGGTGCAGCCGGTCCGCCGGCTGATGGACTCCTGCCGCGCCATCAACGAGATCGTGTTTGCTTTGTTGTTCGTGGTCGCCGTGGGCCTGGGTCCGTTCGCCGGCGTGATGGCGCTGTTCGTCCACAACACCGGCGTGTTCGCCAAGCTTTATTCCGAGGCCGTCGAGGCCATCGATCCCCGCCCGGTCGAGGGCCTCCGCGCCACCGGCGCGCGGCGCATTCCGGAAATTGTGTTCGGCGTGATCCCACAGGTGATTCCGCTGTGGAGTTCGTTCATTCTTTATCGGCTGGAAACCAATGTGCGTTCCGCCACGACGCTCGGCATCGTTGGCGCGGGCGGCATCGGCCAGACGCTCTACGAAAGCATCCGTTCGTTTCAGTATGGGGAAACCGCGGCGCAGTTGATCGTCGTCGTGGTCACAGTGGTCTTGATCGATCTGAGCAGCGCGAGGCTTCGCAAGGCGCTGGTCTGAAACGTCGGCCCGCCGGCTGCCTTGGCGGTTGTCATGTCGATCGCATGGCTCAAACTTGGTCGGCCGTTCGATCGGAAGGTCAGCCGGACACGCCCATCTGCTCCAAGGCTGCCGGCGATTCGGGCAGGACTTGACCCCCATCGACGACAAGGGTCTGTCCGGTCACGTATGCGGCTTCCTCGGATGCGAAAAACAGGGCCGCGTTGGCGATATCCTCTACGGTGCCGAGACGCTTCATCGGAATGCAGGCCGCCATGGACGTGAGATAGTCCTCGCCCAGGCCCTCGAGGCCTTCGGTGAGGATGTTGCCCGGCATCACCGCGTTGACCGTGATGTTGTGGGGCGCGAGCTCGATCGCCGCGGTGCGCATAAAGCCGAGTTGACCCGCTTTGCTGGCTCCGTAATGCGACCAGCCGGGATAGCCCGTGATTGGGCCGGTGATCGAAGACGTGATGACGATGCGGCCCTTTTTCTTGGCCGTCATCGCCGGCAGAACGGCGGATACCACAAGGAAGGTGCCCTTGAGATTGACCCCGATCACTTGATCGAAGTCGGCGGCGGTCATCTGGCCGAGCTTGGCCGCGGGAAAGATGCCCGCATTGGCGCAGAGAATGTCGATGCTGCCATAGCGCTCAAGCGCCGCTGCGGCCATCGCTTGACACGGCTCGGCTTCGCTGACGTCGGCGGCGAAGCACGAGGCATTCGCGCCGATCTCATCTGCCACCTTCCTGGCTTCGTCGAGATGCCGGGAGACGACCAGGACATTGAGCCCTTCGCGGCCGAAGCGCCTGGCGATGCCGCGCCCGATTCCCTTGCTCGCCCCGGTGACGATGACGGTCTTCCCTGCAATCGATGTCAACATGACGTTCTCCGAATACGCGTCGATAAGGAACGAGCTTCCAGGGCCGCGTCAATGCCGGCCGGCTGCGCGAACATTGGATTACGTTTTCGCGACTCAGATGTATTTGCGGTTTTGCTCGTTAAGGGCGTCAGCCAGAGACGTCTATTCGGCGGAGCAGGGTGTGGCGCTTGCGAGAGGACGCGGGACGAGCGTCACTTTCGCATCGCCAGCAGGAACTCGCGGGTTGCCAGGGTGCAGATCGCAATGCAGAGCGGCAGCACGAAATACAGGCAACGGAAGATCAGGAGCGACGCCAGCAGGTCCTCCTTGGCGAACTGCGGCATCGCTACCAGGATCGCGACCTCGAACACGCCCAGGCTGCCCGGCGCATGGCTGAGGAAGCCGAGGAGCACCGCGGTCACGAAGATCACCAGCACGGTGATGAAGTCGATCTCGGGCGTCGCAGGCAGCAGCGAGTAGATCGCAAGCCCGCCGACCGTGAGGTCGACGATGCCGATCGCGATCTGCACGGCGGTCAGCCGCGCATTGGGCAACGTGACCGACCAGCCGTTGCGGCCGATGGTGCGCGGCCGCGGCAGGAGCCACAGCACGTAGCCGGCGATGATCGCAAGACCTGCAACGCCGAGCGAGCGGTTGATCCATTCCGGCAGTCGATCGACCGCACTCGCGGCCTCCGGCTCGACGATGAAGCACAGTGACAACACCACGATGTTGCCGAGCCAGAACGTGAGGCCGGTGACGAAGGCCATCTTGGCAACATCGATAACCGACAGACCCCACGCCGAGTAGATTCGCCAGCGCACGGCGCCCGCGGTGAATACCGTTGCGCCGAGATTGTGACCGATCGAATAGCTGGTGAAGCTTGCCAGCGCCGCGATCCGATACGGCACCCCGCCGTGGCCGATCGTGTGCAGCGAGAAGAAGTCATAGAAAGTTAACGTGATGTAACAGCAGCCGATAAAAGCAGCGGCGAATGCGATCGCATGCGGCGGCTTGTTGCGGATGGCGTCGAAGACCTTCGGCAGGTCGATGTCGCGCAGCAGAAAGAACAGCACGACACCGGCCGCAACGACGATCAGAAGGCTGATGATGATGCCGATCTTGTGCCAGCCGCGTGTACGGCTGGACTGTGCGGGCAAGCTCGTCACGTCATGCATAGGCGTCTGCGATGAGCTTCTGATTCGGTTGATGGGAATGCGCGGCAAAGTCCCATCGAACCGTAACAATCTTGTTACAGGGCGGGGGCCCGCGAAATACCGCAAAGCGCGGGGTACACGCCAGCGTCATATTACTGGGGCATGACGACGCGGCGACAAGCCCGCTGATTCGACAGTGGCGGGCCGCTGTCCACGGCCGAGAGAAAGGTCTCATGCGCGTTCTCATCGCGACTGATGCTTGGCATCCCCAGGTTAACGGTGTGGTTCGGACTTTGACCTCCCTGGCGCGGGCCGCCAAGGGGCTCGGAGTCGATATCGAATTCCTGTCTCCCGAAGGGTTTCCTTCGCTCCCGCTGCCGACCTACCCGGGTCTGCGGCTCGCTCTGCCGAGCCGCAGGCAGATTGCGGAACGGATCGGGCAGGTCAAGCCCGACGCCATACATATCGCGACCGAAGGCACGATCGGTCTTTGGACCCGCGCCTACTGCTTGCGGCATCGCGTGCCGTTCACCACGAGCTATACGACGCGCTTCCCCGAATACATCTCGGCACGCTGGCCAATCCCCGAAAGCGCGGTCTATGCCGCGCTGCGGCGATTTCACGCGGCGGCCTCGGTCACAATGGTGGCAACGGCGTCGTTGCGTGCGGATCTCGCATCGCGCGGGTTCGCCAATCTCGGAATGTGGACCCGCGGCGTCGACACCGAATTGTTCCGGCCCAACCGCGCCATCGAGTTGCCGTTTCCGCGACCGATCTTCGCCTGTGTCGGCCGTGTTGCAGTTGAAAAGAATCTTGAAGCCTTCCTGTCGCTCGATCTGCCTGGCACCAAGATGGTAATCGGCGACGGTCCGGCGCTGAATGTTCTCAAGAGCCGCTTCCCCAACGCAAAGTTCATGGGGCTGATCGAGAACGGAAAGCTCGCCGCGCATCTCGCGGCCGCCGATGTGTTTGTCTTTCCGAGTCTCACCGACACGTTCGGCGTCGTGCAGCTCGAGGCGCTTGCGAGCGGCGTGCCGATTGCGGCATTCCCGGTGACCGGCCCGAAGGACGTCGTCGCCAACAACCCGATCGGCGCGCTGAACGAAGATCTGCGCGAGGCCTGCCTTGCCGCGCTGAACGTGTCCCGCGAGGCCTGCCGCAATTTCGCGCTCGGCTATTCGTGGGAAAACAGCGCCCGCCAGTTCATCGGCAATCTCCAAGACATCAACGCGGCGCGACGCGCGCGGGCCGCGCAAATCGGCGCCGCCGCTGCGGCGCATGGATAGAGAACAGGACCAAACGGTCGTCTGCACTATGCTCAAGAAGGGGACTCAAGACATGACGGACCTGACAGCCGGCGAGCTCGACAAGAGCACCGTGGAGAAGGCGTATGACCGGTGGGCACCGGTTTATGATCTGGTGTTCGGTGCTGTGTTTGATCGTGGCCGTCAGGCCGCCATCGAGGCGGCCGAGCGGATCGGCGGTCGCATTCTCGAAGTCGGCGTGGGCACCGGCATCTCGCTGTCGGACTATTCCGGCAAGCACAAGATCTGCGGCGTCGACATTTCGGAAGGAATGTTGATGAAGGCCCAGGAGCGCGTGGCGGAGCTCAAGCTCAAGCACGTCGAAGGCCTTTGGGTCATGGACGCCGAGCACCTGAATTTTCCGGACGCCTCGTTCGATGTGGTGATGGCGCAATACGTCATCACCACGGTGCCGAACCCCGAAGCGACGCTCACCGAGTTCTCTCGCGTGCTCAAGCCCGGCGGCGAAATCATCCTGTGCAGCCGGGTCGGCGCCGAAGCAGGGCTTCGCCGCACGCTCGAGAAGTGGTTCGCGCCTGCCGCCCGTAAGCTTGGCTGGCGCACCGAATTCTCCTTCGAGCGTTACACCAACTGGGCGAAGGCCACGCCCGGCATGCGCCTGGTCGAGCGCCGCGCCATGCCGCCGCTTGGGCACTTCTCGCTCATCCGTTTCGGCAAGGTCGCGGACGGCTCGGCGGGCAGCCAGGGCCAGACGGGAGCCAGCGCTTCCCCGCAAACGCCATTGCGCCGGGCTGCGGGTTAATCGAACATTGCCGGACTTGCCGTCGCCGGCAACGAGCGACGGCCGTCTCTGTCATCAGGCGTTCACCGATTCGACATATCAGGGCTGGATGCCCCTCAAGGAGACACCATGAGCAGCTTCGCTGAAGCACTGAGAGTGCAGCGCTGGGATGACCACCGCTACTATCATCACAGCCGCATCAACCAGAGCCTGCACCTGGTCAGCGCGCTCAGCTTCCTGTTCTCCTACGTGATGCTGCTCAAGGACCCGGCGATCGCCGCTTTGACCGGCTGGCTCGTCTCCATGACAACCCGGCAGGCTGGCCACTTCTTCTTCGAGCCGAAGACCTACGATCACTACAACAAGGCCACGCACGAGCACAAAGAAGAGATCAAGATCGGCTACAACCTGCAGCGCAAGGTCGTGCTGATGTCGATCTGGGCCCTGTCGCCGGTGGTGCTGTACATCGATCCGACTCTCTTCGGCCTGTTCGAGCCGCACACCACCGTCATGGAATTCATCCGCCACACGGCGATCATGTGGCTTGCGCTCGGCGCCGGCGGTCTCATCTTCCGGACCGTCCATCTGTTCTTCCTCTATGACGTGCAGACCGGCCTCGTCTGGGCGACCAAGATCCTCACCGACCCCTTCAACGATGTGAAGTGGTACCACAAGGCGCCGTACTACCTGTTCGTGAAGGGCCAGCTCATCGACCCGCACACCGACGAGCAGGAGGAAGAGGGCCACGATTGGTTCGAGGAAGAAGAGCGCGAAGAGGCCCCGCGCGCGAGCTGACGCTCGCGATTGCGCCCAATTCATTCGCACCCAAATTAGTCCTTGAAATGTCTGCCCTGGGTCCCCGCTTTCGCGGGGACGAACGGAGCAAGGGGACGCGGGGCAGCTGCCAAGGACAAGGGCACAGCTCTATCCCCGTTCGTCCCCGCGAAAGCGGGGAGCCAGGGAAACGATCGCAACTCTTGCTGATATATCGAGCGCTATTACCGATGATCGCGCAACGCCGACAGCCGCTGCGCGATCATTTCTTTCAGGATGCGGCGCTTCACGGTTTTGTCGGTGGAAGCCGGATCGCACCACCACCAGCCGTCGGCCTGCATGGCCTTGGCTGCCGCGACGAAGCGGTCGGAGACCGCGGCGAAATCTTCGTCGGTATAGTTCAGCGTGAAGATCAGACGTCCGGTGCCGATCCAGCTCAGGGCCAGGCCCTCGGCGCGCATGTAGTATTGCAGCATCCAATTGTAGCGCGATGGGCAGGTGTAATAGACCAGCCAGACCGTCGACAGGTTCGCCACGCGCACCGGAACGCCTTCGGCCTCGAAGCGGGCGTTGAGCGCGTCGGCGCGGCCGTTCCAGAGGCCGTCGAGATCGCGATAGAGCGCGACGACCTCGGGCTTCTCGATGTGGCGCAGGAATTCGTCCATGGCGCACATGACGGCGGGATGCGAATTGAAGGTGCCGCGGGCAAGGCAGATGTCGGCAGGCCGGTCATCGCGGAAGCGCTTCATCAGGTCGCGCCGGCCGCAGATGACGCCGATCGGGAAGCCGCCGCCGACTGTCTTGCCGTAGGTGACGAGGTCGGCCTTTACGCCGAAATATTCCTGTGCACCGCCGAGCGCCAGCCGGAAGCCGAGGAACACTTCGTCGAAGATCAGCACGATGTTGCGCTCGGTGCAGACCGCGCGAAGCTCCTTCAGCCAGGCCGTGTAGGCGGCCTTGTCGAAATTCGCCCAGCGGCCGCCGTCGACCAGCGAGGTGTCGGCCGGCGCCGAGCCGTTCGGATGAAGCGCCTGCAGCGGGTTGACCAGCACACAGGCGATGTCGCGGCGCGTGCGCAGCACATGCAGCGCCTGCTCGGACATGTCGTTGAGCGTGTAGGTCTCGTGCGCCGGCACCGGGTTGCCGACGCCGGGCTGCACGTCGCCCCACCAGCCGTGATAGGCACCACAAAAACGAACCAGATGCGAGCGGCGGGTGTGGTAGCGAGCCAGCCGTACCGCCTGCATCACGGCCTCGGTGCCGGACATGTGGAACGACACTTCGTCGAGCCCGGAGATCTTCTTCAGGCGGCGGACGTTGTCGGCAATAACAGGATGGTAGGGCCCGAGCACCAGTCCAACATCGTGGGCCTGCTCGAGGCCGCGCCGCATCGCGCCTTTGTAGAAGTCGGTGCCGAGAAGATTGACGCCGTAGGAGCCGGTCAGGTCGTAGAAACGGTTGCCATCGAGATCGGTGACGGTGACGCCTTCGGAGGACTGCACGAAGGTGCCGACGCGAAGGTGCTCCCGGACGTAACGGCTGTACTGGTAGGGCACCCGGTAGGCTTCGGTGAACTGCACGTCGGAGATGCTGTCGGCGACAGCCGCCGTGCTTGCAATGCTCTTCGGGTAGCGCGTCTCGTAAAGCGCGGCGAGCCGCGCGAAACCGTCGCGGCGGCGCGCCACGACGTCGGCCGGCGCATCGTCGGAGCAGAAGAACTGGTCAGGCCCGTATTCGTAGAACGGCACCGCCGCTGCGATCCGGCGCGACATCCGGGCGTGGCCGGCGAGCGAGCGATGCTTGGCCTTGGAGAGTTCGAGCCGCTGTTTCAGCTTGACCAGCGAGGTCGCAAGAGCCGTGACCCCGAGCCCGTAGAAAGCGAGTGCCGTGCCGCCCAGATCCATGGAAGCACCGTTTAGACCGGAGATTTAACGAATCCATGACGCCGCAAACCCAATGGCTGCGTGTGTTTGAGCAGGAAGACGTCAACTTCCTCCTGACGAATCGCATCCCGCGCAGGCTCACGACCCAGCTTCTGGGCTGGTTCAGCAAGATCGAGCAGCCCCTTGTCCGGGATCTTTCGATCGGCCTGTGGCGAACGTTTTCGGGCCTCGACCTTTCAGAGGCCAAGAAAACCGAGTTCCGGAGTATGCATGACTGCTTCATCCGGGAGCTCAAGGATGGGGCGCGGCCGTTTGCGGCGGATCCGCAGATCTTCGCCAGCCCCTGCGATGCCATTGTCGGCGCCTGCGGCACCATCGCCGGCAAGGAACTCCATCAGATCAAGGGCTTTCCCTACACGCTCGACGATCTTCTCTGCGATCCGGCGCTGGTCGAGACTCATCGCAACGGCACCTACGTGACGCTGCGGCTGACATCGAGCATGTATCACCGCTTCCACGCGCCCCATGACTGTCACGTCGAGGAGGTGCGCTACATCTCCGGCGACACCTGGAACGTGAACCCGATTGCGCTCAAGCGCGTGGAAAAGCTGTTCTGCAAGAACGAGCGCGCGGTCATCAAAACCACGCTGGCCGCGGGCGGTCACCGCGTCACCCTGGTGCCGGTGGCCGCGATTCTCGTGGCCTGCATCCGGCTGCATTTCATCGACGTGCTGCTGAATCTCCGCCACCCGGGACCCAACGTGATCCCGTGCGATGCCACGTTGCGGAAGGGCCAGGAGATGGGCTGGTTCGAACACGGCTCGACCATCATCGTGTTCGCGCCGGGCGAGTTCAGGCTTGCCGACGGCATCGCGGAGGGCGCGACGATCCGCGCCGGCGAGCCGCTGATGCGGCTGCCGTAGCGCATGTCCCGGAAAAGTGGATTCCGGTTTTCCGAAAAGGACATGCGCCACCAAATAACGACTATCAGTGGACTTCGTGAACGCCCCGGAGCGCCGCGGTGCTGAGCACCCGGAACGGCGAAGCTTGAGTGTCCTGCTTGGTCAGCGCCAGGCGATCGATCGCGATGGAGCCCGTGCGCATCCGCTGGAACAGGTCGCGAAGCACAGCGACGGCTGACTCGCGCCGTCCGACCTCGATCTTGCCGGTCAAGGTCATGTGAAAGCGGAAGTCGGCAAACAGGTATGGATAGCCCCAGCGGTCGAGGTTGGAGATCTGACTGGGATTGAGACCCGAGGCCAGCCGGCGGGCGCGTTCCTGTGCGGTCATCGGCGCGCGGAAGGCGTCGAAGATCGTGGTGCAGTCGGCCGCAAGCGCGTTGAGTACAGGGTTCGGTTGCTCCGGAACGATGGCGGCAAAGCCGCTCAGCATGGTCACGACCGGCTGGATGGTGGCGATGGTCCGGCCAATCGCCGCGAAGCTCTGAAAGGCGCTGACCAGTTGAGCCTCACCGCAGGTGGGCGCAAGATAGAATGGCGCCTTCAGCGTGGCGTGAAAGCCGTAGCGCCGCGGCTCTTCTGTGGCTTTCCGCCATTCGTCGGGCTGATCCCGGAATTGGGCGGGTGGGAAGATCGCGGTCCCGGTGTAGCAGTCGTATTGCAGGACGGTGCTGCCAAACCGGTACAGTTCGGAATCCGCCGCGGGCACGAAATAAACGGCGTATCGCGGCTCGGAATCGGTCATCGATATTCTTTACGCTTTCGACTGCAGTTTTGGAACCGCAGCCGCGAGCGCTCGCAACGAGCCCGATCGGTCAGTGCGCGGCGGCCAGCATGAACCGCATCAAGCTGGTCGAGTCAGCTTTCGGACGTTCGTCCGGCAGCGTGCGTCCCTCGACCATGTAATACACGGACTCCGCGATGTTGGTGGCGTGATCGCCGACCCGCTCGATGTTCTTGGCGCAGAAAACCAGATGGACGCCGGACGCGACCGTGCCGGGGTCTTCCATCATGTAGGTCAGTAGCTCGCGGAACAGCGAGGTGTACATCAGGTCGACGTCGTTATCGCGGCTGCGCACCGAGGCGGCCTTGCTGCTGTCGCCGCCGGCGAAGCTGTCCAGTGCGTCGGTGAGCAGGCTGATCGCGAGGCTCATGATGTGATTGAGCCCGCGGCGTGCCTGGCGCGGCACGTCGTCCTGGCTGAGCGCCGAGACGCGCTTGGCGATGTTCTTGGCGAGATCGCCGATCCGCTCCAGGTCGCTGGAGATGCGCAGTACGGCCACCACCTCGCGCAAGTCGACCGCCATCGGCTGGCGAGTCGCGATGGTGGCGATCGCCTTGTGCTCGATGTTGTGCTGAAGCGTATCGAGCATCACGTCGCCGAGCACGACCTTCTGGCCCTGCTCCTTGTCGTTGTTGATCAGCGAGTCGATCGCGGAGAGCAGCTGCTTTTCCACATGACCGCCCATCTCGGCGACCATGCACTTGAGTTCCTGCAAGTCGAAGTCAAATGCCTTGGTGGTATGCTCGCTCGCTGCCAACGACATGATCAGTCCCTCGCCACGCTTTGTGCTCGCGTGGCTGACGTGAGATTCCGGTGTGAGCAAGAAATGCTTTTCGCTTGTCCGGCGTGTTTCGCTTCTTGGCGGACATGATCGCAACGGACCAAGCGCTGAGTATCGTTACTGCACCGAATCAACAAGATAGATCGAGTCGATGTCAGGCAGATGACAGCAACCATCCCGGATGCCGTCGCCCACAGGTGTCAGACGGGCTCGACGCTCCGCTTGGAGTCCGTTCGCGCGTCCTGCATCTCGGCGGGCGCGGCAGCGGCCGGCACCGGCAGCTTGTTGGTCCATTCGATGATTTCAAATTGTCCATCGAAATGCTCGACAGCCGCGGTGCAGCTTTCCACCCAGTCGCCGCAGTTCACATAGACGAGGCCGTCGATGTCGCGGATGACGGGGTGATGGATGTGCCCGCAGACCACGCCGTCGACATGCTGGCGGCGGCCTTCGGCGGCGAGCGTCTTCTCGAACTCGCCGATGAAATTGACGGCGTTCTTGACCTTGAGCTTGATCCAGCGCGACAGCGACCAGTAGGGCAGGCCGAGCAGGCGCCGGATGGAGTTGAAATAGGTGTTGAGCGAGATCGCCAGGTCGTAGGCGTGGTTGCCAAGCAGCGCGAGCCAGCGCGCGTTGCGGATCACCACGTCGAACAGGTCGCCGTGGATGATCAGGAAGCGCCGGCCGTCGGCCGTGACGTGGATGGTGTGTTCCATCACTTCGATGCCACCGAAGTGCGTGCCATAGAAGTTCCGCATGACCTCGTCGTGGTTGCCCGGCACATAGACGACGCGGGCGCCTTTGCGCGCCTTGCGCAGGATCTTCTGCACGACGTCGTTATGCGACTGCGGCCAGTACCAGCCGGTCTTGAGCTGCCAGCCATCGACAATGTCGCCGACCAGATAGATCAGATCGGCGTCGTAGTCGCGAAGGAAGTCGAGGAATTTTTCGGCTTGGCAGCCGCGGGTGCCAAGGTGGATGTCCGAGATGAACAGGGTGCGGACCCGGATCGGAGCATCCTCGCCGTTGGCTTCGAACGGATGACTGGTTTGAACGTTCATGCCAGACCCATTGCTGATTTCTGTTTCGCCCAGATGAAATCGGTGGTGACTCCGTGCGTCCGTTTCCTGTCGTGCCGATCGGCATCGTGCCGCGAACGATAAGGGCCCACGAAGGGCCCTGACGCGATGTTCTCACTGCAACAGGATGCCGGGCCGCCGCCGGCCGAGTCGGACCGGCGCCGCGACAGTGCCGCTGAAATGAAGAACAGCGGCGCCGTGCAGGGGCGCTCGGCCAGAAGCCGTTCGGCCAGGAGAATCACCTGCTGATCCATCCCGCCCTTATGGTGGAGCCGGGTGACAGATCGATGACTTTGCAGCCGAAAATCGGCCGTTTAACGCTTCCCGGCAGGCTTAAGTCGAGCTCACCAGACGGAGGCCTACGGTTCCGGCCACGATCAGGACGATACAGGCGATCCGGCTGGGATCAGCCGACTCGCCGTACATCGCCATGCCGATGACTGCGGCGCCCACGGCGCCGATGCCGGTCCAGACCGCATAGGCGGTGCCGAATGGAACCGATTTCAATGACAGGCCCAGCATCGCGAAGCTTGCGGCAATCGAAACGAGCGTCAGGACGCTCGGCCAGAAGCGGGTGAAGCCTTCCGAGTACTTGAGCCCCAAAATCCAGGCGATTTCGAGCGATCCGGCCGCGAGCAGGAAAAGCCAAGCCATGGTCCGCGATCCAGCCTGTGTTTCACAGGCCGGCCCTTAGACCGAGTCGATGTCAGTGAGATGAATCAGGCGGCGGTTCGCGGTGCGAGGCAACTGGAAAGCGCTCTACCGCTCGCGGAACGCGCGTGCCGCCTGGTCGTGCAGCGGCTTCACGAAATACGACAGCACGGTCCGGTCGTAGGTCTTGGCGAACATCTCGACCGGCATGCCGGGCACGAGCTTCGCGTTGCCGAGCTTCGCGCGCTCTTCCTTCGGAAGCGCCACGCGCACCGTGTAGTAATTCTGGCCGGTGCGCTGGTCCGACGTGATGTCGGCCGAGATGCGGTCGATGGTTCCGTTGATCTCCGGCGTGGTGCGTTGATTGAACGCGCTGAAGCGCAATCCCGCCAGCTGGCCGATGTGGAGCTGATCGATCTCCTGGGGCGGCACCTTGGCCTCGACCGCGAGGTCGTCGGCTTGCGGCACGATCTGCATGATCACGTCGCCCGCGCTGATCACGCCGCCCACGGTGTGCACCGAAAGCTGCAACACGTAGCCGTCCTGCGGCGCACGGATGTCGATGCGCTTGAGCTGGTCTTCGGCGGCGATCTTGCGTTCGGTGTATTCGCCGATCTTCGACTCGACGTCGCGCAGCTCCTTCGCCACCTCGCTGCTCAAATCCTGATCGACCTGGATGATCTGCAAGTCGGTCTCGAGAACCTTGCCGCGCGCGGCCGCCGATGCCGAGATCGACTGGGCGCGCTCGCCCTTCAATCGCGTCTCCTCGCGCTCGAGCGCGGTCAGCCGGGTGAGCTGAACCAGCTTCTTGTCCCAAAGATCCCGCACGCCATCGAGCTCGCGCTGGATGAGCTTGATCTCCTCCGACTTGGCGTCCTGGAGTGCGAGATGGCCGTTGATTTCCTCTTCGAGCTGGCCGATCCGCTTTTGCAGCTGCGATTTCTGTCCGGCCCGGGCGTTGCGGCGCAGATCGAACAGCTTGCGCTCGCTGTCGAGCGCGTCCGCCACGTCGGGTTCGTTGATGCGCGCCGTCAGATCGTCGGGAAACTTCAGCATCTCGCTGCCATCGCGCTCGGCGAGCAGCCGCGCCTTCCGCGCCCGCATGTCGTCGATACCCTTGGCGACGATCGCGAGATTGGCCCGCGTGGTGGTGTCGTCGAGCCGCACCACGACGTCGCCGCCGTGCACCAGCATGCCTTCGTGGACATTCAATTCCGCGACGATGCCGCCGGTCGGATGCTGCACCTTCTTGACGTTGGAGTTGACCACGAGCGTGCCGGAGGCCACCACGGCGCCGGCAAGCTCGGTGGACGCGGCCCAGCCGCCGAGACCCGCGGTCAGCAGCAGCGCAATGATGGTCCCGCCGAGCAGATGGCGGCGGATCGACGGCTTCTCGCCGATGGAGTCGAGGTTTGCTTCGGTCATTGTCGTCATCCGCCTTGCGCCATCTTGAGCGGCGCCGGAACGGCAGCCTGCTCGCGCCGCAACACCTTGGACAGCACGTCATCTTTGGGGCCGAACGCCTGTTGGGTGCCGCGCGCCATCACCAGAACCAGATCGACCGCGGCGAGCGCGCTCGGCCGGTGAGCGATCACGATGACGATGCCGCCGCGCGCCCGCACGCCAAGGATCGCCTTGGTCAGCGCCTCCTCGCCTTCGCTGTCGAGATTGGAGTTCGGCTCGTCGAGCACCACCAGGAACGGGTCGCCGTAAAGCGCGCGCGCCAGCGCCACGCGCTGCTGCTGGCCGGCCGACAGGTTGGTGCCCTGCTCGCCGATTGGGGTTTCGTAGCCGGACGGCAAGCCAACGATCATGTCGTGCACGCCGGCCGCTTTCGCGGCAGCCACGATGGCCTCCGGAGATGCATCCGGATCGAAGCGGGCGATATTCTCGGCGATGGAACCCTCAATCAGCTCGACGCCTTGCGGCAGGTAACCGATGTGCTGGCCGAGCGCGCCTGCGGACCATTGGTCGAGCGACGCGCCGTCAAGGCGGACGGCGCCGCGCATCGGACGCCACACGCCGACCAGCGCGCGCGCCATCGAGGACTTGCCGGACGCGCTTGGCCCGATGACACCGAGCGCATTGCCGGCGCGGAGCGTGAAGGACACCTCCTGCACCGAAGTTTTCTGAGCGCCGGGTGGCGCCACCATCAGAGTTTCGACGGTCAGCGCCTGGGTCGGCGCCGGAAGCTGCAGCTTCTTCGGCTGCGGCGGGAGGTTCTTGAGCAACTGCTCCAGCCGGCGCCAGCTTTGGCGGGCGTTGACGAAGCCTTTCCAGTTGGCGATCGACAGATCGACCGGTGCGAGCGCGCGGCCGGTCAGGATCGAGCTCGCGATGATGATGCCGGCCGTCGCCTCGCCCTGGATCACCAGATAAGCGCCCATGGCGAGCACGCCCGATTGCAGCATCATGCGCAGCACGCGGCCGGTGGCGCCGAAGCCGCCGGAAACGTCGTTGGCGCGGCGCTGCAGCGACAGATATTGACCGGTCGAGGTCCGCCAGCGCGCCAGCAGCCGATCCGAGATGCCCATGGCGACCAGCACTTCGGCATTCCGCCGGCCGGTCTCGGCCAGCCGGTTGCGTTGCGCGCCCTGCTGCGCGGCGCCCTTGATCGCGTTACGCGACAGCACGTCGGTCGCGACCGTCAGGCAGATCAGGATGATCGCGCCGATCAGTGCCGTGACGCCGATCATGGTGTGGAATGCGAAGCAGATGAAGAGATAGAACGGAACCCAGGGCATATCGAACAGCGCCGTGGGGCCGGTGCTGGAGAGAAATGAGCGCACCGCTTCGATATCGCGGATCGGCTGCGCTTCGGTGGGCTTCGCGCGCAGCGGCAGCTGGACGATCAGATCGAAGATCCGCGGGCTCAGCACATAATCCAGATGATTGCCGACCCGGACCAGGAGGCGGCCGCGCGTGATCTCGAGCAGTGCCTGGAACCCGAACAGCGCCGATGCCAGCACGATGAGGCCCACGAGCGTTGGAACGCTGCGGCTCGGCAGCACCCGGTCGTACACTTCGAGCATGAACAGCGAGCCCGTCAGCATCAGGATGTTGATCAGGCCGCTGAAGGCTGCGACGCCGATGAAGGCACTGCGACAGGCGCTGAGCGCCTGGCGCAGTTCCGATTTCGGTGTGCCGCCGGGTTGAGAGGTCGGTGCCGGAGTTCCAACTCCGTCCCGAAACGGCTGAAGCAAGAGCCTGACCTGTTCCCAGAATTCGATTGGCAGCGTGCGTGTTGGATCAGGAGCGGCGGGAGTTCGGTCGTTTTGTTGTTTGGTTTTTGCAGACCACACGGGACGCACGTTCTTCCTGCTCATCCGTCATGCCGACGGAATTGTTAAAGGCGATGGGTTGTGGGGCGCGATGCACGGACAATCGCCGCGCGTCTCTCTTCAATACTTCCGCTCTCTTAATAGTCCGTACTTCAGGTGCAAATCATTCGTACGAACGCAGCGGTTTTTGCTTAGGTCTTGTGACGCTCGTGTGATGCTTTGGCGGTTGTCGGTTTTCCGAACTTTCGAGCCGGCCGGTGGGGCTGCGACAAAAAGCGGTAGGCGCGACATCCACGACGGTGGCTCGCGCAAAAGCTCGTCGCTGCGGAGCAAACATTTCCAACGCAGCGACGTGATTTAGAATTTGCAATGGCCAGAGGTGATTGGCGGCCAGGCTGCGAAATCGCGTCAATCTTTGTGTTGCGATGCAGCGGGCAATTCCACGGTGGGCGACCCTCAGGTCTTCCCCTTAGGTCGAACTCCCCGAGTTCCATTATTTAGTATACCAGTTTGTAATCCGATGCTTAACGGGAGGATGGGAAATATCCCGCACCCGGGCTGAAAGGCTCTGCAACGGTGTTGAGCGGTCTGGGGCAAGGCTCAACGCAGCCAATGACGCCGAACTTAAAAAAGGGAATGGCCATGTTGCAGTTACTCAGAATGGGCTTTCTCGCCGCCACGGCGATAACTTTCGCATCAGCTGCCTCCATCGCACAGGCGGCCTGGGAACCCAGCCGTCCTGTCGAGATCGTCGTGCCCGCGGGACCGGGCGGCGGCGCCGATCAGATGGCGCGGGTGGTGCAGGGCATCGTCACCAAGCACAACCTGATGAAGCAGTCGCTCATCGTCGTGAACAAAGCGGGCGGTGCCGGCGGCGAAGGCTTCCTCGACGTGAAGAGCGCGCGCGGCAACCCGCACAAGCTGATCATCACGCTGTCGAACCTGTTCACCACGCCGCTCGCCACCGGCATTCCCTTCAACTGGAAGGATCTCACGCCGGTCGCGATGCTGGCGCTCGACGAGTTCGTGCTCTGGGTCAACGCCGACAAGCCCTACAAGACCGCGAAGGAGTACATCGAGGCGATCAAGGCCGCGCCTCCCGGTCAGTTCAAGATGGGCGGCACGGGCTCCAAGCAGGAAGACCAGATCATCACCGTCGCGGTCGAGAAGGCGACCGGCGTCAAGTTCACCTATATCCCGTACAAGGGCGGCGGCGAGGTCGCGGTGCAGCTCGTCGGCGGCCATGTCGACTCCACGGTGAACAATCCGATCGAAGCCGTCGCGCAATGGAAGGCCGGCAAGTTGCGGCCGCTCTGCGTGTTCGATGCCAAGACGCTCGACTACAAGGAGAAGGTCGCGGGCGACGTGGGCTGGGACAGCATCCCGACCTGCAAGTCGGCCGGCATCGATATGGAATATCTGATGCTGCGCGGCTTCTTCATGCCGCCCGGCGCCACGCCGGATCAGATCGCCTACTATGTGGAGCTGTTCAAGAAGGTCCGCGAGACGCCCGAGTGGCAGGACCTGATGAAGAGCGGCGCGTTCAACCAGACCTTCATGACCGGCGCCGATTTCAGCAAATGGGTCGGCACCGAGGAGCAGCGTCACCAGACGCTGATGAAGGACGCGGGCTTCCTCGCCTCCAACTAGCACTCGAGACCGTCATCGGCGGGCTGTGCAGTCCGCCGATGACGCAGCACGGGCGATGGCCAGGAAACGCGTAAGGAACCTTCCAAGGAACCTTCCATGAGCGATGTATCTGACGCCGGCCCGTTCCAGCGACGCGTCGAAATCGGCGTGGCGATCGGCACGGCGCTGTTCGGTGTCGTGGTGATGCTCGGCAGCATGCAGGTCGGCATCAACTGGGGCGTCGAAGGGCCGAAGGCGGGCTTCTTCCCGTTCTATGTCGGGCTGGTGATCGTCATCGCGAGCGGCATCAATTGCATTCGCGCGTTTTCCGAAGTCCGGCCGGACTGGGTGTTCGCGAGCTGGTCGCAGCTGCGCGCGGTGCTTTCGGTCGTCATCCCGACCGCGATCTATGTCGGAACGCTGCCGTATCTCGGCATCTACCTCACCTCGATGGTCCTGATCGGGGGCTTCATGAAATGGCTCGGACGCTACTCGTGGCTCATGACGCTCGCGATCGCGATCGGCGTGCCGGTCCTGACCTATTTCACCTTCGAGAAATGGTTCCTGGTCCCGCTGCCCAAGGGGCCGATCGAGGATTGGCTCGGGCTGTGATCGCAACGAAAGAACAACGGACGCCGGGGCGCCGACATGCTTGAAGATATCGCCAGTCTGTTTCACGGCTTCGCTGTCGTGCTCCAGCCCTACAATCTCGGCTTGATGGTTCTGGGCATCGTGCTCGGCGTCGTCATCGGCGTGCTGCCGGGACTCGGCGGCGCCAACGGCATCGCTATCCTGCTGCCGCTCACCTTCAGTATGTCGCCGACCTCGGCGATCATCATGCTGTCCTGCATCTACTGGGGCGCGCTGTTCGGCGGCGCCATCACCTCAGTTCTGTTCAACATTCCCGGCGAGCCGTGGTCGGTTGCCACCACGTTCGACGGCCATCCGATGGCGCAGAAGGGCCAGGCCGGCGAGGCGCTGACCGCGGCCTTCACGTCGTCGTTCGTCGGCGCGCTGTTCGCCGTCATTGTCATCACGCTGGTCGCGCCATTGGTTGCGTCGTTCGCCCTGCAATTCGGTCCGGCCGAGAAGTTCGCGGTGTTCTTCCTGGCGTTCTGCAGCTTCATCGGCATGGGCAAGGAGCCGCCGTTCAAGACGCTGGTTTCGATGATGATCGGTTTTGCGCTCGCGGCGGTCGGCCTCGACAGCGTCACGGGTCAGCTTCGCCTGACCTTCGGCTTCACCGAAATCCTCAATGGCTTCGACTTCCTGATCGCGGTGATCGGCCTGTTCGGCATCGGCGAAATCCTTCTGACCATGGAGGAGGGGCTGTCGTTCAAGGGCAAGGCCGCCGGCATCAACCCCAAAGTCGTGTGGCAGACCTGGAAGGAACTGCCTCAGTACTGGATGACATCGCTGCGTTCCTGCGTGATCGGCTGCTGGATGGGCATCTCGCCGGCCGGAGCGACGCCCGCATCGTTCATGAGCTACGGCATCGCCAAGCGCGTCTCGCCGCGCGGCGCGAACTTCGGCAAAGGCGAGATCGAAGGCGTGGTGGCGCCGGAAACCGCGGCGCACGCCGCAGGCACTTCGGCGCTGTTGCCGATGCTGTCGCTCGGCGTGCCGGGCTCGCCGACCGCGGCCGTGCTGCTCGGCGGTCTCCTGATCTGGGGTCTGCAGCCCGGGCCGCTGCTGTTCGTCGAGCAGCGCGACTTCGTCTGGGGCCTGATCGCCTCGATGTATCTCGGCAATCTCGTGGGCCTGATCATCGTTCTGACCATGGTTCCGCTGTTTGCCGCGATCTTACGCATTCCGTTCAGCATCATCGCGCCGATCATCCTGGTGATCTGTGCGATCGGTGCCTACACGGTGCACAATTCGACCTTCGACGTGGTGATGATGCTGGTGTTCGGCATCGTCGGCTATGTTCTGAAGAAGACCGACTATCCGTTGGCGCCCATGGTGCTCGCCATCGTGCTCGGCGATAAAGCCGAGGAGGCGTTCCGCCAGTCCCTGCTCGCCTCGCAGGGCAAGCTCGGAGTGTTCTGGTCCAATCCGCTGGTTTCCAGCATCATGGCGCTGAGCCTGATCGCGCTGTTCTGGCCGATCATCCAGAACGGCCTGGCCTGGATGAGGCGGGCCCCCAAGGCCGCCTAGGGCCGGGGCAATGAAAGAGCCCACATTTCAAGGCTGTTGAACCGGTCCAATCCGTGGAATATTGTATGCCAGCAACAGTGACGATCGCACGATGAACGACAACGACACATCGCGCCGGTCCATCGAGGCCCATTCGGCCGAAGCTGGTGGACGGGGAGGAGAGACGGCAGCCCGATTGGCCATCGAGCCGATCGACACCTCCTTCAGCTTCAAGAACAAGGCCTATGTGGCGCTGAAGAACGTCATCATGTCGATGGACGTCTACAAGAGCCGGCAGGACATCCGGCTTGACGAGCGGCAGCTCGCCCAGGACTTCGGCATCAGCCGCACGCCGGTGCGCGAGGCGATGGCGCAGCTCGAGCGCGAGGGATTCGTCCGTTCGGTGCCGCGGCGCGGCGTCTACGTGGTGCGCAAGACCAAGCGCGAAGTGATCGAGATGATCACCGCGTGGGCGGCGCTCGAAGGCATGGCCGCGCGTCTCATCACGCAGACCGCGACCGACGAGCAGATCGCCTCGCTGCGCACCTGGTTTGCGACCTTCGAGAACGGCGAGCTGCGCGCGCATCTCGATGAATATTCCGAAGCCAACATCGAATTCCACCAGACCATCATCCGGTTGAGCGGCAACGGCGTGCTGCTGTCTCTGGCCGAGAATCTGTTCACCCACATGCGGATGATCCGGCGGAAGACGATCGGCGAGAAGGACCGCGTCGAGCGCTCGATCCGCGATCACATGAACATCATCGAGGCGCTGGAAGCACGCGACACCGAGCGCGTCGCGAATCTGGTGCGCGATCATGCGCTCGGCCTCGCCGAGCATGTCGAGAAAACAGCCGACTATCTGGACTGATTGAAAAGAGTTGAGGGAGATTGCTCATGGCGGATGCAGCAGTGAAAGAGAAGCCGGCAGCGGCCGAGGGGGAGCGTGAGCTGACCGACGGCTTCAACCTGCTGATCGAGGCGTTGAAGCTCAATGGCCTGAACACGATCTACGGTGTGCCAGGCATTCCGATCACCGACTTCGGCCGCATGGCGCAGGCCGCGGGCATCCGTGTGCTGTCGTTCCGTCATGAGCAGAACGCCGGCTATGCGGCGTCGATCGCGGGCTTCCTCACCAAGAAGCCGGGCGTCTGCCTCACCGTGTCGGCGCCGGGCTTCCTCAACGGCCTCACGGCGCTCGCACACGCCACCACCAACTGCTTCCCGATGATCCTGATGTCGGGCTCTTCGGAGCGCGAGATCGTCGACCTGCAGCAGGGCGACTACGAGGAGATGGACCAGCTCGCGATCGCCAAGCCCCTCTGCAAGGCGGCCTATCGCGTGCTGCACGCCCAGGACATCGGCATCGGGCTGGCGCGCGCGATCCGCGCCGCGGTGTCGGGGCGTCCGGGCGGCGTCTACCTCGATCTGCCGGCCAAGCTGTTCGGCCAAGTCATGGACGCCGAGAAGGGCAAGCAGTCGCTGGTCAAGGTCATCGACGCCGCGCCGGTGCAAATCCCGTCGTCGGATTCGATCAAGCGCGCGCTCGATGTGCTCAAGAGCGCCAAGCGTCCGCTGATCATCCTCGGCAAGGGTGCGGCCTACGCGCAGGCCGACGACGCGATCCGTTCCTTCGTCGAAAAGACCGGCGCGCCGTTCCTGCCGATGAGCATGGGCAAGGGCCTCCTGCCGGACACGCATCCGCAATGCGCCGGCGCGGCACGCTCGACCGTGCTGAAGGATTCCGACGTCGTGATGCTGATCGGCGCGCGGCTCAACTGGCTGCTGTCGCACGGCAAGGGCAAGGCCTGGGGCGAAGCGCCGAAGAAGTTCATCCAGGTCGACATCGAGCCCAAGGAAATGGATTCGAACGTCGAGATCGTGGCCCCGGTGGTGGGCGACATCGGCTCCTGCGTCGGTGCGATGCTCCACGCCATGGGCGCATGGCCCGCGCCGCCGGCCGACTGGGTCAAGACCGTGACGTCGAAGCGCGACGAGAACGTCGCCAAGATGGCGCCGCGGCTCATGAACAACAACGTGCCGATGGACTATCACGGCGCTTTGGGCGTCCTCCGCGACATCGTCAAGGCGCGGCCTGACGCGATCCTCGTCAACGAAGGCGCCAACACGCTCGACCTCGCCCGCGGCATCATCGATGTCTACAAGCCGCGCAAGCGCATCGACGTCGGCACCTGGGGCATCATGGGCATCGGCATGGGCTACGCCATTGCCGCCGCCATCGAGACCGGCAAGCCTGTGCTCTGCGTCGAGGGCGACAGCGCGTTCGGCTTTTCCGGCATGGAGGTGGAGACGATCTGCCGCTACAAGCTGCCGGTCTGCATCGTCATCTTCAACAATGACGGCATCTACCGCGGCACCGACGTCAACAACGCCAGCTCCGATCCGGCGACCACCGTGTTCGTCAAGGGCTCGCGCTACGACAAGATGATCGAGGCCTTTGGCGGCACCGGGGTCAACGCCACCTCGCCGGACGAACTCCGCCGCGCCGTCAACGAAGCGATGGACAGTGGCAAACCCACTCTGATCAACGCCGTGATCGATCCGAAGGCCGGCAGCGAGAGCGGCCGTATCGGCAACCTCAACCCGCAAAGTGCGCTGAAGAAGAAGTAACGAGGCCGGTAAGGTGGGCAAAGGCGCGAAGCGCCGTGCCCACCACAAAGTCGCAAACCATGAACCACAGCTTGAAGAAATAGGCATCCATTTCGCGGGCATGGCGCCTTCGGCGCCTTAGCCCACCCTACGAGATCGAGGAGAATGCAATGGCAGTCCGGAAGTCCGTGAAGAAATCGAAAACCAAGGCGAAAGCCAAGTCCAAGGCGGCATCGAAGAAGGTCGTGAAGCTGGCGAAGAAGCCTGCGGCGAAGGCCAAAGCAAAGCCGGGTTCGAACGGGCTGCCGAAGCCGTCGTCGAAGCCCTTCGGTCAGGCCGGCAAGGCGCTCGACGGTGTCAAGATTCTCGACTTCACTCATGTGCAGTCGGGCCCGACCTGCACGCAGCTCCTCGCCTACATGGGCGCGGATGTCATCAAGGTGGAACGCCCCGGCGTGGGCGACATCACCCGCACCCAGCTTCGCGATGTGAAGGGCCAGGACAGCCTCTATTTCACGATGCTGAACGCCAACAAGCGCTCGATCACCATCGACAGCAAGCACGCCAAGGGCAAGGAAATCCTCGAGCGCCTGATCAAGCACTGCGACGTGCTGGTCGAGAACTTCGCGCCCGGCGCGCTCGACCGCATGGGGCTCACCTGGGACTACATCCACAAGACAAACCCGCAGATGATCGTCGCCTCGGTGAAGGGCTTCGGCCCGGGCCCGTACGAGGACTGCAAGGTCTACGAGAACATCGCGCAATGCGCGGGCGGCGCGGCCTCGACCACCGGTTTCCGTGAAGGCCCGCCGCTCGTCACCGGCGCGCAGATCGGCGACAGCGGCACCGGCCTGCATCTTGCCTGGGGCATCGTTTGCGCGCTCTACCAGCGCACCCGCACCGGCCGCGGCCAGAAGGTTCTGGCGTCGATGCAGGATGGCGTGCTCAACCTCGCGCGCGTCAAGCTGCGCGACCAGCAGCGTCTCGCGCACGGTCCGCTCACCGAGTACAGCCAGTACGGCGAAGGCATTGCCTTCGGCCAGGCGACGCCGCGCGCCGGCAACGACTCCGGTGGCGGCCAGCCCGGTTGGATCCTGAAGTGCAAAGGCTGGGAGACCGATCCCGATGCCTACATCTACTTCATCACCCAGGCGCCGGTGTGGGGTCCGATCTGCGATCTGATCGGCCGGCCGGAGTGGAAGACCGATCCGGAATACGCCACGCCGCCGGCGCGGCTGCCGAAGTTGAAGGCGATCTTCAACACCATCGAAGAGTGGACGATGACCATGACCAAGTTCGAGGTCATGGAGAAGTGCAACGCCGTCGACATTCCGGTTGGCCCGATCCTGTCCATGAAGGAGATCGGCGAGGAGCAGTCGCTGCGCGACACCGGCACGGTGGTCGAGGTCGATCATCCAGGCCGCGGCAAGTATCTCACCGTGGGCAATCCGGTGAAGTTCTCCGACTCGATCACCGAGGTGAAGCGCTCGCCGCTGCTGGGTGAGCACACCGAGGAGATCCTCACCAAGGTGCTTGGCTATTCGGCGAAGGAGCTCGCTGAGATCAAGACCTCCGGCGCGATCACCGCGCCGGAGAAGCCGGCCAAGGCGGCGTAAACCGGTCTTGTGTCCCGGACGCGGCGCGGCATGAAATGCCGCGCCACCGATCCCGGACGCCGGTTCGCAAAAGAAAACTTAAGTCCCGTTTCTGCGGCGCATCACTTCGTGCTGTGCCGCGCGCGGGACACGAAAGTAGAGCGAGGGGATAGTCCATGCGTATCGTCGTTCACGGCCAGCAGGCGTTCGGCAAGGCCGTGCTGGAAGCGCTGCTCAAGCGCGGTGAGAATGTCGTCGGTGTCTATGTCGCGCCGGAAAAACCCGGCGCCAAGGCCGACCCGCTGAAGGAAGCGGCGCTCGCCGCCAACCTCCCGGTGTTCCAGCCGGACTCCTACAAGAAGCCCGAGGTCTGGGAGCAGTTCAAATCGCTGAAGCCCGACCTCCAGGTGATGGCCTTCGTCACGCTGTTCGTGCCGGAGGAATTCCTCAACATCCCGACCCACGGCTCGATTCAGTATCACCCGTCGCTGCTGCCGGCTTATCGCGGCGCAAGCGCGATCAACTGGCCGATCATCAAGGGCGAGAAGGAAACCGGGCTGTCGATCTTCTGGCCGGACAACGGCCTCGATACCGGCGACGTGCTGATCCAGAAGAAGACGCCGATCAGCGACACCGACACGCTCGGCACGGTCTACTTCGACCGCCTGTTCCCGATGGGCGTTGACGCCATGCTGGAGTCGGTCGATCTCGTCAAAGCCGGCAAGGCGCCGCGCATCAAGCAGGACGAGTCGAAGGCGACCTACGAAGGCCGCTGTGGCGCCGACAACGGCAGGATCGACTGGGGCAAGCCCTGGGAGCAGATCGACCGGCTCATCCGCGGCTGCAATCCCGCGCCGGGCGCCTGGACCACGCTCGACGGCAAGCAGCTCAAGGTGTTCGACGCCAAGCCTCTGCCGGCGAAGGACCCCAAGGGCATCGCCGGCAAGACCGGTGAGATCGTTGCGGTGGACGCCGACGGCTTCACCGTGGCCTGCGCCGATGGGCGCTTCAAGGTGACCCGCGTGCAGCCCGCCGACGGCAAGAAGATCGAAGCCGGCGAATGGGCGAAGTCGGCCAACCTCGCCGTCAAAGCCAGATTCTCGTGAACCTCCGTCGTCACGGCCGGCGCCGGGCCGGCTGTGACGAAACTCTCCCTTCCGTTTTTCTCACTCATTGATGGATCGCGCCCCATGCCTGCCTCGCAGCATCAGTCTCCGAAATCCGACATTGAAATCGCCCAGGCTTCCAAGCCTCGCCGCATCCTCGACGTGGCGAAGGACAAGCTCGGCATCGCGCCCGAGAATCTCGAACCCTATGGCCACCACAAGGCCAAGGTCTCGATGGACTACATCAAGACCCTGAAGGACAAGAAGAACGGCAAGTTGGTCCTGGTCACGGCGATCAGCCCGACGCCCGCCGGCGAGGGCAAGACCACGACCACCGTGGGCCTCACCGATGCGCTGAACTTCATTGGCAAGAAGGCGATGTGCGCGCTGCGTGAGCCGTCGCTCGGCCCGTGCTTCGGCGTGAAAGGCGGCGCGGCCGGCGGCGGCTATGCCCAGGTGATCCCGATGGAGGACATCAACCTCCACTTCACCGGCGACTTCCACGCCATCACGTCGGCGCACAATCTGCTCTCGGCGCTGATCGACAATCACATCTATTGGGGCAACGCGCTCGGCATCGACTCGCGCCGCGTCACCTGGCGGCGTGTCATGGACATGAACGACCGCGCGCTGCGCGAGATCGTCTGCTCGCTGGGCGGCGTCGCCAACGGCTATCCGCGCGAGGCGGGCTTCGACATCACGGTGGCGTCGGAGGTCATGGCGATCTTCTGTCTCGCCACCGATCTCGAAGATCTGAAGCGGCGGCTCGGCGACGTCATCGTCGGCTACACCCGCGACCGCAAGCCGGTGCGCGCCAAGGAGCTGAACGCCAATGGCGCGATGACTGCGCTGCTCAAGGACGCGATCGCACCGAACCTGGTGCAGACGCTGGAAGGCACGCCCGCGTTCATCCACGGCGGTCCGTTCGCCAACATCGCCCACGGCTGCAACTCGGTGTCGGCGACCACCGCGGCGTTGAAGCTCGCCGATTATGTGGTGACGGAAGCCGGCTTCGGCGCCGACCTCGGCGCGGAGAAGTTCCTGGACATCAAATGCCGCAAGGCCGGCCTCAAGCCCGACTGCGTCGTCATCGTCGCGACCATCCGCGCGCTGAAGATGCACGGCGGGGTCAAGAAGGAAGACCTGAAAAAGGAGGACCTGAAGGCGCTCGAAGCCGGCATGTCGAACCTCCAGCAGCACATCGAGAACGTCAAGAAGTTCGGTATGCCGGCGGTGGTCTCGATCAATCGCTTCTCCGCCGACACCGACGCCGAAATCGCGCTGGTCAAGGAGAAGTGCAAGGCGCTCGGCGTCGAGGCGCTGATGGCCGATCATTGGGCGATGGGCGGCGAGGGCGCGGCCGATGTCGCCAAGGCCGTCGTGAAGATCTGCGACGAGGGCAAGGCCAACCTGAAGTATCTCTACCCCGACGAGATGCCGCTGTTCGAGAAGATCCGCACCATCTGCAAGGAGATCTACCGCGCCGACGACGCCACCGCCGACAAGTCGGTGAAGGACCAGCTCAAGACTTGGGAGGAGATGGGCTTCGCCAAGCTGCCGGTCTGCATCGCCAAGACGCAGTATTCGTTCTCGACCAATCCGGACGCCAAGGGCGCGCCCAGAGGGTTCTCGATCCCGGTGCGCGAGGTGCGGCTCTCGGCCGGCGCCGAGTTCATCGTGGCGATCTGCGGAGAGATCATGACCATGCCGGGCCTGCCCAAGGTGCCGTCGGCCGACAGCATCAACGTCAACGAGCAGGGCAAGATCGTCGGGTTGTTCTAGTTTCGAGCCACAACGGGGTGCCCTTCACCCTCCCCTGGAGGGGGAGGGTCGCTCGCGAAGCGAGCGGGGTGGGGTGAGCTTCTAGAAGTTCACCCCACCCCGTCCAGCATCTCGCTTCGCTCGATGCTTGCCGACCCTCCCCCTCCAGGGGAGGGTGATCGAACAAGCTGCATCACCTTCAGCACATAACACGCTTGCGTGAGCGCGCTGCACGCGCCACATCGCTTCGGTTAAGCTCCGCCCCGCTTCCTGCAAGAAGGGATACCAAACCATGCTCAAGTTCTACTATTCCGCCGCGCCGAACCCGACCAAGGTCGCGCTGTTCCTCGAAGAGGCCGGACTGCCTTACGAGGCGGTCCCGGTCGACACCCGCAAGGGCGATCAGCACAAGCCGGAATTCCTCGCCATCAATCCGAATGCCAAGGTTCCGGCGATCGTCGACGGCGACGCGGTGGTGTTCGATTCCAGCGCCATCCTGATCTATCTCGCCGAGAAGACCGGCAAGTTCATTCCAGCCAAGACCGACAAGGCTCGTGGCGAACTGTTGTCCTGGATGTTCTTCGTGTCGTCCGGCGTCGGGCCTTATTCGGGCCAGTCGGTGCACTTCCGCAATTACGCGCCGGAGAAGATTCCCTACGCCATCAACCGCTACGCCTTCGAGGCGCAGCGCCACTTCGGCATTCTCGATGCGCGGCTCGCGAAGCAGAAGTACATGCTGGGCGACACCTACACCATCGTCGACATGAACGTCTGGGGCTGGGCGCGCCTCATTCCGAATGTGCTGGGCGAGGGCGGCTGGGCCAAATTCCCGAATCTCAAGCGCGTGGTCGACGAGATCACCGCGCGGCCCGCGGCGCAGAAGGCTATGACGCTCAAGGATCGGCACCAGTTCAAGACCGAGTTCGACGAGGTCGCCAAGAAGGCGATGTTCGGCCATCTGTCCCAGCAGGTTGCCTGACATCAAACTGCCCGGCGTTCGCCTCATTCTTCGTGATCAAGTCAGGAAGCCCCGCTTTTGGCGGGGCTTCGCTTTGGGGGAAGCATGATACCGAAGAGCCTGTCATTCCACGATGCCGTCATCGCCGGCATCGAGCGCGAGGGGACGAGTTATGCCCTTCATGTGGAGGATGTCGCCGTCGACGACGGCGAGGATGTCATCAACGGCACGCTGGTCCTTGACGACGTGCGCCGGGTCGTCATCGATGGCAACGCCGCCGCTGAGCTCGTCATGTCCGGTGACGACGGCGAAATTCTCGAGCTCGAAGAGCGGCCCGGTCCGGTGCTCCGCGTCGTTGTTGTCTGGACGAAGTACGAGTCGCACGACGAAACGCAGAATCTGTATCTGATCGAATGCCAATCCGTGCGGTGGGAGGCGGACGAGTAGCGAGGCGATGAGGCGCCCACGGGGCGCCTCATCTGTTGTGAGCCCGCTCACTTCGCCGGATTGGGTCCAATCCGTTCGCCGTGCTTCACGCGCTCCGGTGCCTTGTGCACCAGCGTGTAGGCGTAGTCGACGCCGATGCCGTAGGCGCCGGAATGCTCCTGCACCAGGCCGATGACGGCATCGTAAGTCTTCTTACGCGCCCAGTCGCGCTGCCATTCGAGCAGCACCTGCTGCCAGGTCACCGGGATCACGCCGGCCTGCACCATGCGGTCCATCGCATATTTGTGCGCGTCGGATGACGTGCCGCCGGAGGCGTCGGCCACCATGTAGATCTCGTATTGCGCATCCTTGATCGCGGAGAGCGCGAACATCAGGTTGCAGACCTCGGTCCACAGTCCCGACACCACGATCTTCTTCCGTCCGGTCGCGGCCAGCGCATCGCGGACGTTCTGATCGTCCCAGGAGTTCATCGAAGTGCGCTCGAGAATCTTGTGGGTCGGATAGACCGCGAGCAGCTCGGGATAAGTATGGCCGGAGAAGCTTTCGGTCTCCACGGTGGTGATCGTCGCCGGCACGTTGAAGATCTTGGCGGCCTTGGCGAGCGCCACCACGTTGTTCTTCAGCGTCTGGCGGTCGATGGACTGCACGCCGAAGGCCATCTGCGGCTGCTGATCGATGAACAGGACCTGGCTGTTGTCGGGCGTCAGAAGGTCGGTGAAGTTGGGCATGGTCGGTCTCCTTGGGGTTGACGTGGGTTCAAGTCGCAAAAAAAAGCTGGCGGCCTTGCGGGCCGCCAGTCGACCGCGGTCAGGCGGCCATGTCGAACAGCAGAATCTCGGCATCGTCCGAGGTGCCGGTCAGCTTGATCGCGTCACCGGCATCGAGCGCCACGCCGTCGCCCGGGCGAAGCTCCTCGCCGTTGAGCGTCGCGGTGCCCTGCGCCACCTGCACCCAGCCGATGCGGCCGTCGGCAAGCTTGTGGGTGACGGTGCCGCCGTCGCCCGGAAGGGTGGCGTAGAGATCGACGTCGCGGTGGATCGTCACCGAGCCGTCGCGGCCGTCGCGCGAGCCGACCAGCTTCAGCTTGCCGCGCTTGCTCTCGGCGTCGAAGGTCTTCTGCTCGTAGCCTGGCGCAAGGCCGTCCTTTTCCGGAATGATCCAGATCTGCAGGAAGTGCACGGGCTCACTGTCCGATGCATTGAACTCGCTGTGGCGGATACCGGTGCCGGCCGACATGCGTTGCACGTCGCCCGGCCGGATCACCGAGCCGGTGCCGATGCTGTCGCGGTGCGCCAGCCCGCCTTCCAGCACGTAGGAGATGATCTCCATGTCGCTGTGCGGATGGGTGGGAAAGCCCGCGCCCGCCGCCACGCGATCGTCGTTGATCACGCGCAGCGGACCCACGCCCATGTGTTCCGGGTCGAAGTAGTGGCCGAATGAGAAGGTGTGGCGGCTGTCGAGCCAGCCGAGATCGGCGCGTCCGCGCTCTTCGGCTTTGCGGTGGTTCAGCATGATTGATCTCCCGATTTGTGGGCCGTGATGGTGGCCCCGTCGTCGGTTTGAAACGTAGGTCGTTGATTGAATAACGACAATTCTGTATGTATGGAACATTCTGGTTCCAAAATGGATACAATATAGCCACATCGGGAAACATGGACAAACTCGACGCCATGAGCGCCTTCGCCCGCGTGGTCGCCGCCGGCAGCTACGCCGAGGCCGCGCGCCGGATGGGACTGACGCGGTCGGCGGTGAGCAAGGCGGTCACCGAACTCGAGCAGCTTCTTGGCGTGCGGCTTCTCGATCGCACCACGCGCCGCGTCACGCCGACCGAGGCGGGCCGCGTCTATTACGAGCGCGTCACAGGAATCCTCTCGGACGTCGAGAGCACCGAGAGCGCGGTGTCGCGGCTGCATGACGAGCCGAAGGGACAGCTCAAGATCAATGCGCCGATGTCGTTCGGGACGCTTTATCTCGGCCCCGCCATCGCCGAGTTCATGGTGGCCTATGCGGATTTGCGCGTCGAGCTCATTCTCAACGACCGCTTCATCGATCCGATCGAGGAGGGTGTCGACATCACGGTGCGCATCGCCGCATTGCCGGACTCAAGCCTGATCGCGCGAAAGCTCGCGCCGGCGCGGCGTGTGCTCGCGGCCTCGCCCGCTTACTTGAAGGCACACGGCGTGCCGAAGGCGCCGGGCGATCTCGTCCATCACCGGGCTTTGAGCTTCGGCCACTCTCAGGCGGCACAGCGCTTCGAGTTGACGCAGAACGGTGAGACGCTGTCGGTGCCGGTCACGTCGTGCCTGTGTTCGAACAACGGCGACGTGCTGCGCGCCGCGGCGCTGAACGGCAACGGCATCGTGCTGCTGCCGACGTTCCTGATCGGCCCGGATATCGCGGCCAAGAAGCTCGCCGTGGTGCTGCCGGACTTCGAGCCGACCGGGCTCGGCATCTATGCGGTCTACGCACCGAACCGCTATCTCGCGGCCAAGACCCGCGTGTTCATCGATTTCCTGGCCGAGCGGTTTGGGCCGCAGCCGGTGTGGGACCGGTTTTAGTCCTGTCAGCTCCGCTTGCCGCTCGACACAATCGCACGGCCGACAGCGGCAAGAGTCGCGTTGCGGTTTTCCGCCGATGCCTGCGTGCCGGTGAGATAGATGGTCACCACGATCGGCGCGCCGCCGTCCGGCGGCCACAGCACGCCGATATCGTTCGTGGTGCCGCGCTCGCCCGAGCCGGTCTTGTCGCCGGTGCGCCAGCCGGCCGGCAGTCCGGCGCGGACCCGCGTGTCGCCGGTCTTGTTGGCCAGAAGCCATTTGGTGAGCTGGTCCTTCGAGCCTGCCGACAGCGCGTCGCCGAGCACGAGCTTCTGCACGTTGCCGAGCATCGAAAGCGGCGTCGTGGTATCGCGTGGGTCGCTGGGCAGGGCCTCGTTCAGCTCGGTCTCGAAACGATCGAGCCGGGTCATGGAATCGCCGAGCGTGCGCGCGAAATCCGTGATGCCTTTCGGCCCGCTGAGGCTCTTGAGAATGAGATTGCCGGCGGTGTTGTCGCTCACCGTCATCGCGGCTTCGCAGATCTCGGCGAGCGTCATGCCGTCGCCGCCGACGTGCTTCTCGGTGATGGGCGAATTGGCCACGATGTCCTTGGCCGAAAACACGATGCGGCGCTCGAGCTTCTCCTGGCCGCCGTCGACGCGCTTGAGCACCGCGGCCGCGCCGAGCAGCTTGAACGTGCTGCACATCGGGAAGCGCTCGTCGCCGCGATGATCGACGCGTGCGCCGGAGCCCGTGTCCAGCACCGCGACGCCAAGCCTGCCGCCGCTTTCAAGCTCGATGCGGGTCAGTTCTGCCTTGAGCGTATCCGGCAGGCCGGCCTGCGCGCGGTTCGCCCCCAACAGCCCAAAGCCCGCCAGCGCGGCTGCGCCGGCGATCACATCCCGTCGTGTGGTCATGGTTTCCCCGTCGTGCGCCGCGGCTTCGCGGCGCGCGTATGTGCGACAACAACCTTGGCGGAAGTGTGAGGCGGCGGGCGGTGCGATCGTGGCGGATGTCGAAAGCTATTTCGGCGGTTCGGCGGTGGCCTTCAGGATCGGTTCCCAGCGTTCGATTTCGCTTTTGACATAGGCATCGAACGCGGCCGGGTTGCGCTCGGCCTTGCCGGGGATCGAGCCGCCGAGTGCGTTGATCTTCATCCGCACACCCGGATCGTCCAGCGCCTTGTCGAGCGCGTCCGCGAGCTTCGTCACGACCGGCGCCGGCAGCCCCTTGGGTCCGAAGATGCCGGCCCAGATGCTCATGACGTAGCTCACGCCCATCTCGGTGGCGGTGGGGAGTTCCGGCAGCGAGGCGAGCCGCTCGGCGGCCGCCACCGCGTAGGCTTTGACGGTGCCGGACTTGATCTGTTCGATCACGCTGACCGACTGCTCGCAGAAGAAATCGACGTGTCCGCCGATCATATCGTTCATCGCGGGATTGCTGCCGCGGTAGGCCACAAGCGTGGGCTTGATGCCGGTCGCGGCGTTGAACAAAAGACACGCCATGTGCGACGACGAGCCGATGCCGCCATGGGCCTCCTTGAAGCCGTTGCCCTGCTCCTTGAGGTCGGCGACGAAATCGTGGAGATCCTTCGCAGGGAAATCCTTACGAGCCACGATGATCGGCGGCGAATGCGCGGTCGGTCCGATCGGCGTGAAGTCGAGCGGGTTGTAGCGGATGTTCGGCGTCAGCACCGGCGCGGCGACATGCGAGCCCATGCTGCCGGCGAGCAGCGTGTAGCCGTCGGCCGGTGCGGTCGCGACGCGGCCGCTGCCGATCACGCCGCCCGCGCCGCCGACATTCTCGATCACCATCGATTGGCCGAGCGTCCTTGCCATCTGGTCGGTGACGATGCGCGCGATGACATCGCTTGGGCCGCCGGCCGGGAACGGCACGATCACCGTGATGGAATGGCTGGGATAGTCCTGGGCCTGTGTGGTTGCCGGGAAAGCCAGCAAAGTGGCGAGTGCGCCGGCGGCCCAAATCACCGAGAATCCGAAACGGGACTTCATCGTCTCCTCCGCTTGTTCTCGATGACCCCCACCTCATTCCTCCCCCTTTCAGGGGGAGGAAGGTCGTGCGGCACGTTTCTCCCAAACCTTCATCGAGCGGGATTCGTGCCGCGATTGCTCCCTCCCCCTGAAAGGGGGAGGGTCGGGGTGGGGGTCATGTTTCAATCGTTCTTCAAAACCTCCGCCACCTCGACGCGCCGGCCTTCGCGTGCCGACAGGATGCCTGCGCGCACGACCGCCAATGACTCCGTCGCGTATTCGCCGCCGACCTCGGGCTTGGGTCCGCCGCGCACGGCCGCGGCAAACTCTTCCAGCTCTTCGACGAACGTGTCGTTCTTCGCGGTCGAGACCGGCGCGGGCTTGTCCTCGCCTCGTTTGAGCAGCCGCAGCCCGCCATGCATGTCGTAATAGGCGGTGGCGTCCTTGCCGTAGATGTTCATCAGGTAATATTCCGACGCGGAGGCGTAGCTCGCGTTCAGCGTCGACAGCGCGCCGCTCTCGTGTTCGAGAATGAGGCTCGCGACATCGGGGTTGTCACCGGGCAGCACGAGCTGCGCGAACTGCCCGCGCACAGCTTTGACCGGCCCCATCAGATAGGTCAGCACGTCGGTGTAGTGGATGCCGATCTGCAGCATCACACCGCCCGGCATGCCGGCGGCCTGATACCGCCACGAGCTGAGATCGATCTTGCCGAGCCGGTCGCGGCTGATATTGGCTTCGGCATTGACCAGCTTGCCGAACAAGCCGGCCTCGATCTGCTTCTTCACCCAGCGGAAATGGCTCTCGCGCCGGCGTTGATAGCCCATCCCCAGGATGACGCCGGCTTTGCGGCACACCTCGGTGATGGCGCGTCCTTCGGACACGCTGTTGGCGATTGGCTTGTCGAGGAACACATGCTTGCCGGCCGCGGCTGCAGCGCTGGTGGTCGCCAGATGCACGTCGTTTGGCGTGGTGTTGATGATCGCTTCGATCGAACGGTCGGCCAGCACGTCGTCATAACTCGCGATCGGCTTGCAGCCGTATTTCTTGGCAAACGCCAAGCGCTTGTCTTCGGAGCGCGTATGACAGGCGACGATCTCGATCTTGTCCGAGCGCTTCATGGCGTCGGCGAGCACATCCGACCACCAGCCCATTCCAATGCACGCGACGCGAACAGGAGTTGCCATTGCGGTCACTTCCAGCTCGCGCCGATAGATTCGACCGCGGCCTGGGCGATCCTCTGGTCGGTCTGCCAGTCGCCGCCGCTGACGCCGACGCCGCCGATGCACTCGCCATCGCTGAGGATCGGCACGCCGCCCTCCATGGCGGTCCAGCGCTCGGGGCCTGCCGCGAGTGCGAGCCCGATCGCATGTGTCACATCAAGGTCCTGGCCCACTGCGCCTTTGGCGGTGGTCGGCCGCTTGTTGGACGCCGCGCACACCGCCTTGGTGGTGCAGGAATGCAGCGTGTGAAACCGGCCGCCGTCCATCCGCTCCAGGATCACGACGTGTCCGCCGGCATCGACGATGCAGCACGCGATGGCGATGCCCGCCTTGCGGGCTTCGTCGACGGCAACGGCCATCATTTTCTTGGCGCCGTCGTGGGTCAGGCGCTTGGTGTCGGCAATGTACATGGCGTTCCCGGTTTTGAGAGACGCCCAAATTCTGCGTTATGCGGCACCGGCCATCAAGGCGGTGCGGGGGCTGGTCTTAAACGAAGGCGCCGCTCCCCGCGAAGGGAACGGCGCCAGCATGGCCGGCACACGGAAGCCCGGTCACGCCTTCTCCATGCACCCCGAGATGAAGAACCAGCGGTCGTCGCCGGTCAGGCCCTTCTTCTTCACCTCGGCGCGGCAGGCCTTGAGCTTCGGCCGGTTGGCCTTCCACTTCGCCCGCATCTCCTTGATCTTCTCGCGCGTCAGCGTGAGCCTGGATTTTTTCGGTTCGGGCGCGGGCGCAGCCGTCTGAGCCAGCGCCGGTACAGCGATGATCGTGGCCGACAGCAAGACTGCGGCCACTGTGGTGATCCTGGTTCGAAACATTTTGATCTTTCCCGGTTCGTCGATCAGAGAATGCGGATTGCGCTCTTGAGCGTGAGCCATATGCCCCAGCACAGCGGAATGCCGACAAAGGCCCAGAACAGCGCGGCCTGGGCGTCGAATCCGCCCTTGCCGATGCCGAACGAGCCCGACGGCGTGCCGGCCTGGTTCTGGGCGCTGGCGGCCTGCAGCTTCGCCACCTCGTCGGCGCTCATGTGCCACTTCGGGTCCACGGGTTTGACGAGATAGTTGCAGATCAGGCCTGCGACCAGCATGGCGCACAGCACATACATCGTCGAATTGTAGAGCTGGTCGCGCGGCACGCCAGCGGCGAGCTGAAATTCGCGCAGATAGTTCACCACCACCGGGCCGATGATTCCGGCAGTCGACCACGCGGTGAGCAACCGGCCGTGAATCGCGCCGACGAACTGCGTCCCGAACATGTCAGCGAGGTACGCTGGCACGGTGGCGAAGCCGCCGCCATACATCGACAGGATGATGCCGAAGGCGAGCACGAACAGCGCCTTGCTGCCGATCGAGGCGAAGAACGGCGCCGACGCGTAGAGCGCGATGCCGAGGATGAAGAACGTATAGTAGGTGTTCTTGCGCCCAATGTAGTCCGACAGCGACGCCCAGAAGAACCGGCCTGCGATGTTGAACAGCGACAGCAGGCCGGCGAAGCCCGCGGCGATCGCCGCGATCTGGGTGCGCTGCTCAGGTGTGAGGGCGTTGAACTTCACTCCAACCTGGCCAATCAGACTGCCGGCGAAAATCTCCTGCAGCATCGGCGAGGCCATACCGATCACGCCGATGCCGGCCGATACGTTCAGGCACAGCACCCACCAGATCAGCCAGAACTGTGGTGTCTTGTGCGCGTCCTTCAGGTGCACGTTGTACTGCGAGATCATCGCGTTCGATGCGGCCGGCGGCGTCCAGCCGTCCGGGCGCCAGCCTGCCGGCGGCAGCCGGTAGCGGAACGCACCGATCATCATGAAGCAGAAGTAGATCGCGGCCATCGCGACGAAGGTCTGCCAGACGCCGACTGAGGTGGACGTCTTGAAGGTGTTCATCAGAATGTCGGCGAGCGGTGCGCCGATCATAGCGCCGCCGCCGAAGCCCATGATCGCCATGCCGGTCGCCATGCCGCGCCGGTCGGGAAACCACTTCACCAGCGTCGACACCGGTGAGATGTAGCCGAGACCCAGCCCGATGCCGCCGATCACGCCGGCACCGAGCCACATCAGCCAGAGCTGGTGGGCGTAGACGCCGAGCGCCCCGAGCAGCAGCCCGCCGCACCAGCACAGCGCTGCGACGACACCCGCCTTGCGCGGGCCGACGCGCTCCAGCCAGCCGCCCCAGATCGCGGCCGCAATGCCGAGCAGCACGAAAAACAGTGTGAACATCCAGCCGAGGCTTGCGACGCGCCAGTCGCAGGAGGTGGTGAAGAGTTCCTGCCACAAGGTGATGTCGGGACATGCCTTGGTCTGCGTCAGGCCGATCGAGCGCGACAGCGGCAGCCAGAACACGCTGAAGCCATAGGCCATGCCGATGCACAGATGAATGCAGAGCGCGGCCGGGGGCACCAGCCAGCGGTTGAACCCGGCCTTGGCGATGATGCGCTCGCGGTCGAGCAGGCCGGTCGTGGTGCCCACACCGGGCATGGCTTGTCCTACGGCAGTCATGAGACGTCTCCCCGCTTTTGTTTGGTGTTCTTCGTGATAGAAAAACACCGGAGCGGGCTACCTTGAATCAAGGCAAAAATTTTATGTATCGATAGTTTTTTCCTATCAATATTTCACAGGCCAGAACACGGCTTCTCGCAAACATCGATAAAATAAGGGCGCGAGCGGAGTCGGGCCGCCGCCACAATCCAATCGAAAAAACTGCCCCCGACTAAAGTCTAGGCAATCAGTGCAGAAGTTCGGATGCTGTCAGCCGGGCCTGCGTGGCCAGCGCCGTGGCAAGCGGCGTCGTCAGTTCACGCTCCGGCATCACCAGGCCTACGGTGTGCACCGCCTCCGGCTCGACGATTGGGATGGCCCTGAGATCGCTCTCGTTGACCAGTGTCGACTGCGCAATCTTGTCGGGCACGATGCTGACCCACGCGCCGGTTCGCACATGGGCGAACAGCACCGATATCGAGTCCGATTCGAGCATGATGCATGGATTCTCGCCGGTGCCGCGCAGCAGCCCCTCGATGATGCGCCGGTTCTCGGTGTCGGGTGTGAGCAGGCACAGCTGCAGCCGCGAAACCATTTCCCAGGTTACCGTCTCGAGCAGGGCTAGTGATGAATCCTGCGTGGTCAAAAGCTGATAGCGCTCGCGATAAAGCGGAATAGCGCGGAAGCCGTTGGGTCTTGCCATGTCGACGTAGGTGACGGCCGCGTCGATATCGAGATTTTCCAGAAGCGGCGGGATGTCGTGAGCGGGTCGCGACAGGATGGTGAACTGCACCCCCGGATGTCGCGCCGCAAGCGGCCCGGTCAGCCTCGCGCTCATCGGGAGCGCGGCGGGGACGACGGCGATGCGCAGGCGGCCGGTGAGCCCGCGTTTCAGCGTGCTGATATCCTGCCGCATGGAGCGCGTGTCGCCGACGATGCGGCGCGCCCATTCCAGCGTGCGCTCGCCCTCGGCCGTGAGCCCGATGAAACGCGAGCCGCGCTGCACCAGCAGGACGCCGAGCGATTCTTCGAGTTGCTTCAGGCCGAGCGACAGCGACGGCTGCGACACGGCGCAGAGTTCGGCGGCGCGGCCGAAATGTTTCTCCTGGGCGAGCGCGATCAGGTATTCCAGTTTTTCGATCATGGAGTCCGTTCGAGGAGCATCCCGCTGGGCATCGGGCGCCGCTGGATTCGATAGTATCTGCCTATCGGCTCAATCCAACGGTTATTACGGCCGGGAACCCCTTGCTGCGACATTAAGACCGTCGAGCTGCGGCGCGAGCCGGCGTGCCTCCTCCACCAGCGCCGCTGTCGTGGGCATCATCGGCTCACGCGCCGGCGCAACGAGACCGATGGTCTGTACCGCTTCCGGATCGATGATCGGAATGGCGCGGATCGCGTCGGTGAACCCCAGCGTCTCGGCGAGCTTCGCCGGCATGACGCTCGCCCAGCGGCCGGTCCGGACATGCGAGTAGAGCAGGATCATCGAATCCGATTCCAGCGTCGGACGCGACTCAACGCCGGCGCGCTGCAGCAGCCGGTCGATGATGCGGCGGTTTTGCATGTCGGGCGTGAGCAGGCAGAGCGGCACCTGCGCGACTTCGGCCCAGGTCACGGTCTGGCGGTCGCCGAGCGGCGCGTCGGCCGAGGTGAGCAGGCGATAGCGCTCGCGATAGAGCGGCACTGCGGTGACGTGGCCCAGTGGCTCGTTCTCGATGTAGGTGATGCCGGCGTCGATCTCGAGATTGCCGAGCAGATCGAGCACCTCGATCGAGGTGCGCGAATAGATCGTGAAGCGCACGTTGGGGTGCTTCTCGCGATAGGGCGTGGTCAACGCCGCAACCATCGGCAGTGCGGTCGGGATCGCAGCGATACGCAACTGTCCGCTGAGGCCGTGGCGCAGCGCGTTGATCTCTTCGCGCATCGAGCGCGCGTCGCCGACAATGCGCCGTGCCCAGTCGAGGACGCGCTCGCCTTCCGGGGTGAAGCCTTGGAACCGCGAGCCGCGATTCACCAGCAGCACGCCCATCTGCTCTTCAAGCTGCTTCACGCCCGCCGACAGCGTCGGCTGCGTAACGCCGCAGGCCTCGGCGGCGCGGCCGAAGTGGTGCTCGCGAGCGAGCGCCAGGATGAAGTCGAGCTTGTCTAACATGAGAAACGAAAACCGTTCCTAATCAACAGCTTAGTATCATAGGCCGCAAATGATACTCAAGTCTCGCGTTGTAAACAGGGGCCGCGTGATCGATTTTTTCTATCGCAGCATGGGAATTGTTGCGTTGCGCGACGCCTTAGATCAGTTCAATTCTGAGGCGATCGGAGCCACTGATGAACGTCCAGAATCCGCCGCCGCGCATCGGCGGCAATGGCGCGGAACCGCGCCGCCGCAAAGCCCGCCGTACCCCCAAAGGCCGCCAGGTTGATCCGCAGGCGCTTGCCGAGGTCCAGGCGCTGCTCATCGACCGTTCGCGCAAGCGCGATCTCCTGATCGAGCATCTGCATCTGATCCAGGACAAATACGGGCACATCTCGGCGGCGCATCTTGCGGCGCTCGCCTTCGAGATGCGGCTCGCCCAGACCGAGGTCTACGAGGTCGCGACCTTCTACGCGCATTTCGACGTGGTGAAGGAGGGCGACACCGCGCCGCCGCCGGTCACGGTGCGGGTGTGCGATTCCCTCTCATGCGCGATGGCCGGCGCGGAGCATCTCCTGAACGACCTGCCGAAGCTGCTCGGCACCGGTGTGCGCGTGGTTCGCGCGCCCTGCATGGGCGCCTGCGATCATGCGCCGGTTTGCGCCGTTGGCCATGTGCAGGTGAACAGGGCGAACAACGAGGCGGTGAAAAAGCTTGCGACGCCGAACACGCACGCCCATGCGCTGAAGCCCGGCACCGATTTCGACGGCTATCGCGCGAACGGCGGCTACAAGCTGTTCGAGGAAGCGTTGGCCGGCAAGCGCACGCGCGACGAGTTCATCAAGACCGTCAGCGACGCGGGGCTGCGCGGCCTCGGCGGCGCGGGTTTTCCGACCGGCCGCAAGTGGCAGTTCGTCCGCGCCGAAAAAGGTCCGCGGCTGATGGCCGTGAACGGCGACGAGGGCGAGCCCGGCACCTTCAAGGACCGGCACTATCTCGGCCTCGACCCGCACCGTTTCCTCGAAGGCATGCTGATCGCTGCCTGGGTGGTCGAAGCCGCCGAGGTCTACATCTATCTGCGCGACGAGTATCCCGAGATCCGGCTGATGCTGGAGCAGGAGATCGAGAAGCTAGAAGCCGCGGGCCTCGACAGCTACACCAGAATCCATATGCGCCGCGGCGCCGGCGCTTACATCTGCGGCGAAGAATCGGCGATGATCGAATCGATCGAAGGCAAGCGCGGCCTGCCGCGCCACCGCCCGCCCTACGTCGCGCAGGTCGGTCTGTTCGGCCGCCCGACGCTCGAGCAGAACGTCGAGACGCTCTATTGGGTCCGCGACATCATCGAAAAGGGCTCCGCATGGGTGACCTCACAGGGCCGCCATGAGCGCAAGGGCTTTCGCAGCTTCTCGGTGTCGGGCCGGGTGAAGAACCCCGGCGTCAAGCTCGCACCGGCCGGCATCACCATGCGCGAGCTCATCGAGGAGCACTGCGGCGGCATGGCGGACGGCGAAACGTTCAAGGCCTATCTGCCGGGCGGTGCGTCAGGCGGGATTCTTCCGGCCTCGATGGCCGATGAGCCCCTCGACTTCGGCACGCTGGAAAAATACGGCTGTTTCGTCGGTTCCCACGCGGTTGTGATCCTGTCGGAGAAGGACGATATCAAGGCTGTGGCGTTGAATCTGATGCGGTTCTTCGAGGATGAAAGCTGCGGCCAGTGCACGCCCTGCCGCGTCGGCACCGAAAAGGCCGCCAAGCTCATGGAGCAGGGGCCGTGGAACGAGGCGCTGCTCAACGAGCTGTCGACGCTGATGCGCGATGCTTCGATCTGCGGCCTCGGCCAAGCCGCGCCGAACCCGCTGCTCTGCGTGCTGAAATTTTTCCCCGACGAGCTGAAGAAGCCGTTGGGGCGTTGGTGATCGAGACGCCTGAGATCGAAGCATGACCGACACAAAACCCAACACCTTCTTCATCGACGACCGCGAGATCGACATCCGCGACGACGAGACGATCTTCCGCGCCGCGCGCCGGCTCGACATCAAGCTGCCGCACCTCTGCTACACGCCGAAGCCTGGTTACAGGCCGGACGGTAACTGCCGCGTGTGCATGGTCGAGATCGAGGGCGAGCGCGTGCTCGCCGCGAGCTGTATCCGCACGCCGGCGCCCGGCATGAAGGTCAAGACGCAGACCGACCGCGCCAAGACCGCGCGCCAGATGGTCGCCGAGCTTCTTCTCACCGACCAGCCTGCGATCGAAGTGGCGCACGACCCGGACAGCGAGCTCTGGAAGATCGTCAAGCGCCAGAAGCTCGAGGCCGGCCGCTTCCCCAAGCGCGACAAGGACGAGGTGCCCGCGCCCGACCGCAGCCATGTCGCCATGGCGGTCAATCTCGACGCCTGCATCCAATGCAACCTTTGCGTCCGCGCCTGCCGCGAGGTGCAAGTCAACGACGTGATCGGCATGGCCGGCCGCGGCCACACCGAGAAGATCGTGTTCGACTTCGACGACCCGATGGGCGATTCGACCTGCGTCGCCTGCGGCGAATGCGTGCAGGCGTGCCCGACCGGCGCGCTGATGCCCGCGACCATGGTCGACGACAAGAACGTCTACAAGGGCAAGCCCGACCGCACCGTGGACAGCGTTTGTCCCTATTGCGGCGTCGGCTGTCAGCTCACCTACCAGATCAAGGACGACAAGATTGTCGCCGTCGAAGGCAAGAACGGCCCGGCGAACCAGAACCGGCTGTGCGTGAAGGGCCGCTTCGGCTTCGACTACGTGCACAATCCGCAGCGCCTGATGAAGCCGATGATCCGCAAGGACGGCGTGCCGAAGGTGCCGCACGAGTTCATCGATCCGATGAACCCGTGGACGCATTTCCGCGAGGCGACCTGGGAAGAGGCGCTCGATCGCGCCGCCGGCGGCTTGAAGAAAATCCGCGATCGTGACGGTTCCGATGCGCTGGCTGGCTTTGGCTCGGCCAAGGGTTCGAACGAGGAGGCTTATCTCTTCCAGAAGCTCGTCCGCACCGGCTTTGGCACCAACAATGTCGACCACTGCACACGGCTCTGCCACGCCTCGTCGGTGTCGGCGCTGCTGGAGGGCGTCGGCTCCGCGGCCGTCACCGCGACCTTCAACGAGTGCAAGAACTCCGACCTGATCATCGTGATCGGCGCCAATCCGACCGAGAATCATCCGGTCGCCGCGACCTTCTTCAAGCAGGCGGCCAAGCGCGGCTCGAAGCTCGTGGTGATGGACCCGCGCGGCCAGGCGCTCAAGCGCCACGCCTGGAAGATGATGCAGTTCAAGAACGGCACGGACGTTGCGATGCTCAACGCCATGCTGAACGTGATCGTCGAGGAAAAGCTTTACGATCAGCAGTACATCCAGACCTACGTCGAGGGTTTCGACGCCTGGAAGGAGAACGTCAAGCAGTTCACGCCGGAGGAAATGGCGCCGATCTGCGGCATCGAGGCCGACACGCTCCGCGAAGTGGCGCGCGCCTATGCGCGGGCCAAGAGCGCCATCATCTTCTGGGGCATGGGCGTGTCGCAGCACACCCACGGCACCGACAACGCACGCTGTCTGATCGCGCTCGCGCTGATCACCGGACAGATCGGACGTCCCGGCACGGGGCTGCATCCGCTGCGCGGTCAGAACAACGTGCAGGGCGCGTCCGACGCGGGCCTCATTCCGATGTTCTTCCCGGATTACAAGTCGGTTGAGGACCCGGAAGTCCGCGGCCAGTACGAGAAGGCATGGGGCGTCAAGCTGCCGCCGAAGCGCGGCAAGACCGTCGTCGAGATCATGAACGCGGTCCACGCCGACGAGATCAAGGGCATGTACGTCGAGGGCGAGAACCCGGCGATGTCCGATCCCGATCTCAATCATGCCCGGCAGGCGCTGGCGCACCTCGAGCATCTCGTGGTGCAGGATCTCTTCCTCACCGAGACCGCCGTCTACGCCGACGTGGTGCTGCCGGCATCCGGCTGGCCTGAGAAGGACGGAACGGTGACGAACACCAACCGTCAGGTGCAGATGGGCCGTCAGGCGATCCCGCTTCCCGGCGACACGCGTCAGGACCTCTGGATCATCACCGAGATCGCCAACCGGCTGGGCTGCGGCTGGAATTACAAGCACATCGGCGACGTCTTCAACGAGATGGCGTCGATGATGCCGGCACTCGACAACATCACCTGGGAGCGCGTCGCGCGCGAAAGCGCCGTCACCTATCCGACCGACGCGCCGGACCAGCCGGGCCGCGACGTGGTGTTCGACAAGGGCTTCCCGCGGCCGGGCGGCTTCGCCAAGCTGGTCGCGACCAAGCTGCAGCCGCCCGACGAGGTGCCGGACACGGAGTATCCGTTCATCCTCTCGACCGGCCGCCAGCTCGAACATTGGCACACCGGCTCGATGACGCGGCGCGCCACCGTGCTCGACGCCATCGAGCCGTCGGCGATCGCGCAGCTCTCGCGCGGCACCATCGAGAGGCTCGGCATTGCCCCGGGCGACATGGTGCGTGTCTCGACACGGCGCGGCAGCGTGGAGCTTCAGGCCCGCATGGATGATGCTGTGCCGGATGGCGTGGTGTTCATCCCGTTCGCCTACGTCGAGGCGGCGGCGAACCTGCTCACCAACCCGAAGCTCGATCCGTTCGGCAAGATTCCGGAGTTCAAGTTCTGCGCTGCGCGAGTCGAGGCCGTCGAGCCGGTGACACGGGTCGCGGCCGAATAGCAGAGTCTTCGTTCTTGCGGTTGGAAAGGGCGGTCCGGCAGGGCCGCCCTTTCGGTCGTTTACACTCCCGCGGCCGCCGCATAGGATTTTCGTCGAGAATACCAGAGCGCCTGCGCAACGAAAAAAGACTGAGGGAGAGACGATGAACAAGGCGCGCGGCGTGGGTCTTGGCATCATCGGATCGGGACGGATCGGCACGTTGCGCGCCCGGCTCGCCGCGGGCCATCCGGCAGTGAACCACATCGCGGTGTCGGACCTCGACCCGGCCAACGCCGAGAAGCTCGCCAAGACCGTGAGCGGCCGCTCCCACGGCAAAGACAATCTCGCGGTGATCGACGACCCCGACGTTACCGCCGTGATCGTCTCCACCAGCGAGGGCGAGCACGTCGCGCCGATGCTCGCGGCGCTCGAGCGCGGCAAGCCGGTGCTGGTCGAGAAGCCGATCGCACTCACGGTGCGGGAGGCCGACCGCGTGCTCGAGGCGCTGAAGAAATTCGGCGGCCAGATGCATGTCGGCTACAGCCGCCGCTACAAGGAACGCTACCAGATCGCCAAGGAGCAGGTGGTGAAGGCCCGCCTCGGCACGCTGACCGGCGGCGCGGCCCGCGTGTTCAACTCGCGGTCCCAGGCGCTGGCGATGCTGAAGCGCAATCCGCACGCGACGCCGGTGGTCGATGCGCTGACCTACTATGTCGATCTGATGAACTGGCTCTTCGAGGGCCGCAAGCTCGTCGAGATTTATGCCCGCGGTCAGACCGGCGTGCTGAAGGCTGCCGGCCATGAGGTGCCGGACGTGACTTACGCGGTGCTGACCTATGACGACGGCGCCGTGGTCAATCTCGGCGTGAGCTACGCGCTGCCGGAGAAATACCCCGCGCTCGGCCATGCCGCGCGAGTCGAGGTGGTCGGCACGGGCGGCGTTCTCATTCTCGACGACGATCACACCGATCAACTGATGTACAGCGAGACCGGCGTGCCGCACGTCTATCTGCCCGATCACAACGTCAACATGGTGTTCCTGCAGAGCGGCACGCCCGGCGACTGGGCGCTGGGCGAGTTCTGGGGACCGATCGCGAACGAGACGCGCGCCTGGCTCGATCATCTTTCGATGGGAAAGCCGTGCACGCTCGCAACGCCGCAGGATGCCCGCTTGACCTTGGAAGCGACGCTCGCGATCGAGCATTCGATGCGGATCGGCATGCCGGTGACGCTGCCGCTGCGCGACGGCTAACACCGCGGATATAGCGACCGCAGAAAACAGCGGCGCAGCAGGGATGGAGACGGCCATGGCGTACAAGTTTACGCGGCGATCGGTGCTGCAAGGCGCGCTCGCATTCGGCGCAGCGCTGCCGGGCCGGCCTGCGCGAGCGACTGGCTACCCGGATCGTCCCGTGAAGATCATCGCGCCGTTCGCGGCCGGCGGTCCGAGCGACATCACGGCGCGGCTGATGAGCGTGAAGCTCGGCGATGCGCTCGGCCAGACCTTCGTGATCGAGAACCGGCCCGGCGCAGGCTCCAATCTCGGCACCGTCGCGGTCGCGCGCAGCGCGCCCGACGGCTACACGTTGCTGATCACGTCGAGCGCCTTCGTGGTCAATCCGAGCCTGTACAAGCAGGTCCCGTACGACGCTTTCAAAGACTTCGCGCCGGTCGCCGAGCTCGACACCTCGCCCAACGTGTTCATCGCCGCGCCCGCCTCGGGCATCACCTCGATCAAGGAGATGATCGCGCGCGCCAAGGCGAAGCCCCACGAGCTGAGCTACGCCCATGCCGGGCTTGGCACCACGCCGCATCTTGCGGGCGAACTGCTCAAGATCATCGAAGGCGTCAGCATGACGCCCGTGCCCTATCAGGGCGGCGGGCCGGCCGTGCAGGCGGTGCTTGGCGGCACCGTGCCGGTCGGCTGCGCGTCATTGCCCGGCGCGCATCCAAGCATCAAGAGCGGCGCGCTGCGCGCGCTTGCGGTCACCGGCCCGGAGCGCTGGCACGACATGCCCGACGTGCCGACCATGATCGAGCTCGGTTACAAGGACTTCGTGGTCGACACCTTCCACTGCATGCTGGCGCCGGCCGGCACGCCAGCGGAGATCGTCGAGCGCCTCGCCAAGGCGTCGATCGACTGCCTGAAAGAACCGGCGTTTCACGAGAAGCTGCGTTCGCTCGGCTTCGAGACCATCGCCAACGGTCCCGACGGGCTGCGCCGCCGCATCGAAAGCGACGTGCAGCGCTATCGCGACATCATCGCCAAGGCGGGCATCGAACGGGTCTAGTTCGCCTGAGTCACCGCACCCAGCGCGCGTCCGGATGCTCCTCGGGCACATGCACCATGGTCAGCTCGAGGCTCGTGTCGCCTTTGATGCTGACGGGCTGTGGCTGAGCGATATGCGCGGTGCGCCAGAGCTGGAGCTGGTAATCGCCCTTGCACAACTGCAGCTCGGCGCGGCCGCTCTTGTCGGTGCGTGCGTGGAACGGGCCAAGCCGGATCTCGACATCGCCGAGCGCTTCTGCCGAATCCCGCTCGGTGACCGTCACGCGGAGCTTATGCTCGGGTTTTGGCGCCATCGCGACGCTGAAGCGTGTCGCGACGGCCTCATCGATGGTTGCGCCGGGTATCAGCCGCACCTCGTATTCGTTGGCCTGCCGTGTCGGCGCCGCCACCTCGAGTGTGGTCCAGTACAGCGCCTCGGTGCCGGGGAGCGGCGTTTGTCCCAGTGCGCCGGACGCTGCCAGGGCGCCCAACGCATCGGTCACCGCAACACGGTAGCCGTCAAGCTCGCGCCGGGATGACGACTTGGCGCCGACCTTGATTGTAAACTTTTCGCCGGCGGTCACCGGCATCGGCACGTCCCACACCGCGAGGCTGATCGTATCTGTGTCGCTCACGGCCTTACTCCCTTAAGAATTCCGTTGCGCGGCATGGCGGCCGGCGATCCGGCCGAACACCAGGCAGCGGCCGAGACCGTGCTGGGCGAAGCCGCCCTGGGATTCGCCGGCGCAGTAAAGCCCCTGGATCACCTCGCCGCGGGTGTCGATCACCTGGCCATGCGTGTCGGTGCGCAATCCCGTCAGCGAGTCGTGCAGGATCGGCGTGGCCCAGGCCGCGTAGAACGGCGGCGTCGCGATCTTGTGCAGCGGCGTCGGCTTGTTGAAGTCCCTGTCCACGCCGGACGTCACGAACGAATTGTAGCGGTTCACCGTCTCCTGCAGGGCGTCGCCCGGGATCGGTTGTTTCTGGTACGGGTTTTTGATCCTTCCCGCGAGTTCGTGGATCGTATCGGCGCTGGCGAAATAGCCGTCGGGATCGACATGCGGCGGCTCGGGCTTCCACTTCTGCCGCTTCACTGCGTCGGCATCGAAGATCGCCCAGATCGGCCCGCCGCCGTTGAGCTTGTTCTTGTCGCCATGGTTGGCTAGCGCCGCGTTGATGAAGTCGTAACCGCTGTCGAGCTCGTTCCAGAATCGCTGGCCGAACTGGTTCACCAGGATCGCTTCGTGCCAGTCCGTCACCGTGAGCCCGGTGGCCTTGCAAAGGTGGAAGATCGGACTGTCGGTCTCGTAGTAGAGGCTGAGATAGCCCCAGCGGGTGCCGACATGGCGCGTCTTGGTGATGGCGGGGCCCACTTCGCTGGTCTGCGTGCCGGTCGCCCACAGCGATGCGCCGATATCCATCGCGGCGATCTCACCGTCGGCGCCCTGGAACGAGTAGGGCAGGCCGGCCTGCTGGTACTCCTCGGTGAGTCGTGGATCGAACATACGCCGGAAATTGACGTTGCCGGTGTGCCCGCCCGTCGCGATCACGATGCCCTTCTTGGCCTCGATCGCGATCACCTTGCCGTCCGCTTGCGCGACGATGCCGCGAACCTTCGAGCCCTTGCCTGGATCGCGCACGATCTGTGTCATCTCGTGCTTGAGCAGGATCTGCGCGCCCTTCTTGCGCGCGCTCTCCGCGAGCCTGCGAACGAGCCCGGAGCCGTTGCGGTTGCGCCGCGGCGCGACAACCTCGCTCGGGACATGCCATTCATGGGTGACGAACACCCGCGGCACGGTCGCGGCGTCCGGCGTGACGATCGGCTTGTCGATGAAGGTCACGCCGTTGTCCAGCAGGAACTGGAACGTCGGCACGCATTCGTCGGCGAAGGTGCGCACCAGATCGCGGTCGTTGTAGCGGCTGTCGCCACGCCGGTAATTCACCCAGTCGGCGAACACCTGATCGGGCGTGTCCTTGATGTTGTGTTTCTTCTGCATGGCGTTGCCGCCGCCAAGCTGCACCCGCCCGCCGCTCAGCATGGCGTGGCCGCCGATGTCGTAATTTTCCTCGACAACAATGACGTCGGCGCCGTGGTCGCGCGCCGAAACGGCGGCTGCAAGGCCGGCCGCGCCCGCGCCGATGACCACGACGTCAGTCGAGAGATTCCATTCCATCCGGGAAAAAGCCTTGGGCAGGATTATTCGGCAGCACCACGCGGCCCGCATCTTGACCTGCGCAGCCGCGCGGTCAAGCCGACCACGCCCCATCGAAGACTCTGCCCGTGAATTCCAGGGCGCGGCACCAAGGCGCCACGCCCACCCAGTTTGGTTTTCTCGCTGACTCGGTTCGCGCCTAGCGGGTCAGCCACGTCGGGCTGACGCCATCCGGCGACAGCGGGTCTGGCGGAAGGTTCTTCCACTGATCCGGCGCGGCCGTCTGGCCCGATTGAGAGGTCGCTGGATTGGCAGGGCTCGCCAGGGCATCGCCGTTGCGAGCGCCCTTCGGCAGCAGCAGGAAAACGCCGGCCAGCAAGACGGCCCCGGCGATGCATGTGATGCAAATTTTCTTCGAAATGGCAATCATGAGGGTCTCCTTGAAAACAGCCCCGACTGTCGGTTGTGTTAATGCGCGCTACGGTCCGTCCCTGTGATCCGCGTCACAAAGCTTCGAAATTGTCGCTTCGGTTTGCGCGTGCTGTGTAAAATGTCACATGGACCAGTTCGCGCCCGACGATTCCGAGCCACATTCCGAGATCGCCCGCCTCGAACAGCTCATCGAGGAGCTGACGTTGAAGCTCGAGACCTGCCGCAAGTATTCGGGTGCGGCATTGGCCGCGATGGGGCTCGGCGCGGTGCTGCTCGCCGCTGGGATCTTCGGCGTGATCGCGCTCGATCCGGTGACGTTGCTGGCTGCGGCCGCCGCGCTGATGGGCGGCATCGTGCTGGCCGGCTCCAATCGCAGCACCGCGCGCGAGATCCAGGCGCAACTCGCCGAAGCCGAGGAGGAGCGGCGCGGACTGATCGGCCGGATTCAGCTGCGTGTGGTCACCGAGCGGCCGGTGCTGCATTAAGTTTTCATTAAGCCTGATCGGTCCAGCGTAGAAAGCGTGACACGATTTCTTCCAGCCGCGACGCGTCGCCGGCGCCGTGCCAGATCGGACCGCTCACCTGGCAGTGCAGCCATCGCGGCGTGTTGGGATGGCCGTTGTCGTCGACACCTTCGGCCACGCGGTCAAAGCCGCGCCCCGCAAGCGCGGTCCCGGTGAGATCGACCTTCATCCACCAGCCGGGATTGTCAGTGGTCTGGATGGTGATGCCGTACCAATGCTCGCGCTCCCCGTCGCAATGGCGGCGGTGCCAATCGGCAAGCTCGGCGAGCAGAGACGGCATGGTTGTTCGACCCTTTTGATTGGGTCGGACGGAAGCTGCGTTCGGTTCAGATGGAAACCGGAACCTCCGCGCTACTCTTTATCCTCATCCTTGAAATACGGCTCGACCCCGCCGGTGAGCTTGATGGTGAGCGGGTTGCCGTGGCGGTCCTTCGCCTTGCCGGCTCCGACGCGGATCCAGCCTTCGCTGATGCAATATTCCTCGACGTTGGTCTTTTCCTTGCCGTTGAAGCGGATGCCGACGTCGCGCCTGAGGATTTCCTCGTTGTAGTACGGGCTTCCCGGATTGACGGACAGGCGGTCGGGAAACGGTTCGGCCATAGCGGTGTTCCTGTGCTGGACAGGTGGCTCCTATACTCCGTTGTGGCACGCCGTCAAAATTGATGCACAGATCCTGCAACATCACCGGTGTCGGGCCCGGGCTAAACACTTGACCCAGGCATCCAGCAAGTGTTGCGGTTGAAGATGGTGTTACGTGAGGCTTCCGTCGCTGGACCAGGGTCATGGATCGCCGGGTCAAGCTCGGCGATGAAACCTGAGTGCTTGGCAACTTGAGTGGGAAAACAAAACATATCGTCGTCGTGGGGCAGGGGGCGGCCGGGCTCTCGGCCGCGCTCGCGGCGGCCGAAGAGGCGCGCGCCGGAAATCTCGCCACGACCGTCACCCTCATCGACAAGGCCCCCGAGCCCGAGGCCGGCGGCAACACGCGCTTCACGCCGTCCTACATGCGCATGGCCGCGGTCGACCGCGTCGAGCCGAGCTTCGTCCACGACATGCTCGAGGCGACACGCTTTCGCGGCGATGAGCAATACTTCGCAACGCTGGCGCATCACGCCCCCGCGACGGTGCAATGGATCGCGGCGCATGGCGTGCCGTTTCATCAGCCGGTCTATTATTTGGCGAAGGGCCCGCCACGCATCCAGCCGGTCGGTGGCGGCGAGACCATCCATCGCGAGCTGACGCGGGCCGCACGCGAGGCCGGCGTCATCTTCCGCTTCGGCTGCGCGGTGCAATCTCTCGTCATCGAGAGCGGCGCGGTGCGGGGCGTGCGCCTCGCCGACGGCGAGATGCTGTCGGCCGCCGCCGTCGTGCTCGCCTGCGGCGGCTTCCAGGGCAATCGCGAGATGATGCGCGAACATTTCGGCGCAGGCGGCGAGGCGGTGCCGCTGCTCGCGCCGCGCGCGCACTTCAACACCGGCGACGGCATCCGCATGGCGCTCGATCTCGGCGCCGATTTCTCCGGCGAGCGCGATGGCATGCACATCGAGCCCGTGGACCCTCGAAGCAACAATCAGGCACCGGTGGTGCTGCTCTATCCATACGGCATCGTTGTCGATCGGAACGGCCAGCGCTTCTTCGACGAAGGAGCAGGCCTCGTCCATGAGACCTGGGAGCACTTCTCCCGGCATCTGCATTTCTCGGTGCCCGGCCGCGTGGCGTTCGCGATCCTCGACGCCCGGGTGCGGCAGATCCCCGACTGGCAGCGGGCCACGCGCTCCGAGGTTCCGCCCCACGAGGCTCAAACCCTCGCGGAGCTCGCTCGCATGATCGGCGTCGATGCCGATGGCCTCGCGCGAACGGTCGCGACCTACAATGCGGCCTGCCGCGGCGATCCCAAAGCGTTCGACGCAACAATTTGTGATGGTCTCGCAGGCGCGCCGGACCTCCTGCCGCCGAAGTCGAACTGGGCGCGCGCGATCGCCGAGCCGCCCTTCCTCGCCTGGCCGTTGATCGGCGCCATCGCCTACACGTTCGGGGGCCTTGCGACCAACGCAAAAGCCCGGGTTTTACGGGGTGGAATCGCCATTCCCGGCCTCTATGCCGCGGGCGAGATGACCGGGCATTTTTACGACACGGCGCCGAACGCCGTGTCGGTGCTGCGTGCTTTCGTGTTCGGGCGGATCGCAGGGCGGGAGGCCGCAGCGTTCGTTCGAGCCTGAAAAAATCGGAGTTCGCCGCAGGAACCTTTTCGCCGTGCGGCCGTGCGTCGCACTCAGGACACATTTGCTCGCTGTAAGGCGCCCGCCGGGGGACTTTGCTTCGCATCGCCAGGCCCGGTCATATCAAAGACCCAGAGGGGACCTGACGAAATGCAGAAATGCCTGCTTGCTGCGCTATTGCTTGGTGGACTGATGACGACGGGAGCCAGCGCGCTCGACGTGAAGGAGCTCGCGCCCTGCAAGCCCGCCGCAGCAAGATATTGCGACCGTTCCGACACCAGCATGAGCATGACCAATCTGCTCCGCTGTGGGGCGACGCTGGCCTCGGTCAGCACCCGGGTGGGCGAGTCCTGCCGCGAGGTGTTGCGGCGTTACGGCCAGCTCTGAGTTTTGCGGTTCTGTCGCTTCGAGCCCCTGCCGGTTGGCGGGGGCTTTTTGCTGGCATGGAACTCGTGCGCCGCCGCTCGATATCGGGCTTTTTCGGCAGGTTTGGCTCGGCATGTTGACGATGGGTCAATGATTGCGACGGCAAAGTAAAAAAGGGGGACACCGCGCATTTTGCCGGAAGTGACGGACGGTCATGGCTTTTGGACGCAGACAAGTCGATTCGAGCACGACGGGGCGCTATCCGGGCAACAAGCGCCGCGCCGCGCGCGTGAAGTCGGGTGCGACCGGCTGGCTCAGGCTCGACGGCGGCTTCGCCATGCGGACGTGCCGGGTGCTCGACGTCTCCGACACCGGCGTGCGGATTGCCGTCGATCCGGCGCTGCGCGTTCCCAATGACTTCGTGATCGTGCTGTCGCAGGGCGGTCAGGGCCGTCGCTGCTTCGTGAAGTGGCGCAACGCCACCCAGATCGGCGCACAATTCGCCTGAAGGCGCTAAGCTGCGCCGCGTGAAGATCGCGACCTTCAACATCAACAACGTCAACAAGCGTCTGCCGAACCTGCGCGCCTGGCTGATGTCGGCGCGGCCGGATGTGGTCTGCCTTCAGGAGTTGAAATGCACCGACGCGGAGTTTCCGTCGGGAGCCATCGAGGATTCCGGCTACCACGCCGTCTGGAAGGGACAGAAGACCTGGAACGGCGTTGCGATCCTCTCGCGCGTCGGCGCACCGGTGCTGACCAGGACGGCGCTGCCCGGCGACGCGGCCGATACCGAAGCGCGTTACATCGAAGCGGCCGTTCAAGGGGTTCTGATCGGCTGTCTCTATCTGCCCAATGGCAATCCGCAGCCCGGTCCGAAGTTCGACCACAAGCTGCGGTGGTTCAAGCGGTTGCATCAGCACGCCGGAAAGCTGTTGCGGGAAAAGGTGCCTGCCGTGCTGGCCGGCGACTACAATGTCGCGCCGACCGAGATCGACATCTACCCGACCAAGTCCTGGGACGACGATGCGCTGGTGCAGCCCGAGAGCCGGGCCGCTTATGCGCGGCTCGTCAAGCAGGGCTGGACCGACGCACTCCGCGAAACCCATCCGGGCGAGCGCGTCTACACGTTCTGGCACTACATGCGCCACCGCTTCGAGCGCGATGCGGGCCTGCGTCTCGACCATCTGCTGCTGAGCCCGGAGCTCGCCGACCGTCTAAGCAGCGCCGGCGTCGACCGCGCGGTTCGCGGCGCGCCGAATGCCAGCGATCATGCGCCGGTCTGGATCGAACTGAGGGCGCCGGGCGGCGGAAGGAAGCGGCGGTAATGCCGCGGTCATTCCGCGTCGCGCCGAAAGGCGCGAACCCGGAATCCAGACAAACTAAGAATCCCGATGTTCTGGATTCCGGGTTCGCGGGCTTCGCCCGCGCCCCGGAATGACCGCGGGGACAACCAGTCCGGCTTTCAAAGACGCCCACCCGCCGCTATGGTCGGGCCATGTCGCTCGCCCACACCATTTCTCCCCGTGCGCCGCTCGGCCATGTCCGCAACGACTGGACCCGCGACGAGATCCGCGCGCTGTTCGACCTGCCGTTTCCCGAACTGATGTTCGAGGCGCAGCGCATCCACCGCATGCATTTCGATCCGAGCGAGGTGCAGATCTCGACGCTGCTCTCGATCAAGACCGGCGGCTGCCCGGAGGACTGCGCCTATTGCCCGCAGAGCGCGAAATACGACACCGGCGTCAAAGCCGAGAAGCTGATGCGGCTCGACGCAGTGCTTGCCGAGGCGCAGGCCGCCAAGGCAGGTGGCGCGAGCCGCTTCTGCATGGGCGCAGCGTGGCGCGAGCCCAAGGACCGCGACGTCGAGAACGTCTGCGCCATGATCGAAGGCGTCAAGGCGCTCGGCCTCGAGACTTGCGCGACGCTCGGCATGCTGACGCAGACGCAGGCGCAACGGCTGAAGCGCAGCGGCCTCGACTACTACAACCACAACCTCGACACCTCGCCCGAGTTCTACGGCGAGATCATCACCACGCGCACTTACAAAGACCGGCTCGACACGCTGGAAGCGGTGCGCGAGGCCGGCATCAACGTCTGCTGCGGCGGCATCGTGGGCATGGGCGAGGGCGCCGACGACCGCGCCGGCATGATCGCAGCGCTCGCAAGCCTTCCGGTGCATCCGGAAAGCGTGCCCATCAACATGCTGGTGCAGGTCGAGGGCACGCCGCTCACGGGCACAGGCAAGCTCGATCCGCTGGAGTTCGTGAAGACCATCGCGGTCGCGCGCATCGCGATGCCGAAGTCGGTGGTGCGGCTCTCCGCCGGACGCGAGGACATGAGCGAGGAGACCCAGGCACTTTGCTTCCTGGCCGGCGCCAACTCCATCTTCTACGGGCCGAAGCTTCTCACCACGCCCAATCCCGGCCGCGACCGCGACATGGCGCTGCTGGACAAGCTCGGGCTTCGCCCGATGGAGCGCTAGGAACTGACCCAACTTCGTTGAATCAGATCCGTCGCTCCTTGTCTTGTTGGGGCATGATCTTTTCCGAAAACCGCTTTACACTTTTCGGGATCATGCCCTGAACTTCAGGTGAGATTGCGCACGATGGCGAGGCCTGCGAACAGGCCCGCGATCGAAATGACCACCGAGCCGATCACATAGAACGCAGCGAGTCCGAGCTGACCGCGCTCGTAGAGCAGGGCCGCGTCGAGCGAGAACGCCGAGAACGTCGTGTAACCGCCGAGGATGCCGGTGGTCATGAACAGCCGCAAATGCTGCGTCGCGTCGCCTTTGAACGCGAAATAGGCCGCGCAGAGCCCCATCACGATCGAGCCGGTGATGTTGATGAATATCGTCGCATAAGGAAAATCGGGGCCCATCATCCGAAGCCCCAGGAGATTGAAGCCGTGGCGGGTGGCGGCGCCGATGCCGCCGCCGAGAAACACGATGGCGAAGCCCGCCACGAGATTCGAGCCGAGGAAATTCATGCGTCGTCGTCCTTCCTTTGTCGGCCAGGGCAACAAAAAAGCCGCCCTGCGGCGGCCTGCGGACAGAGTCCCACCGCCATGGTTTCAGCGGTAGGAGTCATCAGCGCAACGAACCTGGATTGTCTGTTCGCCGGGCGGTTATCGGGAGAACCCCATTCCCATCGGCGCAAAAACTACTGGCGGGAGCATGCCCGGTCAACCTGAGGCCCGGTCAACGGCACCTTTTTTGCACGTTGTCCATTTTTGCAAGTTGACCAGGTTTCAAAGAACGAGAGGTCGAAGGGCATGGCCGTCAAACGCATCGAAGCCGAGCCCTCCACGGTGGTGGTCGAACTCGACCATGCGGCCCTCGTCATCATCGACATGCAGCGCGATTTCCTGGAGTCCGGAGGCTTCGGTGAGACGCTCGGCAACAACGTGGCTTTGCTGAAAGCCGCGGTGGCGCCGTTGCAAACGATGCTCGCCGCGGCGCGGAAGTCCGGCATGCTCATCATCCACACCCGCGAAGGTCACCGGCCCGATCTGTCGGATGCGCCCAAGCATAAGGTGGAGCGCGGCGAGCCGTCGTTGCGCATCGGCCAGCCCGGCCCGATGGGGCGCATCCTGGTGCGCGGCGAGCCGGGCCACGACATCATTCCCGAGCTCTATCCGGCGCCGGGCGAGCCGGTGATCGACAAGCCCGGCAAGGGCGCGTTCTACCAGACCGACCTGGAGCTGATGCTGAAGAACCGCGAGATCGACACGCTGCTGGTCTGCGGCGTCACCACCGAGGTCTGCGTCAACACCACGGTGCGGGAGGCCAACGATCGCGGCTTCCGCTGCGTCGTGCTGTCGGATTGCTGCGCGTCGTACTTTCCGGAATTCCACGAAGCGGGCCTTGCGATGATCAAGGCCCAGGGCGGCATCTTCGGCTGGGTGACGCCGTCGACGAAGGTGCTTGCTGCGCTGGATTCACATTGAGCAATCTGCGCCGGCTTCCGCACACATTGGGGCAGCTTTGCGGCGGATCAAAAAGCCAAAATCGATGCTCGTTTTCGCGCCGCTCTTTTCGAAGTTATTGGATTCATTTGCGAGTCGCTGCGCCTATTGAGGCAGCGGGCAAGCATCACCGATTTGTGACAACTGGCACGGCGCTTGCGTAATGGAACCGTGCCGGGTGCGTTCGCACCCGTCCTTCACCGCCTGACGGTGTCGTGCACCGGTCCTTGATGTTGCGGCTCTGAACCGTCGCAGCAAACGGGTGTCCGCATGCGCGGCGCAGGGGGAGCGGCGATGTGGATAAAAAACGGGGCAGGGGACCTTGTCATGTCGATACTGAAATCCGCATCTGCGCTGCTTGTCGGCGCAGCGATCTCACTCGGAGCCATAACGTCTGTAACGTCGTCCGCGAGCGCGGCGGATCTGTTGCCCGTCAAGGCGAAAGCGCCGGTGATCGGGCCGACCGTGCCGCTCGACGTTCACGGCTACTTCGATCTCACCTTCGCGACGACGCGTATCACGCCCGGCGGTCTGATGATCTATCCGCGCGGCGGCTATCTCTCGCAGCCCGAGGTGGGCCTGTCGATCGACATCTACAAGGATCCGAACGGCTTCATCAACAGCGTTTCGGTGTTCGGCGGCGTGTGGAACGAGTTCTGGTCATCGCCGCCTCCGGGCGGCCGGACCTGGCAGGAAATGGATTGGTGGGCCGGCTTCACGGTCGGCTTCGCTCGTGACTGGAAGTTCACGGCTCAGAAGCTGGACTTCGTTTTCCCAAGCGGCGGCAGCGATCTGCAGAACTACTACTTCATCCTGGCCTATGACGACTCCAAGCTCGGTCTGTTCCCGTTCGCCTGGAATCCGACCGTGAAGCTGTTCTGGACCCATCATGGCGGTTCGGCGGTCGTGCTCGGCAAAACCTCTGACGGTTATCGCTTCGAGGTCGGTGTCGCGCCGTCCTGGAGCATGCAGAAGTACTGGGGCATTCCGCTCACGTTCACGATCCCGACCTGGGTCGCCGTCGCGCCGTCGAGCTACTACAACCGCAACGACGGCACGACGAACCTCTGCGGCGCCACGCAGAACCTGCCGTGCGGCACCGACAACCTCGGCCTCGTGTCGACCGGTTTGCAGGCGCGCTACTCGCTCGCCGGTGTCGTGCCGACCCGGCTCGGCAGCTGGTACATCAAGGCCGGCGTGCAGTACTACCACATCTCGAACGACGCGCTGCTCGCCTCGCAGGTCATCACCGGCGCTGCTCCGAACTTCAGCAGCGCGCACAAGGATGTCGTGGTCGGCAACACCGGCATTGGCTTCACGTTCTGAGGCCGACGTGATGCGGAGCCGGACGTCAGTTGTGTGGGGTCATAACCCGGCAGACACCACCATCGCGACGTTCGGCTCCGTTCCCTCTTAGACAAGTCGGGTCTTCTGCCGGTTCACCAGTTTCGCCCATCGATTCTTCGAGAAGAAGGAGCGGCTGATGGCAACGACGACCGCACAACGGCCCGCGCTGTGGGTGCCGAGCGACTGGAACGCGTTCTTCGGTTTCGGCACCAACATCCTGGTCAACATGCTGGTGTTGACGGGCCTGCTTCGCTTCGTGCTGAAGATGCCGGACTCTCTGGTGTTCGGCCGCATCCTCCCCGCGCTCGGGCTGATGATGTGCCTCTCCACGTTCTACTACGCATTCCTGGCCTATCGCCTCGCGCTCAAGACCGGCCGCACCGATGTGTGCGCGCTGCCCTCGGGCGTGAGCGTGCCGCACATGTTCGTGGTCACCTTCGTGATCATGCTGCCGATCACGATCAAGACCGGCGACCCGCTGAAGGGCTGGTCGGCAGGCCTCGTCTGGGTGTTCTTCCAGAGCTTCATTCTGATGATCGGCGGCTTTGTCGCGCCGTACATCCGCAGGATCACGCCGCGTGCGGCGCTGCTCGGTGCACTCGCCGGCGTCTCGATCACATTCATCTCGATGCGGCCGGCGCTCGAAATGTTCATGACGCCGGTGATCGGCCTGGTGTGCTTTGCCGTGATCCTGGCCAGCTGGCTGGGCGGCACCAAATATCCGAAGGCCATTCCGGCGGGCCTGGTGGCGATCGCCGCCGGCATGCTGATCGCCTGGGCATCGACCGCGGTCGGCATCGGCACCGGTGGAATGAGCCTCAAGGGGCTGACCGATGCATTTTCGACCTTCGGATTCTCGGTACCGCTGCCCGCTGTCGGTACGGTGTTCTCCGGCTTCGAGTTTCTCGGCGTGATCCTCGTCACCGCCATTCCTTTCGGCATCTACGATCTCGTCGAGGCGATGGACAACGTCGAGAGCGCGGAAGCGGGGGGTGATGCCTATCCGACGACGCGGGTTCTCACCGCGGACGGAGTCGTCAGCTTGATCGGCTGCCTGATGGGTAACCCCTTCATCAACGCGGTCTATATCGGCCATCCCGGCTGGAAGGCGATGGGCGGCCGCATCGGCTATTCGGCCGCGACCGGCCTGATGGTGGTCGTATTGTCGTGGTTCGGCATCATCGCGGTGATGTCGTCGCTGATCCCGCTGGTCGCGATCTCGCCGATCCTGCTGTACATCGGGATGTTGATCGGCGCGCAGGCGTTCCAGGAGACACCGCACCGCCACGCGCCCGCGGTGGTGCTGGCATTGATCCCGAACATCGCGGCCTGGGGCAAGCTCCTGATCGACAGCTCGCTTGGCGCGGCCGGCACCAACGCCGCGACCGTCGGGCTCGACAAGCTCGGCCAGGTCGGCGTGCTCTACCACGGGCTCGAATTGCTGGGCTCGGGAGCGATCCTCGGTGGCATGGTACTTGGCGCCATCGGCGCGTTCATCATCGACCGGCAGTTCGACAAGGCGTCGTACTTCGCGGCGGCCGGCGCAGTGCTGACGTTCTTTGGCTTCATGCACGGCGAACAGGTCGGCATCGCGGTGACGCCTTCGGTCGCCGCGGCCTATGCGCTTGTCGCAGCCTTCCTCTATGCGCTCAGTCGTGCGCCAGCCATCGAGTTTGCAGGTTCCCCAGCCGAAGAAGCGCATTCTCCGGTCCCCGCCGAATAGGTGAGTGAAGCGGCGGGGTAATCCTGGCGGGACCGGAAGCGTATCGCCGGTCCCGCCAATTTTTTGCGGCGCGGTGTTCTTGCGCGCGGCAGGCTTGCGGATGCCGGCGGCCCGGTCCCAAATGGATGAATGTCGCTTTCGGACCCGACGCCGCTGATCGTCAGCCCGGTCATTCCGGTGATCACCATCGAAAACGCGCGCGATGCGGTTCGGCTCGCGCGTGCGTTGCTTGCGGGCGGCTTGCGGATTGTCGAGATCACGCTTCGGACGCCAGCGGCGCTCGATGCCATTCGCGCCGTCGTCGCCGAAGTCCCCGATCTGATCGTCGGTGCCGGGACATTGCTTAAGCCGCACGACGTCACGCGAGCGGTCGATGCCGGCGCACATTTCCTGGTCACGCCGGGAACTCCGGCAGGTCTCGCGCCAGCGCTGAGCGAAGCACCTATTCCGGCGATGCCCGGTTGCGCCACTGTGAGCGAATCCATGACGCTCGCGGCGCTCGGGTTTCCGGTGCTGAAGTTCTTCCCGGCAGAACAATCCGGCGGCGCGCGCTGGCTGAAATCGGTTGCCGAGCCATTGCCGCACATCCGGTTCTGTCCGACCGGCGGCATCAACGGCGGCAATGCGGCGGATTATCTCGCTCTGCGGAACGTGGTGGCGGTCGGCGGCTCCTGGGTGGCCTCGGCACAAGCGATTGCCGCGGGCGATTTCAGCGGGATCACGGCTCGCGCGGCCGCCGCGGTGGCGCTTCGTGCATGACGCGCTTGCCAGAGCATTGAGCAAGTGATCTGGATGAGCGTGTTCTCGCATCATCCGAACCGCTCCGTTGCCATCAGAAGCTCCGCTCAAGCGCGTCAAGCGCAAAGCCTTTGACTGGTCGTCCGCCGCCGTGGGCCTCGCGGTGGTGGTGTCCGCGGCCGTGGTTTATTGGCGTGACGGCCAGGCGCGGTTTCTGGAAATCCTGTTCGGCGACGTCGGTCTGTTCATCGACGTCCTGCCGAAGGTGCTGGCCGCCTGCCTGATCGCGGCCTTCGTCGCCGTGCTGATGCCGCGCGAGGTGGTGCTGCGCTGGGTCGGCGCGGAGTCCGGTGTGCTCGGCATCGTCATCGCAACGCTCGCCGGCATCATCTGCCCGGGCGGACCGATCACGATCTTTCCGATCGCCGCGGCCTTCGTCGCCATCGGCGCCGACACCGGCGCCGCGATCGCGTTCATCACCAGCTGGACGCTGCTGGGCTACGCCCGGGTGCTGGTCTGGGAGCTGCCGTTCTTCGGCGGCGAGTTCGTATTCTGGCGCTACCTCATCGCGCTGCCGATGCCGTTCATCGCGGGCCTTTTGGCGCGCGCGGTGGTCGAGCGGTGGACTCGCAAGGGAGCCGCCGAATGATTTTTTTCGTCGATGGGCTTCTCTGGGTCATTGCCGTCGTGCTCGGTCTCGTCGCCGCGTCACGGAGCCGCAAGGTGTTCCGCGACTGCGTGGCCGAAGGCACGATGGACTGCGTGCGGCTCATTCCGCGCGTCATGCTCGGCGTGGTCGGCTCGGGTTACATCGCGGCGCTCCTGCCGCAGGATGTGATGGGCCATTGGTTCGGCGCCGACTCCGGCGTGACCGGTATCCTCATTGCCGCGATTGCAGGCTCCCTCACGCCCGGCGGACCGGTGGTCGGCTTCTCGATCGGCGCGGCCGCGCTGAAGGGCGGCGCCGGCGCGCCGCAAGTGCTCTCCTACACGATCGCCTGGGCGCTCTACGCCATCCAGCGGGTGTTCCTGTGGGAGTTGCCGGTGATGCCGCCGCGGCTCGTCTGGATCCGCGTGCTGGCGTCGCTGCCGATCCCGTTCCTGGTCGCGTTGGGTGCATTGCTGCTCGGCAAGCCGTGATGCGGCGCTGCCTGGCGGCGCAGGCTGGTGGTTAGCGGCTTTCAGCCCTGCGCCGCGTCCAGGATCGCGACTGTCGCGCCGGTGGTTCCCCCAACCGAGACGTCGGGACACGTGCTGAGCGCCGCCAACAGGTCCATCTCTGCACGCAAGGTGACGTGAGCGCCGGGCGGCTTCGGTCGAATGGGCGAGTGTTCGAGGACACCGGTCTTCTCGCGAATGATCATGTCCTGGAAAATGTTGAATGGACTGGGGACGTCTTCCAGCGCGATCCCGTAGGGCGCCAGAACGCCGCTGAGATTTTCCGTGCAGCCATGTGTCGGCATTTCCGACAAGGGACGGCCGTAGGTTGCTTCCCACACGCCTCGCTTGGCCGCCAATTCGTGCCGCTTGCGGCTGCACATGCCTTCCTGCAGGTCGTGGTGTCCTTCCTTGAAGGTATCTTCGACGATGGTCATCATCGTGTTGTTGAGCTTTGACACCAGACTGTCTCCGGCGGTCAGGAAAACCTTTCGCTGGTTCGCCTTGGTCCTGGCCTGGTCGAAGCGCTCGCGCAGATTGTCGCGATTGAAGCAGACGAAATCGATGATGGTCTGAGACGTGATGCGAACGGATTGTCCCTTCTTCAGATCGAACACGAAACCCGTGTTGCGCGGAAGTTGGCGCTCCCACAGCACGACATCGGTCATCCGGGCCTCCTGCGATGGTTATTTCGGATGGAGTGGCGTGTCGAACACCGGCCGTCCGCCGGTGCGTTCGAGATAGCGGCCGAAGCGAAATTTGACCTCGGGGCCGTCGAGCGGAGGCGAAGGCAGGTGGCGCCCCAGCGGGTCGACATGCAGCACCGCGAAGGCGTGGCCCGGAACCTTGATCATGTCGTTGAGGCCCTGGCCAAGGCCTTCCAGCGTGGAAAAATCATAGACGCGCTCGATGCCGGAGGCTTTCGCCATCGCGGCGTAGTCCATGAGTTCGCCGAACGGATGACCGAGATCGTTGGTCGAGCCATAGACCCGATTCGAGATCACGAAATGTTTGAGATTGGACAGCGACAATTGACGTTCGACGAGCAGCATTCCGGGGTTCATGCAAAACGCGCCGTCGCCATTGAAGGCTACCACCGTGCGCTCGGTGCCAAGCGCGATGCCGGCCGCAAATACCGACGCGAGGCTCATCGACGCCTCGAGGTAGAACACCCGCTCCGTCTCGTGCGTGATGTCCCACCACAATTCGGAGCTGTTGCCGGCGGAGGTGACGATGATCTCGTCCTTCAGTCGTTCGGCGAGCAGTCGAAAGCAAGCTTCGAAATTCATCTCAGGCCTCGCCCCGCAACATTTCGCGCGTGAATCCGACGACCACCGGCCGCGACATGACGCGGCTGTGGCGGCACGCAGTTCCGATGCGCGGGATGTCGTCGGCCGTTTCGACCGGCACGAACGGTATATCGATCGCCTGGATCACCTGCTCCAGATAGAGCCCGTTGGACTGGTGAAATTTGGCGCCGTCGCCTGGCCGGCCGCGCAGCGTGATGCCGATCAGGAGCGGGATCTGGTAGGTGTAATTGATCTTGGTGATCGCATAGATGCAGGTCAGAAAGCCCGACGCTCCCATCAGCGCGAATGTCCCAAGCCCGCTGAAGAATGCGCCGGAGCACAATCCGATCGCCGACTCCTCTCGGTTCACGGCGACATGCCGGAACCGTTTGTCCCGGTCGTAGTGCGTGATCAGGTTGGTAATCCAGCCGTCCGGCAGGCTTGCAATCAGCGATATGCCGCAATCAGCTGTCTCGTTGACTATCCGTTGTGAGATGGCATCCGTCGCTTTGGCGCTCATTCGGCGACCCGTCCGATCTGCTTTAGCGCTTCCTCCTGGAACCGGAAGTCGGACCAGGACTCGATGGGAATCGATTTGGCGCCGTTTTCGACGGCCAGTTTGCTGACAACTTCGAGGCCTTTGCGCGTCATGCCTCCGTTCACGCCAAAGCCGTGGATCGACAGCAGCGCGTCGTAGCCGGCACTGACCAGATTTCGGTCCGTCTCGCCGGAGGCCTTCATGTAGATGTCGATCGTACGCTCGCGGTTTGCCACCATGAAGCGGCAGGCTTCGATGATCGAACGAGTCACGGCCGTGACGACATCGGGGTGCTTCTCGATCAGCTCCTTGCGCACCACCAGCATCTGATGCGGATAGTCGGGGTTGTCGCGCGCCACGCGATCGAGCTGAACGACGTTGCTGTCGCGCTTGGCCGCCAGCGCATAGTCCAGGTGCAACAGTGCACCCTTGACCCTGTTGTTGGTGAGAGCGAGCCGGCGCTGACTCGGTCCGCCGATCGGGACCCAGGTCACCGCATTGCGCGCCACGCCAGCTTCGTCCAAGAGCGGAAAAAGCAGATACTGGGACTGCGCCCCGGGGCGCGAGATCGCGAACGGCTGGCCCGCCAGGTCCTTCAACGTTTTGATATCGGGTTGGACCATGACGACATACGACAAATGCTGCGACGGCGCCGCCACGACGGCGAGGTGAAATCCGGAAGCCACGGCGTTCAGCACGCCTTCGGCGTCGGTGTCGCCGACGTCGACATGGCCCGACGCCAATGCCTGTGTCATCAGCGGGCCGGAGGTGAGCGAAATGACCTCGTCAACATCGAGCCCGTTGCGTTTGTAGATGCCCTCTTCCTGGGCGACGCGCATGTACAGCGTATGCATCGAAGGCGGTGAATTGACCGACGCGATGCGAAGCTTGAACGGCGCCTGAGCATGGGCCGGCGCCGTCAGGCCGATGAGCAGGTTCAGCAGGACGAAAACAAAGGCGCGTTTCGACATCGCGTCGGCTCCGGTCCATTCAACGCGGAAAACCATCACGGACGACCTGGCTCATCCGTTGCAGCTCCAATGCTATGGCGTCCTGTCCGGTCGATCTATCCCTGTAGCTGCCGCCAGGGTGCGATCCACCGTTCTATTCGGTAGATGAGATTGGTGAGCGCAATGCTGAGAACCGCCAGAACCACCATGGGCACGAACAGTTCAGCGGTGCGGAACGTGTTTCCGTAAAACACGATCATCGAGCCAAGGCCGGTCAATGCCGTGAACATCTCGGCGACCACCACCCCGACCAGTGCGCGGCCCAACGCCAGACGGATGCCGGCAATGAGGAACGGGATCGCAGCCTGCAGGATCACGCGCCGGAATAACTGCCATCGGTCGCAGCCGAACGCGCGGGCCGTTTCAATAAAGGCAGGCGGCACGTTCATCACGCCGATCTGCGTATTGATGACGACGGGGAAGACCGAAACCAACCAGGTCAGAAAAACTTTGGCTTGGAATCCTAAACCCAGCCAGATGATGACCAGCGGAACCATCGCGACCGTTGGCATGGCGTAGAATGCATTGACATACGGGTCGAGCACGCGGCGCAGCGGCTTGAACATGCCCATGGCGATACCGAGCGCCATGCCCGTCACGATCGCCAGGCCGAACCCGAGGAGCAGCACATTCGCTGTTTGCAGGAGTTGGCGCGGCAGTTCCCCGGAGCGGGCCGTGGTTACGAAGGCTGCGGCTATCGCGCTGGGCGGTGGCAGAAACTGCGGCGGGATGACAAAGCGAGACAGCAGCTCCCAGGCGATCAGCACGCTGGCATGAGTTGCCACCTGGATGAGCAGATCCTTGCGCCGGCCCTTCGCCCGGGTCATGCGGCTTTATCTCCCTGCGAGAGCAGTGACCACAGGTGTTCGCGCAGGGTGGCGAACTGGCGGCTCGCGCGCACCGCGTCTGCCTCACGCGGGCGAGGAAGATCGACTCGGACCTCTTCCACGATGCGGCCTGGCCGCGTCCCCATCACGAGAATGCGGTCGGAGAAGAAGATCGCCTCGTCCATGTTGTGAGTGATGAAAACGACGGTCTTGGGCGCCTGCGCCAGAATGACGGAAATCTCGCGCTGGAGCTGCTCGCGGGTGATGGCGTCGAGTGCCCCGAACGGTTCGTCCAGCAGCAGCACATCGGGGTCGAGCGCGAGTGCGCGGGCGAGACCGACGCGCTGCTGCATGCCGCCGGAGAGCTCATGCGGATAGTGGTCGGAAAACCCCTCGAGGCCCACGAGACGCACGAAGCGGTTCGTCCGTTCCGTGCATTGCGCGACTGGGAGCTTTGCCACCTCGAGCCCGAAGGAGATGTTTCGTGCGACGGTGAGCCAGGGAAACAGGTTGAATTGCTGAAAGACGATCGCGCTCGATGGCGAGGGCGCTTTCACGCGCTTTCCTGAAACCGAGACTTCACCGCCGGTGGTCGACTCGAGGCCGTGCAGGATGCGCAACAACGTGGTCTTGCCGCAGCCGCTTGGTCCGATAATCGAAACGAATTCGCCGGTGCCGACCGTGAAGCAGATGTCGCGCAGAACTTCGAGCGAGCCACGCCCGCCCTCGAAGGTTTTGAAAACGTTCTTGACCTGCAGCATGCGGACGGCGAAACGCCATGGCCTTGATCGGATCGCAGTGTGATTTGGATCCAGGTCAATAGCTAGAAGATTTTATGAGCACATGCCGGTGGCGCAGGCGGATCGCATTTTCTATCCTCCGGACAAAATAGGCTCGAACCGGGGAGGGCCGCATGAGGATGGGGCATTGGCTTGTCTCTGGCGTCGTCATCGCGTGCGCGAGCATGATCGCGTTCGCTCCGGTGTGGGCGCAATCCTACCCGTCTCAGTCGATCAGAATGGTTGTGCCGTCCGGCCCTGGGTCGCCGGCGGAGCTCGCGGGACGGCTCGCGTCGCAAATCCTGCCGCAGCGGCTCGGACAGCCGGTCGTTCTTGATTACAGGCCCGGCGCGGGCGGTGCAATCGGATTGCGGGAGGCCGCCAAGGCGCCGGCCGACGGATACACGCTGCTCTCAGCCGGCGGCGCGCAGCTTGCGGTCCTGCCCGCGATATCGAGCCGCGCCGGTGTCGATCCCGCGAAGGACTTCACGCCGGTCGCGAAGTTCATGGACAGCTTCCAGATCCTGGTTGTGCACCCGTCATCGCCATGGATGTCCGCGAAGGATCTCATCGCATACGCCAAGGCCAATCCCGGCAAGCTGAACTACGCGCATGTCGGTCCGGGTCATCTCACCAATCTGGCCGGCGAATTGTTCATGCAAAGCACCGGCACGAGTCTCGTCGGTGTGGCCTATCGCGGCGGCCAGGAATCTGTGACCGCGGTGCTGACGCAGTCGGTGCAGCTCACCTTCGAGAATGTCGCTGTGCTGTTGCCGCTGATCCGCGACGGCAAGCTTCGGGCGCTCGCGGTGACCAGTGCGACCAGAAGCTCGCTCGCGCCCGACATCCCGACCATGATCGAAGCCGGCGTGCCGGGCTATGAGGTCACCACGTTCTTCGGCGTTGTCGCGCCGGCCGGCACGCCCGGCGCTGTCATCGGCACGCTCAACAGGGCGATCAACGATGGCCTGAAGACGGCCGAAATGCAGGACAGCATCACGCGAATGGGCGCCGTGCCCGTTGTGGCCTCGCCGGAGGACTTCGGCGCGTCGATCGCGGGCGACTTCAACAAATGGCAGGCGGTTGCCAAAGCCGCGAACATCAAGATCGATTGAAGCAATGGCAGCACGAAGAGTTCCTGTTCTGATCGTCGGTGGCGGGCCGGTCGGGCTCGCGCTTGCGGCCGATCTTGGCTGGCGCGGCGTGCCGTGTCTGCTGGTCGAGCAGACCGACGGCAGCATCGTCACGCCGAAGATGAATGAGGTGAACGTCCGCACCATGGAGTTCTGCCGGCGTTGGGGCATCGCCGACCACGTGCACAACGCGCCGTTTCCGCGCGATCACGCGCGCGATGCCGTGTTCGTCACGAGCTTCACCGGCTACGAGCTCGGCCGCATCCCGCGGCCTGCCGTTGCGGGCCTCAAGCCAGAGTCATGGAGCCCGATGCGGCTGCAGACCTGCTCGCAGATGTGGTTCGACCCGATCTTGCGGAATTTCGCCTTGACGCATCCGGGCGTCGAGATCAGGCATCGCACCCGGCTGGAATCGTTCGAGGATACCGGCTCGGGCGTTATCGCCGAGATCGTTGATCTCGACAGTGGCCGGCGCGAGCGTATCGAGGCCGACTATCTGGTCGGTTGTGACGGCGCGACCAGCGAAATCCGCGGGAAGCTCGGCATCGAGCTCACGGGGCAGGGCACGCTCGGCCATCCGGTGCATCTGTTCTTCCGCGCGCCGGATTTCCTGAAACGCGTCGGCAAAGCCGAGGGCACGTTCTTTCTCGCCATCGATCGCGGCGGTCTGTGGGCCAACATCCGCGTGGTCGATCCGGTCAACGCGATGTGGCGGCTGATGGTGATCGAGAGCGACGGCAAGCAGACGCCGGAGACGATCGACAAGGATCAACTTATTCGCCGCGCGGTCGGCAAGCCGTTCGATGTCGAGTGGCTCGGTTGCAGCATCTGGTCGCGGCGGAGTCTCGTCGCGACCGAGTATTCCAAAGGCCGCGTGTTCCTCGCCGGCGACGCGGTCCACCAGCTTTCGCCGACCGGCGCCATGGGCATGAACACCGGCATCGGCGACGTGGTCGATCTCGGCTGGAAGCTTGCGGCGGTCACGCAGGGCTGGGGCGGGCCGCATCTGCTTTCGAGCTACACGGCCGAGCGGCAGCCGATCGGGGTGCGCGCCATCAACAACACCGCAGGCTTTCATCTCTCTCACGGAAAATTCCACAACGGCTTCGCCGCAATCGAGGACGACACCGACGAAGGTCGCGCGCTGCGCACAGCCATCGGCCCGGAGCTCGTTCGCGAGGTCGGCCGCATGTTCCGCACCATCGGCTTGCAGCTCGGCTATCGCTATGAGGATTCGCCGATCATCGTGCCGGACGGCACGCCGCCGGTGCTCGACGATCCGGAGAAATTTGTTGCCTCCGCGCGGCCCGGTTCACGCGCGCCGCATGTCGCGCTCAAGGATGGCAGCTCGATGCTCGATCTTTACGGACGCAGCCACGTGCTGGTGCGGCTGGGTCGCGACGCGCCGGACGGCACAGAGATTGCGGACGCCGCCAAAGCGCGCAATGTGCCGCTGCGCACGGTCACGATCGACGATGCCGAAGCAGCCGAGATCTACGAGCAGCCGCTGGTGCTGGTGCGACCCGACGGACACGTCGCCTGGCGCGGCCGCAATGCGCCGCCGAACGCGCTCGCGATCATCGACCGGGTTCGCGGAGCTGGCGTCGCGAACTAAAGCACGTTCGTTGAGATTGAATCGCCAGCGAGATCGGCGGTCTCATCCCTGCCCTCGCGGGGAGGGAAGGCACCGCCGACGTCGCACGAGTTACGATTATCACGCTCTAATGCACGGCGCCGTTGTCGCGCGGCATGATCGCGCCGCGATAGCGCACCTTCTGAGCCGCGAGCGTGTGGCCGGCCAGCGCCGCCTGCGCCGGGCTCTCGCCGTTGAGCCGCGCCGCCAGATAGCCGGCGTTGAAGCTGTCGCCGGCCGCCGTGGTGTCGACCGCCTCGACGACTTCCGGCACCGGCACGTGCTCCTCCTGGCCGCTGACCGCGACCAGCGCGCTGTTCGGCCCGTTCTTCACCACGATCTCGGCGATGCCGAAGGCCTGCATGCGCGCGACAGTGGCCTCCGGGCTCGGATCGCCCCACAGCACGGCCTCGTCATCGAAGGTCGGCAGCGCATAGTCGACGCGCTTGAGCGCTTCCATGAACACGGTGCGGGTGCGCGGCAGATCGCCCTTCCAGCCATAAGGCCGGAAGTTGCAGTCGAAGGCGACCTTGGTGCCCTTCTGACGCGCGAGCTCGAGAACGGCGAGCAGCCGGCCGAGCCCGATGTTCGAATAAAGCGACAGCGTGACGCCGGAGAAGTAGATCAGCTTGGCGCCGACGAGAGCCTCGGCGACCCTGTTCCAGTCCGGCAGCTCGAACAGCTCGCGCGCCGGCGCCTCGCCGCGCCAATAGCGGAAGCGCCGCTCGCCTTTCGGATCCGTCTCGATCATGTATAGGCCGGGGAGACGCCCAGGCACGCGCAGCGTCAGGTCGGTCTTCACGTTCTCGGCCGCCGCCATCGCGACGATGCTGTCGGAGTACGGATCGTCGCCGAGCGCAGTCGCATACGACACCTCAATACCGGCGCGAGCGAGATAAACCGCGGTGTTGAAGGTGTCGCCGCCGCAGGACATGGCGAACCGGCCGTCGCCGCCGCGGGCGAGCTCCACCATCACCTCGCCGATGGCGATCACCCGGTTTTTGTTGTCATCCGCCATTGCCGCACCCGGCCTGTGTTTCGTGAGATGTCTTGAGACTTCAGCATCTTAGTCCGCCAAGCAGAGCCCTGATCCGTCCATCAGAGTCTCACTCCACTCAGGAAAGTCTTGGCTTACCCAGCATCGGCCAGGCCGTCGTCAGGCAATTCCCTCGCAACATAAACCACTTAGGAGGTCTGGCAACCGACGATATGTTATATTATAACATTCCGTATGAGCGACCACCATCATCACGACCATGGCCACCATCATCACCACGACCCGGGTCACGCGCACCCGCCGGCCACGGTGCGGCCGTCGATCCTGCGGATGTCGGCGCTTGAGCGGCTCGCCTTCGCGGCGGCGATGATCGCGCTGCTGTGGGCTTCGGCGTTCTGGGCGATGCGGTGAGGCGCCGATGACCGCGCAACTTCAATTCCGCAACCTCACGCTCGGCTATGACCGCCACCCGGCGGTGCACCATCTCGACGGAGCAGTAGAGCCCGGCGCGCTCGTCGCGGTGGTCGGGCCGAACGGTGCCGGCAAGTCGACGCTGTTCAAGGGCGTGGTCGGCGTCATCAAGCCGCTGGCCGGCCGCATCGAGCGCAACGGCGTCGCGCCGCAGGACATCGCCTATCTGCCGCAGATCGCGGAGATCGACCGGAGCTTCCCGATCAGCGTCTACGACCTCGTGGCAATGGGGCTGTGGCGCAGCAAGGGGCTGTTCGGCGGCATCGGCCGCAAGGATCGCGACACGGTCGAGCACGCGATTGCCGCTGTCGGCCTCACCGGCTTCGAGCAGCGGCCCATCGGCACGCTGTCGGGCGGCCAGATGCAGCGCATGCTGTTCGCGCGGCTGCTGCTGCAGGATGCGCGCGTCATCGTGCTCGACGAGCCGTTCAACGCCATCGACGCCAAGACCTGCTCCGATCTCGTCGAACTGATCCGGCGCTGGCACGGCGAGCAGCGCACCATCCTGACTGCGCTGCACGATCTCGAACTGGTGAAGGCGCACTTCCCCGAGACGCTGCTGCTCGCGCGCGAGCCTGTGGCCTGGGGCAAGACCGCCGACGTGCTGACGCCCGACAACTGGGTGAAGGCGCGCCGCATGTGCGAGGCCTTCGACGATCAGGCGCAGGCCTGTGTGGTCGAGGCGGCGTAGCTCTTGAACATGCTCTACGACGCGCTCATCGGTCCGTTCCTTGAATTCGAGTTCATGCGCCGCGCGCTGGTCTCGACCTTCGCGCTCGCCTTCGGCGCGGCGCCGATCGGCGTGATCCTCATGCTGCGGCGGATGAGCCTCATTGGCGATGCGATGTCGCACGCGATCCTGCCCGGCGCTGCGGTGGGTTTCATGCTGGCGGGACTCAATCTCTACGCCATGGCGGCCGGCGGGCTGATCGCCGGCTTTGTCATTGCGGTCGGCGCGGGCCTGATCGCACGCTCGACCGAGCTCAAGGAGGACGCTTCGCTGGCGGCGTTTTTCCTCATTTCGCTCGCGCTCGGCGTCACGCTGGTGTCGGTGAAGGGCAACAACATCGATCTGCTGCACTTCCTGTTCGGCTCGGTGCTCGCGGTGGACGATCCGGCGCTGCTGCTTGTGGTCGGCATCGCCAGCGTGTCGCTGGTGGTGCTGGCGCTGATCTGGCGGCCGCTGGTGCTGGAATGTGTCGATCCGAATTTCCTGCGCTCGGTCAGCCGCGCCGGCGGCCCGATCCACATGGTGTTTCTGGCGCTGGTGGTGATGAACCTCGTCGGCGGCTTCCAGGCGCTCGGCACCTTGCTCGCGGTCGGTATCATGATGCTGCCCGCGGTGACGTCGCGCTTCTGGGCGCGCGACATCTCGGGAATGATCGGCATCGCGATCCTCTGCGCGGCGCTCTCCGGCTATGTCGGCCTCTTGCTCTCCTATCACTCAAGCCTGCCGTCCGGGCCCGCGATCATCCTGGTTGCCGGCGCGCTCTATGCCCTGTCGGTCGCCCTCGGTCCGGTCGGCGGTCTGGTGTGGCAGGCGGTCACGCGGCGTCATCTGGAGGCGTGAGCATGTTTCGTCGCGCCGTCATGCTCGCGCTGTTCGCCGCGCTGATCGCTTCGCCCGCACATGCCGGCGACAGGCTCAAGGCGGTCGCGTCGATCTCGATCATCGGCGATCTCGTGAAAAACGTCGGCGGCGACCGCGTCGACGTCGCAACGCTGGTCGGCCCGAACAGCGACGCGCATGTCTTTTCGCCGACGCCGACCGACGCCAAGACGCTCGGCGCCGCGAAGATCGTGTTCGTCAACGGCATGGGTCTGGAAGGCTGGATGACGCGGCTGGTTGCGGTGTCGGGTGCGAAGCTGTCGCCCGTCGTGGTGACCACCAGCGTGAAGCCGCGGCAGGCCGAGGAGGGCGGCCATCACGCGGTCGATCCGCACGCCTGGCAGTCGGTCGCCAATGCCAGGATTTATATCGCCAACATCCGCGACGGCCTGAAGACGAGCGATCCGGCAAACGCCGCAACCTACGACGCCAACGCCAAGGCCTATCTCGACAAGCTCGACGCGTTGGAGCGCGAGGTGCGCGAGGCCATCGGAAAAATCCCGGCCGATCACCGCAAGATCATCACCACGCACGACGCCTTCGGTTATTTCGGCCAGGCTTACGGTGTCGAGTTCATCGCGCCGACCGGCGTGTCGTCGGACTCCGAGCCGTCCGCCCGCGACATCGCCAAGATCATCAGCCAGGTCAAACGGCAGAAGATTCCGGCGGTGTTCATGGAGAACATCTCCGATCCGCGGATGATGCAGCAGATCGCCCGCGAGACGGGCGCCAGGATCGGCGGCACGCTTTATTCCGACGCGCTGTCCGGCGCGAGCGGCCCGGCCGCCACTTACGTCGACATGATGCGAAACAACGTGCGCGAACTGGTCAAGGCGCTGACGCCTTAATGTCCTGAACCCGACACGGCAGGCTGCCGCGACACTGCGTCGCTGGAGCGAGATAAAACCGACATGCATGGCCGGTAGTTATGTGAGCCGTGCTGCGCGACGAACCGATACGCAGCCGGTCGATACCGGCTGCGAGTGGACCGTCTTTCGCCCTCATCGGGCGATCGAACGTGATCGCTGCGTTCAATCTCCTGCTCGCGATCCCGACCGTCTGGCTGCTGTGGCGCTCTCTGGACTGGCCATTGGTCGGCGACGCGTCGATCTTCCATTTCATCGCCAACCAGATGGCGATGGGCGCGGTGCCCTATCGCGACATCGCCGACGTCAACATGCCGTTGACCTACGACATCCAGGCGGCGATCGTTACGCTTGGCGGGATGAGCGATGCGGCCTGGCGCGCCTTTGATCTGGCGGCGGCTGCGCTGTTGTCAGCCGGTATTCTGACGTTGGTCTGGCCGGCCGGGCGCGCGGAAGCCGTTCTTGCGGTTCTGACGGTGCTGCTGATGCATCTGCTGCTCGGCCGTTACGCGGCGGGCCAGCGCGATTTCGTCATGGCGATCCCGGCGCTCGGCGTGGCCTGGGCTTCGGTCAGGGCCGCTGAAGATCGGCGGAGCCAACAGGCTCTGCTGGCGCTGGCCGGCGCATTCGCGATGACGGCGGCGCTGATCAAGCCGAGCGGTATCGTGTTGCTGGCGTTGCCGGCCTTGGCCCTTCCAGACCTGGTGATGAAACTCGACTGGCGGCGGCTCCTCTGGATTGCGGCCGGTGCGTTGGCTGTCGCACTCGGCGAGTTCGGCTTGCTCGCAGCCCGCGGCGGATTGCCGGCGTTCGTCACGATGATCCTCGATGTTCTGCCGGCCTATGCGGACATGGGCGCGCAGCCGCCGCTCGAAGTGCTGAAGGCGGTGCATTGGATCGGCCCGGTCGGAGGTCTTGCGGTCGCAGCCGTTCTGGGTATCGGCATTCCCAAGTCACCGCGCGTGCGCGTGCTGATCGGGCTGACCGTGTTCGGCCTCATTCACTTGATGGTCCAGCGCAAGGGCTGGCTCTATCACATTTATCCTCTGGGCGTCGGATTGGCGTGCTGGGGCGCCTTCGCGCTTTCGGCGCTGCCGCTGCGCCGCGTCCTGCTGAGTCTCGCCGTCGTGGCCGCGATCCTCGGCTGGAGCGTGCCGGCTTCGATGTCGCAGGACGAGAACGATCCGGCATTTCGTTCAAGCGTCGCCATGGAATCGGCGCTCGAGCGACGGCTACCGCGCGGTGCTCGCGTCCAGATGCTCGACTCGGACTCCGGCGCGTTCCGGGCGATGGCCCGCGCCGGCATGCGGCAGGCCACGCCGCACATCCAGTGGTTCTCGCTGTTGCTGGGCACCGAGGACGTGCGGCAGGAGTTCCTGTCCGCGCTCAGGACCGATCCGCCGGACGGATTCCTCCTGACCAACAATCAATGGCCGAAGGAAGCCGGCTTCGAGGCGGCCGACGATTGGAAGGAACTCGCCGGTCTCCTGAGGTCGCGCTACGACCTCGCGCAGACCGGCCAGGACGAGTTCATCCAGTGGCGGCTGTACGTGCGGCGCAGGCAGTAAGCTGCGCGCTACTTGACCATCCCGAGCGATGTCAGAAGCCGGCGCTTGGACTCGACGTCCTTCGCGACATTCGCGGCAAAGCCCGCACTGTCCTGGAACCAGTCGGCCGGCTGCAAGGTCTGCTTGACCATCTTCTGGAACGGCTCGCTCTGCACGGCCGCTTTGCAGGCATTCTCCAGCTTGCTCTTGATCCCGGCCGGCAGGCTTGCAGGTCCGAACAGCCCGCCGATGCTGAGCGGCGAAACGTCGGTGCCCTGTTCCTTGACGGTCGGCACATCGGGGATCGCCGGGTTGCGCTTCTCGGCAAACAGCGCCGGCATCGCGAGCCCGCTGCCCGACGCTGCCGTGAGCGGGGCGACGGCAAAATCGATCTGACCGCCGATCGTCATTTGAATCGATTCCGCAGGCCCTTTGAATGGCACGTGGTTGAACGGGACCTTGGTGACCTGCGAGAACTCCGCCATCGCCAGGTGCGGGATGGTGCCAAGTCCCGGGCTGCCGAAGTTCAGCCCGCCCGGCTTCGCTTTGCTGGCCGCCACGATGTCCGCGAGCGTCTTGTAGGTGCCGGGCCGCGCCACGATCACCTGGTCGTTCTTGAAGGTCTGGCAGATCGGCGCGAACGACTCCGCCGTATAGCCGGCGTTACGCTCGGTGAAGGGCTGCACCGTGATCGAGAAGGCCGCGCCGTGCATCAGCGTGTAGCCGTCGGGCTTGGCTCTCGCCACCTCGGCGGTGCCGAGCACGCCGCCGGCGCCGGCCTTGTTGTAGACCACGAAGCGCTGGCCGAGCAGGCCTGCCATCTCCTCGGTCAGCACGCGGCCGAGGATGTCGGCCGAGGAGCCGGGCGTTGACGGTACGATGAGGTCGATGGGGTGCTCCGGATAGCCCTGTGCGGCCGCGCCGCCCGCCAACGCCGCCCAAAAGGCGGTTGCGGCGATGATCCGCTGCCCACACCAGCGCCGAGACATGGCGTTCCTCCGGTTGTTTTGCGGAACGATAGCGGAGGCCGTGGACCCCTCCTAGGGCTGAACGGCTGTGGCTGGGTGTCGCGTAAGACCGGTTTGGGAGGGTTTTTGCTTGGCGCGGGATCGCCTATATAGCGGACCTGATCGGGCGTGGTTCTCCAAGACAGGCAATCTGTGCTGACCGGGGGCCGCGCCGTGGAGGTTTTTGTATGTCCGAACAAGCTCAAATCGAGAAAATTCCCGTCACCGTGCTGACCGGCTATCTCGGCGCCGGCAAGACCACGCTGCTCAACCGCATCCTGTCCGAGCCTCATGGCAAGAAATTCGCCGTGATCGTCAACGAATTCGGCGAGATCGGCATCGACAACGAACTGGTGGTCGGGGCCGACGAAGAAGTCTTCGAGATGAACAACGGCTGCATCTGCTGCACCGTGCGCGGCGACCTGATCCGCATCATCGAAGGCCTGATGCGGCGCAAGGGCAAGTTCGACGCCATCATCGTGGAGACCACGGGCCTCGCCGACCCCGCGCCGGTGGCGCAGACCTTCTTCGTCGACGAAAACGTCGGCCGCAAGACCAAGCTCGACGCGGTGGTGACCGTTGCCGACGCCAAATGGCTCAAGGACCGGCTCAAGGACGCGCCGGAGGCCAAGAACCAGATCGCCTTCGCGGACGTGATCCTGCTCAACAAGACCGATCTCGTCAGCGATGCCGAGCTGCGTGAGGTCGAGGCCCGCATCCGCGGTATCAACCCTTACGCCAAGCTTCACCGGACGCAGAAGTCGCAGATCGCGCTCGATCAGGTGCTCGGCCGCAACGCCTTCGATCTCGACCGCATCCTCGATATCGAGCCGGAGTTCCTGCACGCCGACGAGCACGACCATGACCACCATCACGATCATGGGCATGACCATCATCACCACCACGATCATGACCACGGCGGGCTGAAGCATTATCACGACGAGCACATGCAATCGATGTCGCTCAAGACCGACAAGCCGCTCAATCCGGACAAGTTCTTCCCGTGGATCCAGAAGCTCGTCGCCGAGGACGGCCCGCAAATCCTGCGCTGCAAGGGCATCCTGAACTTCAAGGACGATCCGGACCGCTTCGTGTTCCAGGGCGTGCACATGATCCTGGACGGCGATCATCAGCGGCCGTGGAAGGACGGCGAGAAGCGCGACAGCCGCCTGGTGTTCATCGGCCGCGAGCTACCGGAAGAGAAAATCCGCAAGGGCTTCGAAAGCGTCGTCGGTTAGTGCTCAGGCCCTTGCGTAGGGCACTGTTCACCCTCCCCTGGAGGGGGAGGGTCGACCGCCGTAGCGAAGCGTAGGCGGGCAGGGTGGGGTGAGCCCTTTCGGACCGATAGAGTTTCACCCCACCCCGCGAGCTTCGCTCGCGACCCTCCCCCTCCAGGGGAGGGTGAATCCGAGCAAGAATTTCTGCTGAGAAAAATGTCCGACACCCCACCGAACACACCCTCCGTCGTCGAACGCACCCGGCCCGTCAACGCCGGCGCCCCTGTCGTCGGCATCCACTTCCTCGACCGCACCGCGGCCTTCGTGCTGGGCGAGGAGGCCGTGCTGCTCGTCTCCGGCAAGGACGAGGAGAAGCGCTGCGCCATCCATGGCGGCGGCATTCTCTCGTCGGCGAGCGACGGCGTGTGGGTGATCACCGGCGGCGACGACGGCAAGGTGTTCGTCACCGGCGCCAAGGGCGACAGCAAGCTCGTTGGCTCCGACGCCAAGCATCGCTGGATCGATCATGTCGCGACCGGCCCGGACGGCGCCATCGCCTGGTCGGCTGGCAAGTCGGCTTACATGATCGCCGCCAAGGGCGATCCGAAGACCGTCGAGGTGCAATCCACCGTCGGCGGGTTGGCGTTTGCGCCGAAGGGCGTGCGGCTCGCGATCGCCCACTACAACGGCGTCAGCATGTGGTTCCCGAACTCGCAGGCCGCACCCGAGATGCTGGAGTGGAAAGGCTCGCACCATCACGTGCAGTTCAGCCCGAACGGCCAGTTCATGGTGACGGCGATGCAGGAGCCGGCGCTGCACGGCTGGCGCGTCGTCGACTCCAAGCACATGCGGATGTCCGGCTATTCGGCGCGGGTGCGTTCGTTCGGCTGGACCGCGGGCGGCAAGTGGCTGGCGACGTCAGGCTCCGAGCAGCTCGTGATGTGGCCGTTCCAGGGCAAGGACGGTCCGATGGGCAAGCAGCCGCGCATGTTCGCAGCCTTCGCGGTGCGTGTGACAACGGTGGCCTGTCATCCGAAGCAGGAGGTGGTCGCGGCGGGTTTCGCCGACGGCACGATCCTCCTGGTGCGGATCGAGGATGGCGCCGAGGTGCTGGGCAAGAAGCCCGGCGAGGGTGCGGTCAGTGCGATGGCCTGGGATGAGGTCGGCACCCAGCTCGCCTGGGGCACCGAAGCCGGCGAGGCTGGGGTGATCGATCTGGCTTAGAGCCTTTTCGCACCCAACTATCCACGTCATGGCCGGGCTTGTCCCGGCCATCTCGCTTAGGGACGCACTGTGCTCTCCTAAGCGAGATGCCCGGCACAAGGCTGGGCATGACAGCGGAGAATGTATTTCTCAGCGGCGTGTCCCCGCTTACCTCACCAGCACATTCGTGAACTGCCAGGGATCGCTGGTGTCGAGCTCCTCGGCAAAAAGTCCGGGGCGGCCGGCGAGCGGCGTCCAGTCGGTGTATTCGCCGAACACTTCGCCCAGGTAGGGCCGCTGCACTTCGAGGCAGCGTTTGAAGTCCACCTCGTCGGCCTCCATGATGCCGCGGTCGGGGTTCTCCAGCATCCAGAAGATGCCGGCGAGCACCGCCGAGGTCACCTGCAGGCCGGTCGCGTTCTGGTAGGGCGCGAGTTTCCGCGCCTGCTCGATCGAGAGCCGCGAGCCGTACCAGTAGGCGTTCTTGGCGTGGCCGTAGAGCAGCACGCCCAACTCATCGACGCCGTCGACGATCTCGGTCTCGTCCAGGATCTTCCAGGTCGGCTGGCGCGCCCAGGCGTTGCCGGCCATTTCGTGCAGCGACAGGATCGCGTCGTCGCACGGATGATAGGCGTAGTGGCAGGTCGGCCGGTACACGACCTTGTCGCCCTCGCGGACCGTGAAGTAGTCCGGGATCGAGATCGCCTCGTTGTGCGTGACCAGGAAGCCGTGCTGCGCCTTCGCGGTCGGCGTCCAGGTGCGCACCTTCGTTCCGGCGCCGGCCTGCGCCAGATAGATGCCGGCCCCTGAGCCGAAGTCATGGCGGAAGCCGTTCGGCGGCAGGCCCTTCTCGTGGGTGCCGTAACCGAGTTCGGCCGGCTGCAGGCCCTCGGAGACGAAGCCCTCGACCGACCAGGTGTTGACGAACTTGTTGCGCGGCTTGGGATCGCGGGCGCGCTGGGTGTCGCGCTCGGCGACGTGGATGCCCTTGACGCCGACGCGCTGCATCAGCGCCGCCCACTCCTCGCGGGTCTTCGGCACATCGGTCTTGATGCCGGTGTCGCGGGCGACGTTGAGCAACGCCTCCTTGACGAACCAGGACACCATGCCCGGGTTGGCGCCGCAGCAGTTCACCATGGTGACGCCGCCCGGCTTCCGCTTGCGCAGGTCGAGGACGCGCTCGCGGAGCGCATAGTTCGAGCGCTGCGACAGCGTGAGCTTCGGGTCGTCGTAGAACCCCAACCACGGCTCGGCGACCGTGTCGATGTAGAAGCAGTTCAGGTCATGGCAGAGGTCCATGATGTCGACCGACGAGGTGTCGACCGACACGTTGACGATCATGCCGCGCCCCGGCCCGGTGTTGAGCAGCGGGGTCAGCACCTCGCGGTGGTTGGCCTTGGTCAGGCCGACCTTCATGAACTTGAGCTTGCGCTCGTCGAGCAGCCGGCGGTCGGTGTCGACCGGATCGATGCAGACGAACTTCGAGCGGTCGAACGCGATGTGGCGTTCCAGGAGCGGCAGGAAGCCGCGGCCGATCGAGCCGAGGCCGATCATCACAATGGGGCCGTCGAAACGGATTTTGGTGTCGGTCATAGCAAGCAACTCCGAAAGTCAGATGGTGCCATACCCGGCGAAGCGGGCAAACGGAACAGAGCCGCGCGGTTTCCCGCGCGGCTTCGGCGGTTCTCCGATGAAGGGTTATGCCGCTTTGGGCTGCGGCAGTGTGACGAGGCCGGCCACGGCATCGATGAGCCGGGTCCGCGACGGCTTCTTCGGCGCCCGGATCGAACCGCGCACGCCGTCGAGGGCGCCACTGACGAACTCATGGCCGAGCAGGCGGCTGCGGTCCGAAAAACCCGGCAGCCAGAGCTTGCCGGTCTTCTCGGCGGTGAAGCCGAAGCGGCCGTAGTAGGCAGGCTCCCCGACCAGCAGCACGGCGGCGTAGCCGCGCTTGGCCGCAATCCGCATGGCGTGGCGCATCAGCGCGCCACCGATGCCGTGCTGGCGATGGTCCGGATGCACGGCGAGCGGGCCGAGCAGCAGAGCGGTGCGGTCGGATCCGACCGCAACCTCCCAGAGCCGGACCGAGCCGATCACCTGACCGTCTTTTTGTCCATCATCCAGGGTGGCGACGAACGACAGGCCCTGTGCGGGCGCACGGCCGGCGCGCAGCCGATGCGACGGCTTGGTGAAGCGGACCGGACCGTAAGCCGCGTCGAGCAGTGCCTCGCGGGCGACAGCTTCCGACGCTTTCTCCTGACGAATATGCAGCATGGCACTCTCCCAGTTTTCCTTGTCCCCCGGCGCAAGCACCGAGGGTTGGGGAGGACGCGCGCGCAGCTTCCCTGCCCCGTGTCGAAACGGGGCAGGGGTCACTGCGGCGCAGCGGTTTAGATGTGATAGGCCTTCAGCGGAGCGAAGCCGTTGAATGCCACGGCCGCGTAGGTCGTGGTGTAGGCACCGGTGCCTTCGATCAGCACCTTGTCGCCGATCTCGAGGCTCACCGGCAGCTCGTACGGCTGCTTCTCGTACAGCACGTCGGCCGAGTCGCAGGTCGGGCCGGCCAGCACGCAGGGCGCCATCGCGTCGCCGTCCCGCGGGGTGCGGATCGGGTAGCGGATGGACTCGTCCATGGTCTCGGCGAGACCGCCGAACTTGCCCAGGTCGAGGTACACCCAGCGCACCTCGTCCTCGTTGCTCTTCTTGGAGATGAGCACGACTTCGGACTCGATGATGCCGGCGTTGCCGACCATGCCGCGGCCCGGCTCGATGATGGTTTCCGGGATGCGGTTGCCGAAGTGCTTGCGCAGCGCACGGAAGATCGCCGAGCCGTAGGTCTTCACCGTCGGCACGTTCTTCAGGTACTTGGTCGGGAAGCCGCCGCCGAGGTTGACCATCGACAGGTTTAGCCCGCGCTCGCCGCACTCCTTGAACACGGCGGCCGCCGACGCCAGCGCCCGATCCCACGCGTGCGGGTTCTTCTGCTGGGAGCCGACATGGAACGACAGGCCGTAGGCCTCGAGGCCAAGCTTATGGGCGTGCTCCAGCACGTCCGCGGCCATGGCGGGCTCGCAGCCGAACTTGCGCGACAGCGGCCACTCGGCGCCGACGCAGTCCGAGAGGATGCGGCAGAACACGCGCGCGCCAGGGGCGACGCGGGCGATCTTCTCGACCTCGGCCTTGCAGTCGACGGCGAAGAGGCGGACGCCGAGCTGGTAGGCCCGGGCGACGTCGCGCTCCTTCTTGATGGTGTTGCCGTAGCTGATGCGGTCCGGCGTCGCGCCGGCCGCGAGCGCCATCTCGATCTCGGGGACCGAGGCGGTGTCGAAGCAGGAGCCGAGCGAGGCGAGCAGCGACAGCACCTCCGGCGCCGGGTTCGCCTTGACGGCGTAGAACACCCGGGTGTCCGGCAGGGACTTGGCGAAGTTGTTGTAATTGGTCCGGATCACATCGAGATCGACGACCAGGACCGGGCCTTCATCGACGCCGCTCTCGCGGCGGTTCTTCAGGAATTCGCGGATGCGCGCAGTCATATGCGTGCTCTCCCCAACGGCTCAGGCGGCATGCTGCCGCGGTGATGCGGTTGTCCGAGGCTCGCCCTGGTGCGCGATGGGGACGCACGTCGGGCGTAATCTCTTCCAGACCGCTTCAGTCTGCCTTGGTTTGGATTGGGGAGACCCCGCACCGCACTGCTGGCAAGGATGGACAAGCCTCTTCGGTTACCCGAGCCGGCGGTGGAGACCGGCAAAAGACCAGAGAAGCCCGCTCCGTCGTTGCTTTAAGCCGCGTCGCCTGCGGAGAGCAGGCTGTGCTGGTTTCGCCTCCAGCTGCCGGTCAGATTTCTTGGAGGGCTTTCGCTCTCCAGGCGGCTGGCGGGCCTCTTGTCCCGCTACCTACCGACCGACACACGGCCACAGGCACGTGCGAAATTGGGCAAGCACCGAAATAATATAATTGACACGAGAGTCAACACCTTTGCGCAAGCCGGCGACGGACTCGCGCAAAATTTTCCACACGGACGTTAAGAACTTTTTCTGAGTTGGCGATTCCGACTCGCCGAAAGCGTCGAGCGCGCCGCTCAGCGCCCGACGAAAGGCTCGACGCGCTTCGCGTTGAGAATGAATCGCACCATCACGGCGACACCGCAGAGAAAGAAGACGGTCTGGAAGATGTGCACGGCGTAGTCGCCGAAGTGGAAGAGGTTGCCGAAGGCCCAGCCGGCCGCGAACGCAGCGCCGAACACCTCGGCGCCGATCAGGATCGCGGCGCTGATGACGGTGAGCACGTTGAGCCAGTTGATCCGGCTGCCTGCGGGCTTCTCAACGGTGGCGTTCATCGGTTCTTCCTGCGGCGATTGTTGGGCTCAGCGCCCGCTCTTAGCACGATCTTGTAGCACGGCCTTGGCACTCTCGCCCGGCCTTTGCCGGGCGCCGGGAATGTCGTCGATATGGGTCGCGCGATCAAGGCCGCAAGTGCCCGTTTTATGCGGCAAATTCGGCGTTTCTCGCGCCTCATCCGCTGCTCTCTCTCCGACCTCACCCCGAGGGGCCCGAGCGCAGCGAGGGCGTCTCGAAGGGCGAGGGCGGCCCCGACGGAGGCGGCCTCATGGTTCGAGACGCGCTACGCGCTCCTCACCATGAGGCCGGGAGAGAGCCGGGTCCGTTCACGCGTCCTTCATGGTCCGCCGTTCGATCTCGAGAAGCTTGTCGAGGCCGGTGACCTTGTGCGCGGCCTTCATCTCCTTCTCGGCGCCGCCGGCGCCGAGAAACGGGTCGAGCCGGTCCTGCGCCAGGCACTCGTAGGACTGCCGCACGGCCTTCACCATGGCGGCGAAGGCCGTGCCGGATGACGCCGCGAGGCGGTAGCCGAGCTTGGCCATCTCGGCCTTGCTGATCGGGAAGCTCGACCAGCCGTCGGGCGGTGCGAAGGTCATCAGCGGTGCCGGCAGCCGCTCGGCGATGGTGCGCATCTCCTCCGGCTTCCGTCCCCACAGGAAGAGCATGTCGGCGCCGGCCTTCTTCATGGCCTCGCCGCGGCGGAGCGCGTCGTCCATGCCGCCGACTCGGAGGGCGTTGGTGCGGCCGACGATGAGCGTGTCCGGGTTGGTGCGGGCGGCCACCGCCTCCTTGATGCGGTCGGTGGCGAGCCCGATCGGTACCAGCCGGTCGATGCCGACGTGGTGCTCGACCCGCCGCGGCAGCAGCTGGTCCTCGATCTCGATGCACTGGACGCCGGCCGCCTCGGACATCGCGACGGTGCGGTGGATGTGGACCGGGTCGCCCCAGCCGCCGCCGGCATCGAGCACCACCGGGATCGGTGTCACGGTGCGGATGTCGACCACCACCTGGATCATTTCCGTGAGCGAAAGCCCGGCTTCGGTCACACCTTTGTACCAGCCGAGCGAGCCGCCCGAGAGATAGGCGGCCTTGAAGCCCGCCAGCGCCGCCATCTGCGCCATGATCGGATTGAGCGCGCAGGGCGCGACGATGAGGTCTGGGCCCTTGATGAGCTGGCTGAGTTTTTCCACGGACATTCTCCTTCCATTTGCCTTGCGCGCGGGCCACGGGCACCGTTCACCTTCCCCTGGAGGGGGAGGGTGAAGCCGTGGCACGAGCGGCGAATGATTTCCAGATAGAGTACCCGGCAAGGAGAATGACGTGGCCAAGCTCAAGGTGATGTGCGCGCGCTCGATGCATGTGGCGGTGGGTGATCTCGGCCAGGCCTTCGCCAGGGCCTCAGGCCACGAGGTCACATTCGACTTCGGCACTGTCGGCGCGTTGGAGGCCAAGCTCGCGGCCGGCGAGACCGCCGACGTGGTGGTGCTGTCGATCCCCGGCATCAACAAGCTGGAGAAGGCTGGCGCCGTGGTGCACGGCTCGCGCCACAACGTCGCCAAGACCTTCATCGCGCTCTGCATCCGCGAGGGCGCGCGCAAGCCGGACTTCGCCACCATCGAGAGCTTCAAGCGGCTGGTCGAGGGCGCCCGCGCCATCGCCACCAGCGACCCGGCGGTGGGCGGATCGGCCGGCGTGCACCTCGCCAAGGCCTTCGAACTTGCCGGCTGGGCCGCGATGATGAAGGGCAAGGCCATGCCGCAGCAGACCGGCGCCGAGGTCGCCAAGCGCGTGGTCGAGGGCAAGGCCGAGTTCGGCCTGACGCTGTCGGGCGAGGTGGCGTCGGTCGCGGGCGCCGTGATCGCAGGTCCGCTGCCTCAGCCGTTCGGCCAGGATACGATCTACTGCGCGGCCGTGATGGCCTCGAGCGCCGCGAAGGACGCCGCGGCGGCCTTCATCGCCGCTCTGACCCACCCGGATACGGTCCCGGCCTGGCGCAAGGCGGGCTTCGAGCCGCCGCACTCCTGAGCAGAGATCAGGCCGCCTTGGCGGCAGCGCCCTTCAGATCGCCGAGATAGCGGCCGACCGCGTCCGCAGGCAGCACGCCGCGCGTCGCCAGATGGTTGATGCAGTTCGCGGCGAGATCGTAGGACCGGTAGCAATGGTGCGCGACCAGCGCCAAATGCTTGAGCTGCTCCGCCGTCATCTTCTCGGCCTGGGTGAAGTCGCGGACATAGACCACGTCGGCTTCGAGCAGCTGGTTCATGCTGCTGTAGAGATTGTCGGCGTGGTGCAGCGGCAGGATCATCCGCTTGTTGATGTCGGCGAACATGTGCGGGATGAAGCCCAGCGCCCGCAGCGCCAGATCGATGTCGCCGAACACCGGCTGCCCCTGATAGAGCGGCACGAATGACACTTCGGTCTGGATCGACGTGGCGTGCGCGAGCTTGGCTGCGCCGTTGCGGAAGATGTTGAGCTCGCTGCCCTGCACGTCGATCTTGAGGTGATCGATGTGCGTGATCTCGGCAATGCTGTCGAGCGCGCGGGTCTCGATCGGGACCTCCTTGAGCACGTGACCGAAAACCGCAAAGCCCGGGAAGCAGTTCAGCGTGCGCGGCTCCGGCGTGAGAAGGCTCGTCATGCCGGGCGCATGGCACACCTTCAGCGTGGCGCGCGTTTCGCCGCCGACCGCATAAGGCAGATAGGTTTCGAGATCGCCCTTCTGCGCGATGAGCTTGTCCAGCGCCTCGGGCTGCGGCTCGAAGCCGAACACGGTGCAAAGCCGCTTGTCGAGCATCGGCTTGTAGGGCGGGGCGGTCTCGAGCGGGTTGGCGCCGATGTCGACCACGGCCGTCAGACGCTCGGGACGCAACAGGTCGAACAGCGGATCGGAATTGGCGTTCATGTCATCGTCCTGCTGGCTCGGACTCAAGGCGGGAGGTATCCGGCTCACTATCTGATTCGACCGCGCCAAACGTTAATGGGGCCGTGAATTGCCTGATTTGGGGATCGAACGGGCGTGCCAAGGAGTTTAAGATGCGGCGGGGTGTTGCCCGATTTGCTTTAAGAGGTTGCGATGCGTCTTCTCGCTTTCATCGGTGCGCTCGGGATCGTGGTCGCGATCGCCGCGGGCGTGTTCTTTTTCGGCGGGTTCTTCAATGTCGCGGCGAGCGAAGAGGACAACCCCGTCGTCAAGTGGGCCCTGATCCGGGTGCGCACGGCCGCCATCAATCGTCATGCTGGCGGCACGTCGCCGGTCAAGCTCGACGATCCGGCGGTGATCCAGAACGGCGCCCGCGCCTTTGCAAAGGCCGGCTGCGCCAACTGCCACGGCGCGCCGGGCGTCGAATGGGCCAAGTTCTCCGAGGGGCTCAATCCCGATCCGCCCGACCTGAAGGAAAGCGCGGCGGGCTACGAGCCGGCCAACATCTTCTGGGTGATCAAGAACGGCATCCGCATGACCGGAATGCCGAGCTTCGGCAAGGCGGGCGTTGCCGACAACGACATCTGGCAGATCACCGCGTTCATCAAGGCGCTGCCGAAGGTCTCCGAGGCGGATTACAAATCCTGGACGGCGGCGGGCGGCCAGTAGCCCGTTTTTTTTAGCGCCAGTTGCGGTTTTCTTTCTTGCCGTGCGCGATGTAGTGCTCGTACGGATCGATCTCGGCTGCCAGCAGATCGGCGTACAGCAAGACGTATCGGTACGGATCGAAGCCGGCCGGCAGATCCGCATGCCCGCGGAAGGGTGAGCTCTCCACCTTCGCTTTGATGCGGGCGAACTGGCTTGCGTAAGGCTCCTCGCCTGTGAGGATCTTCAGGTGGACATCCGGAATGTGTTGTCTGCTGAACAAGGCGTTGATGTCTGCGACTTCGAGCACTTGAAGGCGCCGCGCCGGCAGGCTGCGCATGAACGCATAGTCCTCGGGCGTCTCGGCCCCTGTTCCGCGATACGGAGACGGCCGGAACGACAGCTCGACCCAGGGCCCGAACAGCAGGCCTTTCGGGACCACGATGGTGTGGAGCAGCTCCGACAGCCTGCCGCCGACTTCTATGCGGGTCGCGTGGCTCCCGTTGACGAACACGTCGACACCCGGGTTCGGGCTCCATTTTTCCGCGCTGCTGAACAACAGCACATGATCTCCGATCCGCTGAAGCGGGATCAGCAATCTGGCATCCGCGCGGTCCGTCCAGAAGCAGGTGTGTTCCGGCTCCGGCCATCCCCAGCCGGGACCGCCGATCCGATCGATCACATTGCAGTCACGCAGATCATAGTCGTCCGTGAAGGATTGCGATGGGGCGAGCGGCTTTGAGAACGGACCAAGCGCCCGCAGAAGAAGGCGCTCGAGCCGCGGCTTTCTGCCCCGCGACTCCCACAGCCTGTAGGCAAGCGGATGGGACAGCAGCGGCGTTTCGGGCGGAAAACGTGTGGTGCGCGGGATTGCGGGGCTCGCGGTTGGCTCTGTCGGCTGGGGCTTGGCCGCTTCCGCCACTGGCGCCGCGAGATGCGAGACCGGTTGCGACTGGCCGACGTCCTCCATGATGGTCAACAACTGTTGCATGCAAGGCAGGAGGCCGAAACGCTGCACCAAAGGCAGCAGCAGCTCCGCCTTGCAGATCGGCAGCAATGCCCCCGCATCGATGATGGTCTGCATCGCATCGCCGTGCGTGCCGTACTTGAAGCCGTGCGCGATAATGGTGGCGGCGGCAAATTCGGGACTTTGCAGCAGCACCTTGCGGCCGTAGCAGACATGCTGCTCGGCGCTGTCCCACATGCTCTGCGTCAGCCAGCTCTCCGACGTGCCCGACGTCGCGCGCCAATGCAGATCGATGTCTCCAGCGCCTTTGGTGAAGTTCCAGCTGTCGCGGCGGTGCGCGGCCCGGTTGACGAGCGAATCCAGTGTCATCCCGTATTTCGGCAGCCATCCATCGCGCACCAGCAATTGCGCCGCCGCGGCAAGTCCGGAGAACGGCACATGGATATCGACATCGCCCATGCTCCGCGCCGACCACGAGTCGAAGCGCGCGCACATCGCGAGCCCCTTCGCGATGATCACGGGGCACTGCTTGGCAAGCTCTTCGATGACCGGAACGCTGGCTTGGGCGAACAGGTGGTTTTGGATGAAGGTCGCGCGCGCCTTGCCCTTAAGCTTTCTTGGAAGTTCGTAAGACGGCGCGACGCGGCTGAGATTGGCATACACCGCCGTCAGCAAGCGCAATTCCGGATACGGAGCGTCTTCCAGTGCGATCTGAGAAGCCCAGCCTTCCCAGTCGCCGATGGCCGCGCCGGCGTCTGATCGCAGGGCGGCTCCCAGCAGCAGCCGCTCACGCTCGGATATCTCTAGAGCCGTCACGGCCGCCTGCGTTTGATGTGATCGCGGATGACCTGCATCAGGTCATCGCGCGCCTGCTCCCGGCCATGGATGCCGAGGTTGTTGCCGTGGATGCGGCGCAGCAGCACAACCTCCGTCACGCAATGAAAGCGCCAGCCGGCTGCGCTCGTCCGGCTGACCCAATCGAGGCCTGCCGCATGCGCGAGATCAATGCGAATCTCGCCGACGGCGAGGGCCCGTTCACGCCGCATCAGCATCGCGCCAAAAAGCTTGGCGGCGACCGGCGGGCCGATCGGCCGCAGCTTTGCGTCGGTGTTGACGACCGGACCGTGCACGGCATCGATCGAGGGGTCTCGCTCGAGCGGCGCCATCATGGTGGCCAGGCTCCCGGCCGGCCATACGTCGTCGCAGTCGAGAAACGAAAGGTACGTGCCGCGCGCGCTCCGCATGCCGTTGTTCTGCGCCAGGCCGAGTCCGAGCGGCCCCTGCGAGATGATCGTCGGCTTGAGCCGATGGGCGGCCGCAATCGCGACCGTGCCGTCCGTGGAGCCGTCATCGATGATGATCGATTCCAGATCGGGCACGTTCTGATTGGCAATGCTGTCGAGCGCCTCCTGCAAATAGGCCTCGCCGTTGCGCACGCAGGTGACCACGGAGACCAGGGGCGTGCCCATTCAAGCCGCCTCAAGCCGCGTGGCGACCGCATCGGTCACCGCGTTGATGTCCGGGCTGAGCAGGAGATGATAGGCCGGCACGCTGCGCACCAGCTCCAGGATCAGGCGCGGCGTTACGCTGGTGCCGCCCATGAGCCCTCCGACCGTGCTCGGCAGCACGGCTTTGATGGTCTCGTCGCGCGATGCGGGCACAAGGCGCGGCGGTCCGCCGTCCTCGCTGACGCGCGGCAACAGGATTGCGGTCAGGTCGGCGGACGGCCGGAGCTTCACATCGTTCGGGCTGAGGAACATCACGCCCTTTTCCACCGCGATGCGGTCCAGGTTGTCGACGCGGTCCTCCAGCGACGGCAGCAGAGCAAGTGTGCGCGGGAAAGCCTTTGCCGTGCGATAGACCAGATGGACCTTGCCGGCCTTGGGCTCGACTGCACAATAATCGTCGCCCAGGTATTCGAAACCCGCCAGAGCGCAAGCCAGCGCCGTGGTCGATTTCCCGGCGCCGCCGTTCCCGGCCAGAAGCATGGCGCGCCCGTTGATGGCGACCGCTGCGCCATGGACGATTTGCATGCCGTGCCGGTTGCACATCCACGACAGGGGGATCCGAAAGGGAGATGCTTTTGCCCAAGGCGCGAGCGCAGCGATCTCCGGAAACCAAGTGTATGAGCGGTCAACCGCAAAATGCGAAACGATCAGGGAATCGGTGTGGATGTCGATCGCGCAACGCACGGCATCGTTCGAATGGCTGCCGACGACACCGAGCGGCTCAGGCGCGGTCGCTTCCCACGGCGGCGGAGGAGGAAGGCTGTCGACTGTCGCGCCGTCCCAAACGTAAAGCGAGTGTGTGGGTGCAATGCCGGTGTTTTGGTGTTGTAAGAACGCGCGGCCCATCCATGTTTCGTCGGCGCCAGCCGGCGCGTTAAGGCTGAACGCGAAGGGACCAATGGCAAATTCTGCTTTGCGCGCCGGTGCTCTCGAAAGCGCGGAGAAAGCCCGTTGACCGAGAGCAAGGGCGAAAGCTTCTCCGTCCATCATACCTTCCGAACGGGCCAGCCGACTTCTTCCACTTCGTGGATGGGATCGAGCTTAATCAACTCCCACATGTCGGTGTATTCGTCGAACTCCGGCGCACGCCAGACCGTGCGCGCGCCCCCCGGTAGATCGAATTCGGTTTTTGGCGCGGGTGCATCACTCGCTTGCAGGAGGCCGCGCTCCACAAGGAAGTCGGCGCATGTTGCGACGTCACGCCGGATCGTCTCTTCAGCCTCATCGTAGGCCGTCGCCAGATGGCGCGCCGCTTCATCCAGCGAAGCACCCTGCGTCAGGAGCGTCCAAACGTCGGCGGCGCAGCCTGAGCCGGAATAATAGGCCCCGCTGGCCACATTGATGACGATCACTTCATCCTGCAGGCGGTCGTGAGAGACGCCTTTGGCATCGACCAAATAACGCATAGCAATAACTTTTCCCCAGTCGCCGGCGGCTCGTCCGGCAAGCCTCGGACCGGGCCAGCCGCGTTAAGCGCGAGGCCGGCCGGCGAGGTCGCGATAAAGTTTTAGATAGCGTTCCGCGCACTTGTCCATATTGAATCGTTCGCCGGCGGCATTCTGAGCATTTGTACTCAAAAATTCCAGGCGGCGCCGGTTTGTAAGAATGCCAGCAATTTCAGTGGCCAGCGCCGAAACGTCTTCCGGCGGCACCAAAATCCCGGTTATGCCGTCCTGGACCGTGTCGGCGAGCCCCCCGAGCCGGGATGCGATGCAAGGCACCCCGGCCATTGCGGCTTCCGCCGCCACCAGGCTGAAGCCTTCGCGCGTTCGCGAAGGCACCAGAACAAGTGTGCTGTCCGCGATGGTGCGCCGCGTCTCCGCGTACTCGAGAACGCCTGTAAAGTGGACGTTTGGCTCCACGCCGTGGAAGGCCGCGGCAGCAAGCAATGCCTCGCGTTCTTCACCCCGGCCGATAAGCGTGAGATTTGCATCAAGTCCCTGGGCGCGCACTCGCGCCAGCGCCGCAACCGCGAGGTCGAAGCCTTTCTCTCTCTGCAATCGGCCGACGCACGTCAGAGCAAACGGCGGCTCGAAGCGGCCGGGTCGTGGATTGTTTTCGTGTTGCCCCACGCCGTTCTGGATGATCAGTGTTTCGCCGGCGCGCTGCGTGAAAGCGATAGCGGACTCAAGGGCAGCCTTCGACACCGCGGTCAGCACGTCGGCTCGAAGCATCAGCGTCCGCGCGACATTGAGGCAATCTTCCGGCTGCAACATGCCATGCTGCGTTACAACAAACGGAGGCAGCGACGCGCGCTTCTTGAGCACGCGTTCCAGCGCCCAGGCGCTGGTTTGCACGGCCGAATGCATGTGGATGAGATCCGGCTTGATATCGGCGAGGACGCGATCGAGGCGCCCGACCAGTTTTAGCGATGCAACCGGGTCCTGCGCGCGCAACGTGTTCAAGAAAGGAAACCGGTGGACCGGCGTGGAATCGATCAGTTCGTACTCGGGCAGCAGACCATTCGGGTCCATGTCAGTGACGATGATCGTCTCGACGGACTCCCGTCGGAACAACGGGATCAGAGCGCCGACCAGGACCTCGATCCCGCCCAGCACCGGCAGATATTGCGGCACGATCGAGAGGAGCTTCATTGGGCGCTTGCAGTCCGTGCACGGGCTCGCGCGAGCTTGCGGCGCACGGCATCGAAGAGGCTCCGTTGAGCCGCCGTTTTATCGTTTGTGATGTTCGTCGCATGCCGACGATAGATAAGGCTATCGATGTCCATCAACTCAATTTGCATTCCGCACTCTTTGAGCTTGTTCACGAAGTCCACGTCTTCGGAAAGCAGCATATCCTCGGCAAAACCGCCGGCGCGACGGATGATGTCATGACGAAACAAGCAGGCCCCCATGTTTGCGTCCGTCAGGTGCCTGCCATCCAACGCCTCATAACCTGCAATGCCAACGGCCCCAGACTCGAACTTGAAGCGGAGGAGCCCAACGACGGCATCGATCGAGGGCATTGCGTCCAGCCGGGCACGCATGGTGGTTTGCCGGCCCGGGGGCCAAAGATCGTCATGATCGATAAATGCGACGTACTCGCCCTGCGCTTTTTTCAGACCAAAATTTCGAGCGGCGGACATGCCCTGGCCCGGCGAATGCAACAGGTGGATACGCGGATCGCTGAACGATTGCACGATCGCGCAAGTATCGTCAGTCGAATGATCGTTGACGATGAACCACTCGTCGCCGGTCTCAAGCTGCGACAATACGGACGCGATCGTTTCCGCGATGAAGTTCGCGCCATTGCGGACGGCAGTAATTACGGAAGTGCGGGTCGTCATCAATGATCCTGAACCAAAGCCCGATTATACCAGACGAATGCCGAGAGCTTGTTCAAGCAGTGGATTGCCGCGATCCATATCGGTCACGTCGCTACATCCGGACGGGCGTGCGGTCGGCCGACGAGGTCGCGATAAAGTTTTAGATAGCGTTCCGCGCACTTGTCCATATTGAATCGTTCGCCAGCCATGCTCTGAGCATTTGTACTCAGGAGTTGCAGCCGGGACTGGTCCGTCAGAACGCCGGCAATGGCGCCAGCGAGCCCCGAAACGTCTTCCGGCGGTACCAAAATCCCCGTCACGCCGTCCTGGACTGTTTCGGCGAGCCCCCCGATGCGGGAGGCGATGCAAGGCACCCCGGCCATCGCGGCTTCCGCCGCCACAAGGCTGAAGCCTTCGCGCGTTCGCGAAGGCGCCAGAACAAGCGTGCTGTCCGCGATGGCGCGCCGGGTTTCCGCATGATCGAGCACACCTGCGAAGCGGACGTGTGGTTCCATGCCATGGAAGGCGGCTGCGGCGTTCTCGAAGTCCGAGCGATGCTCTCCCTGGCCGATCAGCAGCAGATTGGCATCGAGCCCCCGGGCACGCACCTGCGCCAGTGCGGCGATTGCAAGATCGAATCCTTTTTCTCTCTGCAGCCGGCCGACGCACGTCAACGCGAATGGCGGCTTGAAACGATCGGGCCGTGGGGTGGTTTCATGCTCCGATACGCCGTTCGGGATGACCAGTGTTGCGTCGGCACGCTGCGAAAAAGCAATCGCCGAATCCAGCGCAGCTTGCGACACCGCCGTCAAAACGTCGGCCCGCAGCATCAGCGTCCGCACAACATTGAGGGAGTCCTCCGGCTGCAACAGGCTATGTTGTGTGACCACGAATGGCGGGCAGGGCGAAAGCTTCTTCAGGGCGCGCTCCACCGCCCAGGCGCCGCCCTGCACGGCCGAATGCATGTGGATGAGATCCGGCCTGATCTCGGCGAGGAGGCAATCGAGACGCTTGACGAGGTTCAGCGCTGTGACCGTATCCCGCGCGTGCAGCGTGTTCAAAAAGGGAAACCGGTAGACCGGTATCGAATCGATCAATTCATGATCGGGCAGGAGCCTGCCCTGATGCTTGTCGGTCACGACCACGGTCTCGACGGCCTTCTTTCTAAAGGACGTCGCCAGCATGCCGACCAGAACCTCGATCCCTCCCAGAGCCGGCAGATACTGCGGCGTGATCGCCAGGACCTTCATCAGGCGTTATCGGTCCGCGTTCGGGCTCGCGCAAGCTTGCGGCGAAGGGCGTCGAAAACGCCTCCGCGCATGGCCGCCCTGTCATTGGTAACGTTCGTCGCGTGCCGGCGATAGATGAGGCTGTCGATGTCCATCAACTCGATCTGCATTCCGCACTCTTTGAGCCTTCTGATGAAGTCGACGTCTTCCCCATGGGGCATGTCCGCAGCAAAGTCACCACCGCGCCGGATGATGCTGCGACGAAACAGGAACGGACCCACGTTGGCATCCTTGACGTACTGGCCATCGAACTTCCTGTAATCTTCGACGGCCACAGCATCCGGCTCGAACCTGACGCGCAAACGCCCGACCACGGCGTCGATCGCGGGCATGGCATCGAGTCGGGCCCGCATCGCTGCGTGGCGGCCCGGGGGCCAGAGGTCGTCGTGGTCGAGAAATGCGACGTACTCGCCTTGTGCTTTTTGCAGCCCGTCATTTCGCGCAGCGGACATGCCGCGGCCTTGAGCATCCAACAGTTGAATACGTGGATCGCCGAAGGATTTCACAATCGTTGAAGTTTCATCGGTCGAGTGATCGTTGATGACGAACCATTCATCGCCCGGCTCCAGCTGCGGCAAGGCGGACCGGATCGCTTCCGCAATGAAGTTGGCGCCATCGCGAACGGCTGTGATTACAGAGGTCCGGATCGTCATCGGTATTCCCATGCTCGAAGGCGAACCATACCTGAAACGGCTCTGGCCGACAGGCTTGTCAATTGAGCGCCGACGGCGCAGGGCCAGCAGGCCAAGACAGCGCAGGCCGTGGCTTGGATTCCATCGGAAGCTGATTCCGGAGCACGCAGGATCGCAAGATTCCTGAGCCGGCCGGAACAAACTCGCATGCTTGGCGCTTTTTCTTGAGGGAGCCGCCATGAACGCTCAATTTCTTGCCCAGCTCAAGCTCGCAAACTTTCCTCAGCGCGACGAGGACGCCGTGCCGACTTGCGCGGAGCTGGTTACGGCGTGCGGCCGGGAGCTTGAAAAGGTCGAATGGGAAAGGACCACGTCCGAATGGACGGCCTATTCGGCCGCCGGATCGCCGTATTCCGGACAGACCCCCGAGGATGCGCTGGCCAATCTCTGGCTCGCCACGCATCGGCAGTTTACCCACGAGAGTGCTTACGTCAGTGACGCATAGAGCGTCGCGATTTCGTCCGTACAGGAGCTGGTTTGCCGGGGCCTGCCGCCTCCGTGCAGTACTCTTGACGCATATACTTGTTCCTGGTAAGTTCTGATTTGCCTCGTTCACTGAGGGCGTCTTCCGGAGACGTTCGGCTGACGGAGCGGGGTGTGGCGCCTGCAGGCGTGGCTCGTGACCACGTCCCAGGGTGTGAGGTCATCGTCCGTCCCCGATGAGGGGGCCGCCTTCAGTGGCAGGGCGCGGTCGGGTGAAAGCGGGCGCAAATGCCCCCTGGAGCATGGTGGGTGAAAACCCAGCCGGTCCGATCGAATCTCGAACGGTGGCCTCGCAATAAATCGCCACAGTGGAGCGCCGGAAGGCGTGCGGGCTTCGCAAAAGCCCGCGGCACCTCGCAAGGTGCCGACTGATAAGTAGCGCCAACCGGCGCTCCGCTTCCCTCAGGGGGAGCACATGAAACCCGGGCATGGCCCGGACAAACCGACAGGGAAATCTGGCGATCCGCGCATTCGTCGCGCGGAGCCGATGAAGCATGTCCGCATGACAACTGAATCTGCAATGTGGCCGACGTTCTCTCCCCACGGTCATTCCGGGGCGCGCCGAAAGGCGCGAACCCGGAATCCAGACGTGGATTCAGCATGTGCGTCTGGGTTCCGGGTTCGCTCGCTCCGCGAGCGCCGCGGAATGACTGCGAAGATTGAGGCGACAATAACGGGAGCCGTTCTAATCCAGCTGCAAGCCGCCGGCCTTTACGGGGCCGGCCCATTTCTCGACCTCGGCGTTGATGAACCGGCGCAGATATTCGGGGCTTCTCCGGTCGGGCCCGGCCGCGATCAATCCGATGGCATCGAACCGTTCTCGCAGCGCTGGATTGTCGAGCGCCTTGTTCACCGCCGCGTTCAGCTTCGCCACCATCGCCGGCGTCGCGCTCTTCGGCAGAAGGATCGCGTTCCAGGCCGAGACGTCGAAGTCCTTGAGGCCCTGTTCATCGGCGGTGGGGAGATCGGGCAACAGCGACGTGCGCTCGCGCGCCAGCGTCGCCAGCGCCTTGACCTGACCGCTCTTCACGGCCGCCGCGCCGATCGAGATGTAATTGCAGATGTAGTCGATGCGGCCCGCGATCACGTCCTGGAACGCCGGTCCGCCGCCGCGATAGGGCACGTGCGTGACGTCGACGCCGATGATCTGATTCAGCATCACGCAGGAGACATGCGACGAGGTGCCACTGCCGCCGGATGCGAACGACATCTTGCCCTGGTTGGCGCGGGTGTAGGCGATGAACTCCTTGAGGTCGTTCGGCGGCAGGTCTTTCTTCGTCATCAGCATCAGCGGCGCGTCAGCGACGAATGCCACCGGCTGGAAGTCGTTGGCCGGGTGATACGGCGGCTTGGAGTGCATCGAGTAGCCGATCGCGTGGGTGCCGATCGAAGCCAGCACAAACATGTGGCTGTCGACCGCGGCCTGTGCCACGCGGAGCGAGCCGACAAGACCGCCGCCGCCCGGCATGTTCTCGACGATGACCTGCTGGCCGAGCGTCTCGCTCAATCCGTGTTGGAGAATGCGCGCGAGCGTGTCCATCGGACCGCCGGCCGCGAACGGCACCACCATGGTGACCGGCCGCGTCGGCCAGTCCTGGGCTTGGGCTTTTGCGGAGGCGCACGTCAGCACAGCCAGCGCTGCGACAAGATGCAGGACGCGATTCAGTTTCAAGATCGGCATTTCGACTCCCGGCGGCTTGCCGGGCGCCGCCCGGCGTGCGGATACTAGCCGCCTCGGGAGAAACGAAAAGGTTTGGGCCAAATGAAAGCCATGATGAAAACACGGCATAGAGTCGCGGCTGGCGCGTTGCTGATCGCTGCTGCTCTGGGCTTGGCGCGATCGGCGTCAGCCGACTCCTATCCGGCGCGCTCGGTCACGATCCTCACGCCGTTTGCAGCAGGCTCCGTCACCGACGCCGCGGCGCGCGTGCTCGCGCAGGCGCTGACGGAGCAACTCGGCCAGCCGTTCATTGTCGAGAACCGGCCGGGCGCCGGCGGGCTTCTCTCGGCGGCTGCGGTCGCGCGCGCGCCGAACGATGGCTACACGCTCCTCCTCACCACCAACTCGACGCATTCGGCGGCGAACGGGCTGTTCAAGAACGTGCCTTACGATCCGATCAAGGACTTCACGCCGGTGGCGCGGATCGGCAGCTTTGCGTCCTTCGTCGCGGTGACGCCGGACAAGCCTTACCAGTCGATGCAGGCGATCGTGGCCTACGCCAAGGCCAATCCGGGCAAGCTCAGCTACGGCGTCGGCAACTCGACCTCGCAGATCGTCGGCGAGGCTCTGAAGAAGCGCACCGGGACCGACATCGTTCGCGTGCCGTATCGCAGCAACCCCGCGGTGATGACCGACCTGATCGCAAACCAGATCCAGATCATGATCGCCGACTTCAACACTGGCATCCCGCAGCTCAAGGCCGGCAAGGTCAATGCGCTCGCGGTGCTGACCCGCGACCGCCATCCGCTGTTGCCGGATGTGCCGACGCTGAGCGAGACGGTGATGCCCGGCTATCACATCCTGGCCTGGGCCGGCGTGTTCGGCCCGGCCAACCTGCCGCCCGAGGCCGTGAAGGTGCTGGCCGGCGCGATCGAGAAGGCGCTGAACACCCCGACCGTCCGGCAGCGCTTCGCCTCTTCGGGGACTGACATCTACTGGAGCGGTCCGAAGGAGTTCGATGCCTTCGTCAAAAGCGAGCTCGTGAGCTGGACCGCCATGATCAAGGAAGCCGGGATTGAACCCGAATGAGTGCGAAATAAATGCGAGTTCCCGGAACGGTTCGCATGCCGGGAAGTTGAGGCTCTTGAACAGCCTGTCCGGCCACCTATCTAAGCTCGGACAGTTCCGCGGCTCCGGCCGCGGCCCCGCTCCCGACAGCCGCCTTACCACGGATGTACTGGAAGGAGACACCGGGAGGGGGAAGCTGATCAAGGAACGTGCCCGCTGGCTCCCCCGCCGCGGGCCGTTTGCTTTTTGGGGATCGACGATGCGGCTGAACGGATCAGCTTGCAGCGGCGGTGGCGCACTCCCTTCCCTTGAAAAGGGGAGGGTCGGGGTGGGGATCGGCGTTGCGCGCACAATCGACCCCCCCACCCGACGCGCCATCAGCGCGATCCGGACCTACGCTTTCAGCGCTTCCAGCACACGCTCCGGCGTGAACGGCAGGTGGCGAAGCCGCTTGCCGGTCAACCGGAAGAATGCGTTGGAGATCGCGCCCGCGATGAACGGGTTGCCGATCTCGCCCAGGCCCGTCGGCCGCGTGTCGACGTCGACGAACTGCACGTGCATCTCGTCCGGCAGGTCGGACATCCGCATGACGTTGTAGTCGTGGAAGTTCGACTGCTCCACGACGCCGTCCTTCATGCTGATGCGCTCATGCAGCACGCCCGAGAGGCCGTAGATGATCGCGCTTTCGACATTGGCCTTGGCCGGGCCCGGTTGCACGATCAGGCCGCCGTCGACCGCGACCCACACCTTGTGGACCTTGATCTTGCCGCTCGTGCGATCGATCGAGATTTCGACCACGCCGGCGCCGAGCGAGCCCGAGCGCTCGGTGATCGAAACGCCGAGCGCGTGGCCCGCCGGACGCGGCGCCTTCCAGTCGCACATCTGCGCGACCGTCTCGAAGCACTTCCGTGCCTTGGGGATGATCGCCATCTTCTGGAACCGAAACTCGATCGGATCCATGCCGGCGTCCGCCGCCATCTGATCGACCGTGCTCTCGATCGCGAAGGTGTTGAACACATGGCCGACCGAGCGCCAGTGCTTCAACCGGATGCCATGCGACACGCCGCGCATTTCGATCTGCTGGTTGGGCACGCCGTAATACGGAATCTTGATTCCCGTGATCAGCAGGAACTGGCCTTCGCCGACCACGCAATGCTTCCAGCCGGTGACCGTGCCGGAGGCATCGGTCGCGGCTTCGAGGCACTGGAACGACTGCGGCCGGAACATGCCCTGCGCCATGTCCTCCTCGCGCGTCCAGACCAGCTTGACCGGACGCTTGATGTCCTTGGCGATCAGCGCGCACTCGCCCGCATAGTCGCCGATCGAGCGCCGGCCGAAGCCGCCGCCCATGTAGCACTGGTGGAAGTCCACCTGCTCCTCTTTGAAGCCGAGCGCCTTGGCGACGGCCTTGCGCGACTCGTCGGGCGCTTGGCTGCCTTCCCACACCTCGGCCTTGTCGCCATTGATCCGCACGACCGCGTTCAGCGGCTCCATCTGCGCGTGATAGCCGTAGTCGCTGCGGAACGCGGTCTTGTAAGTCTTGGCTGCGCCGGCGAATGCCGCCGCCACGTCGCCTTTCTTTTCCAGCGAGGCGACCTGCGCGTTCGGATCGGCCTGAATCTTCACGTAGCTTTCGAGCGCCTTGTCGGAGTCGAAGCCGTCGGCCTTGGCCTTCGACCATTTCACCTTGAGCGCGTCGCGCCCGGCCTTGGCCTGCTCGTAATGCTCCGCAACCACCGCAAGCCCGTTTGGCAGCTTGACGATGTTGATGATGCCCGGCATCGCCTTGACCTCGGCGTCGTTCCAGCTCTCCGGCGGCGCGGCCGGCGCCGTCGGGTCGATGCTGTCCCACACCTTGGGGCCGGCGTCGTGCACCGGCGAGTGCAGCGTGCTGGCATAGACCATGCCCGGCAGCTTCACGTCGATGGCATATTGCGCCGTGCCGTTGACCTTCGACGGCGTGTCGCGGCGCGGCACCCCTTTGCCGATCAGCCGGAAATCCTTGCGCGCCTTGAACTCCTTCGGATCGACCTCGGGAAGCGGCGAGGGGATCGTGCCGAAGGCCGCGATCTCGCCGTAGGAGAGCCGCGCGCCATTCGCCGGATTGATCACCACGCTCGGCTCGGTCTTGAGCGTCGAAGCATCGACGCCCCACTTCTGCGCCGCGTTGGCGATCAGCACCTTGCGCACCTGCGCGCCCGCTTTGCGCAGATCGTTGAAATAGAGCTGCGTCGCGCGCGAGCCGACGATCCACATCAGCTGCGAGGGGCCGAACGGGTCCTTGTAGCCGTAGACCGCGGGATCGGCGGGGCACCACTCGATCTTGACCTTGGACCAGTCGCAATCGAGCTCTTCGGCGAGGATCACCGGCAGTCCGGTCATCGAGCCTTGGCCCATTTCGGCGCCGGCGGTGAGGATCGTCACCGTGCCATCGGGCGCGATGCGCACCCATGGCGTGACTTGCGCATTGGCGAGCGTCGTGGCCTGCGCCTCGGAGACGAGGCTGATGCCGTTCGAGGACAGCGCGAGGCAGAACGTCATGCCGCCCAGGCCGGCCAAGAGGCCGCGACGGGACAGTTCGGGAGTCTTGAGCATCATGGTCATGGCTCAGCCCTCCCTCGACGCCTGTTCGACCGCCGCAATGATGCGGTGATAGGTGCCGCAGCGACAGATGTTGCCGTCCATGTGCTCGACGATCTGCGAGCGCGAGGGCTTGGGATTTTTCGCCAGCAGCTCGGCGGCCTTCATGATCTGGCCGGACTGGCAGTAGCCGCATTGCGGCACTTCGAGTGCCACCCAGGCTTTCTGAATCGGGTGCGAGGAGTTCGGCGACAGGCCCTCGATGGTCGTGACCTTCTTGTCGGTCACCTCGGAGAGCTGCGTCTGGCAGGCGCGCACCGCCTTGCCGTCGAGATGCACCGTGCAGGCGCCGCAGAGACCGGCGCCGCAGCCGTATTTCGTGCCGGTCAGCCCGAGATGATCGCGGACCACCCAAAGAAGCGGTGTGCCAGGCGCAGCATCGACCGACACCCGCTTGTCGTTCAGCGTGAACGAGACCATGTTTCCTCCTCGATGTTCGCTTAGTTGACGCGTTGAAATTGCGAACTTGGAACCATTCTACCATGACCCAGAATACCCAGCCATCGACCTCCGCCAGCGAAAACCCCTTTTTCGAGACCTGGACCACGCCGTTCGGCGTGCCGCCGTTCAGCCGCATCAAGCCCGAGCATTTCGTGCCGGCCTATGAGCGGGCCTTCGCCGAGCATGAGGCCGAAATCGAAAAGATCGCGGGCCAGAAGGAGCCGGCAACCTTCGACAATACGATCGTGGCGCTGGAGAATGCGGGGCGCGCCTTGCAGCGTGTGGACGACGTGTTCGGCCAACTGGTCGGTGCCGACTCGACCGACGAATTGCTCGCCATCGAGCGGGACATCTCGCCGAAGAGTGCCGCGCACTGGGCCCGGATCCGCATGAACGAGAAGCTGTTCGCGCGGCTCGATGCGCTCTTCAAGAAACGCGACGGCCTCGGCCTCACCCCTGAGCAGCAGCGCGTGCTGGAGCGACACCACACCCGCTCGCGCCGCGAGGGCGCCGCGCTCGATCCGGACAAGCGTAAGCGCCTCGCCGGGATCGTCGAACGGCTCGCGGCGCTCGGCACGGCCTTCAGCCAGAACGTGCTGGCCGACGAGCAGTCCTACACGATGGTGCTGGAGGGCGAGGCCGATCTCGCAGGGCTGCCGGACTTCGTGCGCAATGCCGCCAAGGCCGCAGCGCAAGAGCGCAACATGCCCGGCAAGCATGTCATCACGCTGCAGCGTTCCAGCGTCGAGCCGTTCCTGCAATTCTCGGCGCGGCGTGATCTCCGCGAAAAGGCGTTCCGCGCCTGGATCGCGCGTGGCGACACCGGCGGCAAGACCGACAACAAGGCCGTCATCGCCGAGACCATTGCGCTGCGCATCGAGCGGGCCAAGCTCCTCGGCTATCCGACCTTCGCGCACTATCGCCTCGACGACGCCATGGCGAAGACGCCCGACGCGGTGCGCAATCTGCTGCAGACGGTGTGGAAGCCCGCGAAGGTCAGCGCACTCAAGGACCGCGATGAGATGCAGGAGATCATTCGCGAGGAGGGCGGCAACTTCAAGCTCGCCGCCTGGGACTGGCGCTACTACTCGGAGAAGCTGCGCAAGCGCCGCTGCGATTTCGAGGAGTCGGAGGTGAAACCGTTCTTCACGCTCGACCGCGTCATCGAAGCGGCCTTCTTTGGCGCGCAAAGGCTGTTCGGGATCACATTCACGCCGACAGAGGTGCCGGTCTGGCACCCCGACGTTCGGGCCTGGGAGGTGCGCGGGTCCGACGGCCAGCACGTCGGCATCTTTTACGGCGACTACTTCGCGCGGCCGAGCAAGCAGGGCGGCGCCTGGATGAGCACGTTCCGCGAGCAGGAGAAGCTTTCCGGCAACGTGCGGCCGATCGTGGTCAATGTGGCGAACTTCAACAAGGGAGAGCCGACGCTGCTGTCATTCGAGGACGCGCGGACGCTGTTCCACGAGATGGGCCACGGCCTGCATGGCCTGCTCTCGAACGTCACCTATCCGACGATATCATGCACCAGTGTGCTCACCGACTTTGTCGAATTGCCCTCGCAGCTCTACGAGCATTGGTTCGAGCAGCCCGAGGTCTTGAAGAAATTCGCGCGCCATCACCGCACCGGCGAGCCGATCCCGGATGCGCTGGTCGAGAAGCTGATGGCGGCGAAGAACTTCGATCGCGGCTGCCAGACGCTGGAATACATTTCGTCGGCGCTGGTCGATCTCGATCTGCACCTTTTGCAGTCCGCCGACGGCCTCGACGTCAACGCCTTCGAGAAGAAGGAGCTCGATCAGCTCGGCATGCCGGAAGAGGTCGTGATGCGGCATCGGCCGCCGCACCACGGGCATGTGTTCTCCGGCGGCTACTACGCCTCGGCCTATTACAGCTATATGTGGTCGGAGGTGCTCGACGCCGATGCGTTCGCGGCTTTCGAGGAGACCGGCGACATCTTCAATCCCGAGGTGGCGAGGAAGCTCCGCGAACATGTGCTCTCGGCCGGAGGCTCGCGCGATCCGGCCGAGCTTTATATCGCGTTCCGCGGCCGGCTGCCGACCGCGGACGCGCTGCTCAAGAAGCGGGGATTTCTGGATGCAGCCTGAGCAAGCCGTCAGCCTTCGCGATGGCGGCGTGCTTTCCGATGGCGCGGCGCATAAGCCGCCGCATTCCCTTGATAGTAGCCGTTCTGGCGGCAGAAGCCGCGATTGCCGGCGACCACATCCATCCGGCAGCTTTCAAAGTCGCGGTAGTCGCACTTTTCCACCGCGCCGCCGGGCGCAATGCTGTATACGCCGCACCAGGGACCATCGTAAGCCTGCGCAGGGTGGCTGCTCAGCAATGCAGTCGTCGCCAGGGCAATGATGACCAGAACAGATTTATTCATGTCGGCCTCCGTCTTATTCGCCAATCCCGCGCCTGATAGTAACACCGCGGACGTTGATTTAGTCGGCGCAGGCGATCACTTGGCCGATCACTTGGCCGGCATCACCACGCAAAGAGCCTGAGCATGGCCGCGATCGATCTGCACAGCGCCGGGAATCGCCGCGGCGCGGTTGCGGCGCCGCATTCGGCTACCGTCGAGGCCGGCCGCGCCATCCTGGCCGAAGGCGGCAACGCGCTCGAAGCCATGATCGCGATGGCGGCGAGCATCGCTGCGGTCTATCCGCACATGAACCACATCGGTGGCGACGGCTTCTGGCTCGTTCGCGAGCCGAAGGGCCGCATCCGCGCCTTCATGGGCGCAGGACCGGCCGGATCGCAGGCGCGCCCTGATCTCTACCGCGAGCACGAGACCATTCCGCCGCGCGGCCCGCTGGCCGCACTGACGGTGCCGGGCGCGATCGGCGCTTGGGTGCTGGCGCAGGAGGCTGCCAAAGCGTTCGGCGGCAAGCTGCCGCTCGACGTGCTGCTGGGCGCGGCGATCACCCAGGCGCGCGACGGCTACGTCGTGACCAAGAGCCAGGCGCGGCTCACCGCCGAGAAGCTTGCCGAGTTGAAAGACGTGCCGGGCTTTGCCGCGGCGTTTCTGGTCGACGGCAAGCCGCCGGAGGCGGGCGTGAGGTTGAAACAGTCGGCGCTGGCGTCGACGCTCGATCATCTGGCTCAGGCAGGGCTCGTCGATTTCTACCGCGGCGATGTTGGGCGCGAGATCGCCGCCGACCTCGAACGCATCGGCAGCCCGGTGACGCGCGACGACCTGATGCGCTATCGCGCAGTGCTGGCCGAGCCGCTGTCGGTGCGGCTTCGCGTCGGCACGGTGTTCAACACGCCGCCGCCGACGCAGGGGCTCGCGTCGCTGATCATTCTCGGCCTGTACGAACGCTTTCGTGTGGCCGAGGCCGAGACCTTCGAGTTCGTCCACGGACTCGTGGAATCGACCAAGCGGGCTTTCCGGATTCGTGACCGGGTCGTCACCGATCCAGCGCGCCTGCCGCAGCCGGTCGAAGGCTTTCTCGATCCGCGCTATCTCGATCTCGAGATCCAGAAGATCGATCGCCGCAAGGCCGCGAAGTGGCCGGCGCCGTTCGGCGAGGGCGACACCATCTGGATGGGCGCCGCGGATTCGTCGGGCCTCGCGGTGTCCTACATCCAGTCGATCTATTGGGAGTTCGGTTCGGGCTGCGTGCTGCCGCGAACCGGCGTGCTGATGCAGAACCGCGGCTCGAGCTTTTCGCTCGATCGCTCGGCGCTGAATGCGCTAGCGGCCGGGCGGCTGCCGTTCCACACGCTCAACCCGGCGCTCGCGGTGCTCGATGACGGCCGCGTCATGGCCTACGGCACCATGGGCGGCGACGGCCAGCCGCAGACTCAAGGCGCAATCTTCGCCCGCCATGTCATGCACAGGATGCCGCTCGACAAGGCGATCGACGCGCCGCGCTGGCTGCTCGGCCGCACCTGGGGCTCCACCGTCACCAATCTGCGGATGGAATCGCGCTTCGACGGCAATCTGATCGATCGCCTGCTGTCGGCAGGTCACGACGTCGACGTGCTGCCGGAGGCTTATTCCGACACGATGGGCCATGCCGGCGCGGTGGTGCTGCACAAGGACGGCATGCTCGAAGGCGCGCACGATCCGCGCGCCGATGGCGGAGCGGCGGGTGCCTAGCCGGCTTTGCCGGCGTACTGCTCGTCGGTGACCTTCTCCATCCAGGTCACGTGGTTGCCGTTCAGCGCCTCCTGCATCGCGATGTGCGTCATCGCAATGTTGGGTGCTGCGCCATGCCAGTGCTTCTCGTTCGGCGCGAAGAACACGGTGCCGCCGGCGTGGACCTCCTTGATCGGTCCGCCCCAGGCCTGCACCAGCGCAACGCCCTGGGTGATGTGAATGGTCTGGCCGAGCGGATGGGTGTGCCAGGCGGTGCGGGCGCCGGGCTCGAAGCGCACCCAGACGGCGCGCAGGCTCGCCGGCTCGGGCGCCTCGATGATCGGGTCCTGCCAGACCGTACCGGTGAAATAGTCAGCCCCGGCCTTGCGGGAGGCGGTCGAGCCCAGCGTCTTGATGTCCATCGAGGTTCCTCCGTCGATTCTGGCAGGAACCATAAGGTGTTACGGCAAAAGGGGCCAGGAGCGGCGGTTTGCCGGGTTCCGGGCATTTTGGGGCAGGCAAATCCGGGAAACCGCCATTTTGTGATGGGGGTCACATCGCGCTAGCCGGGAACTCCGTATTTATTGATCGTCCGATGGGAGGACGTTGGTCCTTGAAACAAAACCACGGATTGCTTGTTGGAGGCTCGTCATGAACAACACAACCATTCATACGGCGGATCGTCTGACCCACATCAAGATCGTGGTGGTCGCGCTGGTCGCCGGTATTGCCGTCGTGGGCGTCGGTATCGCTGCTCACAAGTCTCAGCCGGACATGAGCGCGCAGCTTGAGGCGCGCGCCCCGGTGCTCAAGGCCGGTCAGCCGGTTATCTGGTCGGGCAACGAGGCCCGCACCATCCGGTAACAGTTTCTGCTTTTCACCATCGACTTCAGCGCGCCTTCGGGCGCGCTTTTTCTTTGTGGGCTGGCTAAGGCGAAAAGCCGTAAAGCGCGGCCGGGTTGTCGACCAGGACGCGACGGCGGATCGCGTCGTCCGGCGCCCAGTCCAACAGCAGATCGAGCAACGTCGCGTCGTCCGGCTTGTCGGCTTCGGTCGGATGCGGCCAGTCGCTGCCCCAGACCACGCGCTCGGGCGCGGCAGTCACATAGGTTCGCGCGACCGGCAGCGCGCCCGCATAGGCGGGCGCGTCACCGAAGAAGTACCCGCCGGAGAGCTTTATCCAGGTGCGGCCGCGGTCGAGCATCCTGCGGATGACCATGAGCGCCGGATCGTTCACACCGCCGGCGAGCCTGCCGAGATGATCGAACACCACGGTGCCGGGCAGGCGCTGCAGCAGATCGGCGGCGTCGGCGATCTGATCGGAACGCAGATGAATCTGCACGTGCCAGCCGAGCGGCTCAACCCGTTTCGCCAGCGGCTCGATCATGTCGCGTGTGGTCGCGGCGGTTTGAGGGTCGAACTGGGGGAAGCGGATGCCGCGGATACCGCCGGCATCGAGGCGCTTGAGTTCGATCTCCGTGACATCGGGATGAACAACGGCGACGCCGCGTGTGTCGCTCCGCCCGAGCCGCTCGATGGCATCGAGCGTCACGCCGTTGTCGATGCCGTAGGCTGCGGGCTGCACCACCACGGTGCGGTTGGTGCCGAGCCGCTGCTGCAACAGCCGATAGTCCGCGGCAGTGGAATCCGGCTGCATTCGCGCGGCCGGCCGCGACGGTGCAAATCGCACGCCGTCATAAACGTGCATGTGACAGTCGCAGGCGTTCGCGGGCGCGTTCAATTTCGGCCTGGCCGTTCCGGAGGAATTCGGTACCTGCAAAGAGTTCATCGAATCGGCCTCCATTCCGCCCGACTCCGTGCTATGGTTCCGGACATCATGAAACGAACATTAGCGACGATTCTTGCCGCAGGCTTGGGCCTTGCCCTGGCCGCAACCGCCGCAGCCGCGCATCCCCACGTCTGGGTCGTCGCCAAATCGTCGGTGGTTTATGGCACGGACGGCAGCGTCGTCGGCGTGCGGCATTCCTGGGCCTTCGATGACATGTATTCGGCCTTCGCGACGCAGGGCCTGGATCAGAAGACCAAAGGCGAGTTCACCCGAGAGGAATTGGAGTCTTTGGCGAAGGAAAACGTCGAGGCGTTGAAGGACTTCGACTTCTTCACCTTCGCCAAGCTCGACGGCAAGAAGGCGGTCTTCACCGATCCGAAGGATTACTACCTCGAGTACAATTCCAAGGACACGGTGCTCACCCTGAACTTCATGTTGCCGTTGAAGTCGCCGGTGAAGGCCAACGCGTTGAGTTTCGAAGTGTTCGATCCGAGCTACTTCGTCGATTTCCAGTTCGCCGAAAAAGATCCCTTGGCGCTGGATGGCGCGCCGGCCGGCTGCGAGGTCAATCTCGGCAAGCCGCAGGAGTTGACCAAGGAGATGGTGAAGCGGCTCGCAGAAATTCCGCCGGATGGACAGATTCCGGAAAACAGCTTCGGGGCGGCATTTGCCAACAAGATCCTCGTGAAATGCCCATGACCAAGGTCCTCCAAGACCGTCGCATCCAAGGTCGCCTCGTCGTTGCCCTCACACTCGTCGCTGCTGCCGCTTCAATGTGGCTCCTAGCCGGCCATTTCGATGTGGCCGCAGCGCAGGCCGCCAATCCGTTCGGCGGACCGAAGCCGCCCGCCGCCACGCCGTCGCCGTCCGACGGTTTGATCGGCTGGATGTTCGCCAAGCAGGCTGAATTCTATCGCGATCTGTCGCGCATCATCCGCGCCGCCAAGAGCGATGGCAGCGCGGTGTGGACGCTGCTCGGCGTGTCGTTCGTCTACGGCATCTTCCACGCCGCCGGCCCCGGCCACGGCAAGGCGGTGATCTCGTCGTATCTCGTCGCCAACGAGGAGACCTGGCGGCGCGGCATCGTGCTGTCGTTTGCGTCGGCGCTGCTGCAGGCCATCGTCGCAGTCGCGATCGTCGGCGTCGCTGCGGTTCTGCTGAATGCCACCGCCGGCCAGATGTGCAGCGCCGAGCGGGTGATCGAGCTCGTCAGCTATGCGCTGATTGCGCTGGTTGGCGCGCGGCTGATCTGGGTGAAAGGCCGTGGATTTTTGAGCGCGGCGCGCAGTTTGGGCCGGCCGCTGCATGCGGTGGGTGCCGCAGTGACGCCGCCGCACGATCACAAGCATCACGACCACGATCATCATGGGCACGATCATCACCATGACCATGCTCACCATGATCATGCGCACGATCATGGTCATGACCACGACCATCACCACCACGATCATGGCCATCATCATGGTCACGGCCATGATCATCATCACCACGGCGAGGATGAGCACGCGTCGGCCTGGGGCCATGCCCACGGGCCGGAGCCTGAAGAGCTTGCCGGCCCGGGCGGCTGGCAGCGCGGGCTGTCGGCCATCGTCGCGGTCGGCTTGAGGCCGTGCTCCGGCGCGATCATCGTGCTGGTGTTCGCTTTGGCGCAGGGCCTGTTCTGGGCCGGCGTCGCGGCGACCTTCATGATGGGAATCGGCACCGCGATCACGGTGGCTTGCATCGCCACGCTCGCGGTCGCGTTCCGATCGGCCGCCAAACAGATCGCCACCACGCGCTCCGGCTACGGCATGCTGACGATGCGCGGCATCGAGGTCGGCGCGGCGGTTCTGGTGCTGGCGTTCGGTGTGCTGCTGCTGCTCGGCTATCTCGCTGTCGAACGCGGCGCCTGCTTCTGAGAGCATCCCATGGCCGAGCCGATCACCACCCGCTGCTGTGTCGCCGGTGGTGGACCGGCCGGCATGATGCTGGGGTTCCTGCTCGCGCGCGCCGGCATCGACGTCGTGGTGCTGGAGAAGCACAAGGACTTCCTGCGCGACTTCCGCGGCGACACGGTCCATCCATCGACTCTGGAGCTGATGGTTGAGCTCGGCCTGCTCGATGAATTCCTGAAATTGCCGCACGCCAAGGTGCCGCGCCTGTCTTTCCAGATCGGCGCCGAGCGCATCCCGATGGTGGACTTGAGCCATCTGCCGACGCACTGCAAATTCGTCGCGCTGATGCCGCAATGGGACTTCCTCAACTTCCTCGCCGATCGCGGCAAGCGCTATCCGAATTTTCATCTGCACATGCAGGCCGAGGCCACGGATCTGATCGAGGAGGGCGGCCGCATCGTCGGATTGCGCGCCAGGACGCCGGATGGCGATCTCGAAATCCGCGCCACGCTCGTGGTGGGCTGTGACGGCCGCCACTCCACCATGCGCGAGCGCGCCGGTTTCCAAGTCGAGGACATCGGCGCGCCGATCGACGTGCTCTGGTTCCGGCTGTCGCGGCGCCCGACCGACACCGAGGAGACCTCCGGCCACATGGAGGCCGGCCAGATGATGGTGATGCTGAACCGCGGCGATTATTGGCAATGCGCCTATGTCATTCCCAAGGGTGGCATCGACACGGTGAAGCGTGAAGGCCTGGAAGCGTTTCGCGAGCGGGTTGCGACGTTGGAGCCGTTCCTGCGCGACCGGCTCGGCGAGCTGAAAAACTTCGACGATATCAAGCTGCTCACGGTCGCCATCGACCGGCTTCGCGAGTGGCATCGCGACGGCCTGCTCTGCATTGGCGACGCCGCGCATGCCATGTCGCCGGTCGGCGGCGTCGGCGTGAATTTGGCGGTGCAGGACGCGGTCGCAGCCGCCAATATTCTTTGCGAACCGCTGCGCTCCAATGCCGTCTCGCGCCAGCATCTCGCCGCGGTGCAGGAGCGCCGCGTGTTTCCGATGCGGGTCATCCAGTGGATGCAGGTGATCGTTCAGAACAAGCTGCTGTCGCCGGCGCTCTCAAGCAAGGAGCGGCCGAAGCCGCCGTTCGTTCTTCAGCTTGTCCGATGGATTCCGCTTTTGCGCCGGATTCCCGCGCGTCTCATCGGGCTCGGCGTGCGACCTGAGCATATTCATACGCCGGAGCGACCGGCGTAATCGCAGCCGTCATTCCGGGGCGCGCCAAAGGCGCGAACCCGGAATCCAGATGCACACGCTGAATTTGCGTCTGGATTCCGGGTTCGCGGGCTTCGCCCGCGCCCCGGAATGACCGTGGGGAGGGTGCTACCGAAAATCTTCCGGCTTCAGCTCGATCGGCGTGCCGTGCGGCGTGCGATCCGCTGCATGATCCCAGGCGTCGTGATAGCGGCGCAGCGTCGAGGCATCCGTGACGCCCTTTTCGGCGACCATGCGCTCCAGCGCGTTGAGCCAGTGCTGATAGTAAGTCTCGCCGGTGTCGGGATCGCCCGCGGCCTGCGCCTTCTTGATCTCGTCGCCCAGGATCGTGGCCCATTCGGGCCAGGCGAACAGCCCGCGGTCGTAGAGCGCGAGCGCCATCGCAAAGGCCTGCGCCTCCCAAGGTTCGCGGAACACCGGACCCTCGGCATCGCAGGGAATGCTCGGCACGGCGTCCGTCGCGCGCCGCGCCTTGGCCGGATCGATCTCCGCCATGGCGATTACGCGGGCTCCAGATACGGCTCGAACGCGTCGATCGAGACCTTCAGCGTCGGATCGGTGTCCGGGCCCCAGATGTCACGGCCGTCGAACACCACCGTGTAAAGCCACTGCGGATCGTCGCCTTTGTCGGTCGCAACCGAGTCCGGATACATATGGCAGCCGTGGCAGAGCTCGACCACGCCCACCTTGTCGCGTGCGTAGCGCGGCAGCCGCGTGTGCGTCGCCGGATGGGTGTTCCTGGTGCGCACCTTGTCGCCGGGTTTGAATTTCTGCGGACCCTGCTGCTGCCGATAGAACGAGGCGCGCGACAGTCCCGCGCCGACCACGTCGGTGGTCAATTTCCGCGGCAACTGCTTGCCCGGTGTCTGCGCATGGCCGGCCGCAAGCTCTTCGCGCGTCGCAAAGCCACGCTCGGTGACGTTGCTCTCCATCGCCAGCGCCCAGCGCTTGTAATAGGATGCCGACAGATACGTGACCGGCGGCAGCTTCTCCTGCGCGAAGCGCGAATGGTCGATGTGCCAGGCGCCGGCGTAACCCATCGCGCGCTGCATCGCGAGCACGCGGCCTTCCCACTTGGCGTGAAACGGCGGTTCGTTCTTCTCGACCTCGACCTTGCCGAAGCCGTCGGTGCCGCCCATGTCGTGAACGCTGTCCATCACTTCGCTCCGCTCTTGGGCTGGTTCTTGGCCTGCTCGGGCGTCAGCGCGAGCGCTGTGCCGATCATCGAGTCGCGGGTGACGAGGTCGGCGAGCTTGTCCTCGCTCCACCCTTCAGTGCCGGCGGGCCGCATCGGCAGCACGATGAAGCGCGTTTCGGCGGTGGAGTCCCACACCCGGATCTCGGTGTCCTTCGGCAGCGTCACGCCGAAGTCGGAGAGCACGCCGCGCGGGTCCTTGACGGCGCGAGAGCGGTACGGCGCCGACTTGTACCAGACCGGCGGCAGGCCCAGGACCTCCCACGGATAGCAGGAGCACAGCGTGCAGACGATCATGTTGTGCCGGTTCGGGGTGTTCTCGACCGCGACCAGATGGTCGCCGACCCGGCTCATGTGGCCCATCGAAGCGACGGCCTTGGTGGCGTCGGCCAGCAGCGCCTTCTTGAATTCCGGGTTGGCCCAGGCCTTGGCGATCACCACCGAGCCGTTGCGCGGGCCGATCCGGGTCTCGTAGGCCTCGACGATGGCATCGAGCGCGGCCGGATCGATGTAGCCCTTCTCGGTCAGCACGGTCTCCAGCGCGCGCACGCGCAGCTGCATCTCCGAAAGCTCGGAGCCGTGATCGTGGTCATGGTCGTGATGGTGGTCGTGATCTTGTGCCACGGGAAACCTCCAACGTCTGAATTGCGCTAGAGTATACCAATGTCATCGTCGGCCCGCATCCCATCGGCATCGCAGGCATTCGCTGAACGCATTGACCGCCTGAACGCGGCGATCGGCCGCGGCGCAGCCTGGCTGTGTCTGTTCGTGGTTGTCGTGCAGTTCGCCGTGGTGGTGCTGCGCTATGCGTTCGGGTTTGGCTCGGTGCGGCTGTCGGAATCGATCGTCTATGCCCATGCCGGACTTTTCATGCTGGCCTCGGCCTGGACGCTGGCTGCGGGTGGCCACGTGCGGGTCGACGTGTTCTATGCCGAAGCCTCGCCGCGGGTGAGGGCGCTGGTCGATTTGTGCGGCTCTTTGCTTCTGCTGCTGCCGTTCATGGCCGTGCTGGCGTGGTTCGCGATGCCCTACGTGTCGCGCTCCTGGGCCATCCTGGAGTCCTCGCGCGAGACCAGCGGTCTGCCAGCGGTGTTCCTGCTCAAGACATTGATCCCGGCGTTCGCGCTTTTGATGGCGCTGCAAGGCGTGTCGCAGGCGATCAAGGCGATGGCTGTGCTGCGGGGCGCTGATGCCGCTCGCTGAAACGCTCGCCGTCCTGATGGTGGTCGCCGTCTGCATATTCCTGTTCGCAGGCTATCCGGTGGCGCTGACGCTGGGCGGCGTTTCGCTCGCTTTCGCCGCGATCGGCCATTTCACCGGCGTCATGAGCTTCAGCTTCCTCGGCGCGCTGCCGCAGCGCGTCTATGGCGTGATGACCAACGAGGTGCTGCTGGCGATCCCGCTGTTCATCTTCATGGGCGTGATGCTGGAGCGCTCGCGCATCGCCGAGGATTTGCTGGAGACCATGGGCCGGCTGTTCGGCTCGTTGCGCGGCGGCCTCGGCATCTCGGTTGCGATCGTCGGGACGCTCCTGGCCGCGGCCAAGGGCGTGGTCGGTGCAACGACCGTCACCATGGGCCTGATCGTGCTGCCGACCATGCTGCGCCACGGCTACGACAAGAAACTCGCCGCAGGCACCGTGGCGGCGACCGCGACGCTGGCACAGATTTTCCCGCCCGCCACCGTGCTGGTGCTGCTCGGCGATCAGCTCTCGACCGCCTATCAGGCTGCGCAACTCGCCCAGGGCAACTTCGCGCCGTCGGCGGTGACGGTGAGCGACCTGTTCGCCGGTGCGCTGGTGCCTGGCTTTGCGCTGGTCGCGATGTATCTGCTTTATCTGATCTTCATGGCGGTGGTGTTTCCGCACACCTCGCCGGCGATCCCGCCCGACCCGAAAGCGCCGAAGGGTTTGGTTCTGGCTGGACGGCTGATTGGTGTCCTGGTCGCGCCCATTCTTCTGATCTTGGCCGTGCTCGGCTCGATCCTCGGCGGCGTCGCGACCCCAACCGAAGCGGCCTCGGTCGGAGCCGTGGGCGCGATCCTGCTCGCGGCCCTCAAGCGTACGCTCGGCCGTGCGCTCCCCGAAGTTGTGCAGCGCACCGCGCAGGTCACCTGCATGATCTTCGTCATTCTCATCGGCGCGACGATGTTCAGCCTGGTGTTTCGCGGGCTCGGCGGCGACGACATGATCAGCCGTGCGCTCGGCAACCTGCCGGGCGGCGCGGCCGGCGCCATTCTCATCGTGATGCTCGCGATGTTCCTTCTGGGCTTCGTGATGGATGCCTTCGAGATCATCTTCGTCGTGGTGCCGATCGTCGCCGTGCCGCTGATGACGCTGCACAAGATCGATCCGATCTGGCTCGGCATCATGATGGCGATGAACCTGCAGACCTCCTACATGCACCCGCCGCTCGGGCCGACGCTGTTCTTCCTTCGCGGCGTGGCGCCGCCGGAGATCACCACGCGGCACATCTATCTCGGTATCATCCCGTTCGTCGCGATCCAGCTTTTCGCGCTTGTGGTCTTATGGTTCGTGCCGGGGCTTGCGACCGCACTGCCCCATGCGCTTTATGGAGGCAAATAGGAGAGGCAGATGAAGGCCGCTGACATCTTCGACCTCAAAGGCCGGGTGGCGCTGGTGACCGGCGCGTCGGGAGGCCTGGGCCTGCGCTTCGCCGAGGTGCTGGCCGCGAACGGCGCGTCGGTGGCGCTCGTTGCACGCCGTCCGGAAAAACTCGCCGAGGCCAGGGCGAAGATCGAAAAGGCGGGCGGCAAGGCGGTCGGCATCGAGGCTGACGTGCTCGATCGCGCTCAGATGAACCGCGCCTTCGATCAGGCCGAAAAGGCCTTCGGCACGGTGACCATCCTGGTCAACAACGCCGGCGTCGCTCATTCCACCCGCGCCATCGATCTCTCCGAAGAGGAATGGCGCCGCATCACCAGCATCAATATCGACGCGGTGTTCTTCTGGGCCCAGGAGGCCGCGCGGAGGATGCTCAAGGCCAACGCCAAAGGCTCGATCATCAACATCGCCTCGGTTCTGGGGCTGAGCGTCTCGAAAGGCACGGTCGCCTACGCGGCCGCGAAAGCCGCCGTGATCCAGATGACCAAGACTCTCGGCCTCGAACTCGGCTTCAAGGGCGTGCGCGTCAACGCCATCGCGCCGGGCTGGTTCATCACCGACATCAATCGCGATTATCTCACCGGGGCGGGAGCGAGCATGACGCGCGACATTCCGGTCGGCCGCTTCGGCCAGGATGGCGATCTCGACGGCCCGCTGTTGCTGCTCGCCTCCGACGCCGGCGCCTTCATGGCGGGAACGACCGTCGTGGTTGACGGCGGCCAGGTCGTTGCCATTCGCGCATAGGGGACTGGTTCATGGACTTCACGCTGTCGCCCGAGATCGAAAATCTTCGCGTGCGCGTTCGCGCCTTCGTCGAGGAGCATGTGCTGCCGTTGGAGGCGGACCGCGCCAACTTCGCGGAGCACGAGAACATTCCGGACGAACGGCTTGCGCCGGTGCGCGAGAAGGCGAAGAAGGCCGGCCTCTGGGCGCCGCAATCGCCGAAGGAATACGGCGGCATGGATCTGCCGATGGTGGGCTGGGCGGTGATGTATGAGGAGGCGGCGCGCTCGCTGTTCGGGCCGCTCGCCTTCAACTGCATGGCGCCGGACGACGGCAACATGAACGTGCTGAAGAAGCTTGGCACGCCGGCCCAGAAGGAAAAGTGGCTGAAGCCGATCGTCGAGGGCAAGGTCCGCTCGGCGGTGGCGATGACCGAGCCGGCGCCAGGCGGCGGCTCGGACCCGAGCATGATCAAGACCTACGCCGAGAAGCACGGCGACAAATGGAAAATCTACGGGCGGAAGTGGTTCATCACCGGCGCCGCGGCGGCGTCGCACTTCATCCTTGCGGCGCGTACCTCCGACGACAAGCGCAAGGGCATCACCACGTTCCTCTATCACAAGGACCAGCCCGGCTGGCGCATCGTGCGCCGCATCGACATCATGGGTCCTGAAGAGCACGGCGGCCATTGCGAGCTGGAGTTCGACGGGCTCGAAGTGCACGAGGACGACATTCTCGGCGGCCTCGGCAACGGTCTGAAGGTCGTGCAGGTGCGGCTCGGACCTGCCCGGCTCACGCATTGCATGCGCTGGCTCGGCTGGTCGAAGCGCTGCATGGAGATCGCGCAGGAGTATGTGAACCGCCGCGAAGGCTTCGGCATCCGGCTCGCCGACCGTGAAAGCGTGCAGATGAAGCTCGGCGAGGTCGGCCACAACATCCAGATCGGCCGGCTGCTGACGATGTACGCGGCATGGAAGCTCGACCAGGGCGATTTCGCCCGCAAGGAAGTGTCGATGGCCAAGGTGCATGTCGCGAACACCTTGCACCAGGCCGCCGATGTCGCGATCCAGCTCCAGGGCGCGCGCGGCTATTCCAAGGACACCATCGTGGAGTGGGTCTACCGCGCGGCGCGTGCGGCACGGCTCGTGGACGGCGCCGACGAGGTGCACAAGATGGTGCTGGCGAAGTTCATGCGCGACGAGGGCCGCGATTTCTGGAGCTGGAGCGCGGGCAACCGCGTTTGATCTCCGCGGTCATTCCGGACGCCGCGAAAGCGGCAATCCGGAATCCAGTTCAGAAGGCAGTGTGTGCATCTGGATTCCGGGTTCCGGCCTTCGGCCGGCCCCGGAATGACGGCGCTGCTCAATTCCGATAGCCCGGATCGATGCCGTCGAGGATGCGCAGATAGGCCGGCCAGTCGGCTGCGCCGCGGCCGGAGTCATGGGTCTGATACTGCGCCGCGACCTTCTCGCAGATTGCCGGCGATATCTCGATCATCTCGCCGCCGGTCGCCTGCATCTGCAGCTGGATGGTCGCGGCCGACATCAGATACTTCATCAGGATGAAGCCTTCGCGCGCGGTCTTGCCGACCGTGAGTAGGCCGTGATTGTGCAGAACGAGACCGCGGTTCTGACCGAGCGCTTTCAGAATACGCTCACGCTCGCTGAAGTCCTCGGTGATGCCTTCATAGGGGTGATAGCCGATGCGCTGGTAGAACCGCATCGCCTGCTGCGACACCATCTTGAGCCCGCCCTTGAGGCCTGCCAGCGCCATGCCGGTTTCGGTGTGGACGTGCACCGCGCAATTGACGTCCGGCCGGCCCTTGAGCACGCCGCCATGCAGCGTGAAGCCCGGGCGGTTGACGCCCGACTTCTCGTCGAGGTCGTCGTTCATGTCGACCTTGCGGAGGTTCGAGGCCGTGACCTCGGTCCAGAGCAGCTCATGCTGCTTCATCAGGAACTTCGACGGCTCGCCCGGCACGCGCATCGAGCAGTGATTGTAGATCACGTCGTCCCAGCCGTAGTGCGCGCAGAGCCGGTAGACCGCGGCGAGATCGACTCGCGCCTGCCATTCCTCGGGCGACATTTTCGCTGTGGCGGCGGTGTCGATCTTGGCGTGCTGGTTCATGACGAAAGCTCCCTCAGATCACACAAACTAGCATGTGGCTTGCTTCGTGTGCAGACCGTCATGCGGGCTTTCCGCGTGGCCGAGAGGGGCGCCTCGTGTTAGGTCTGCTATGTGCGATTTGGTGGAAATTGAATGATCGTCGTGCGCTTTGCGGCCTTGCTGATCGTGGCTCAGTTGTTCGGTTCGCCCACTTTGGCGCAGGACGACGCCAATAATTATCCGAACCGCCCCATTCACATCGTGGTCGGCAATGCGGCGGGTGGCGGCATCGATACGATCATCCGCTTGATACAGCCCATGCTCGCGGAGCGGCTTGGTCAACCGATCATCGTCGACAACCGGCCCGGCGGCAGCAATATCGTCGCGGCGCAGGCCGTCGCGAAATCTGCGCCGGATGGCTACACGCTCCTCGCCGGCAGCGTCGGCATGCTCACGATCAATCCGGCGGTGTTCGCCAAGCTGCCCTACGATCCGATGCGCGATTTCGCGCCGATCTCGATCATCTGCTCTTATCCCGTGCTGCTGATGGTCAATGCCGATGCGCCGGTGAAATCCGTTGCCGATCTCATTGCCTACAGCAAGGCCAATCCGGACAAGGCCAATGCTGGCGGCACGGGCTCGGTCTATCAGGTTGCGACCAAACTGTTCGAGATGCGAGCCGGCACCAAATCTCAGTTCATCTCGTATCGCAGCCACAACGATTCCATGATCGGTCTGATGCGCGGCGATGTCTTGATGGCCATTGTCGATGCCGCGCCCGCGGCGGGACCATTGAAAGACGGCCGGGTGCGGGCCCTCGCGGTTCTGGCTTCCCAGCGTCTGCCGAAATATCCCGATGTGCCGACCATTCTAGAGGCCGGAATCAAGGATATGGAGTTCGAGTTGTGGGCAGGACTGCTGGCGCCCGCCGGCACCCCCGACGCCATCGTTCGCAAAGTCCAAAACGCCGTCGCCGAGATCGCCAAGTCGGACGACATGCGCCAGAAAATGAGCGACCTGGAGCTTATTCCGGTTGGCAGCACCGCGGCGGACTATCGCGGGCGGATCGCGCGCGAGATCGCCTTATGGGCTGACGTGGTCAAAACCGGCGGGATCGAGATTCAGCGCTAAGCCGTCCGTGCTGCGTTGCGCCAAAATGCGCCAGGCAGGCGCGGCTCGAAATTTCCTTGCACCCATTCCAATGCATAGGAAATGTCCAACCAATTCAGCGCCCTAGGATTGCCGGGACAACCGCGCGGCTCTATCTGTTGAGAAAGCCGTCACTCTGGCAGGGTTGACCTGCCAAGATGCCCGGCCGGCGGAGTTCCGCGCGCATGTCGCTCAATCACGTCACCCTCGACGACAAGTACGATCTCACCAAAAGCCGCATCTTCGTCACCGGCTATCAGGCGCTGGTGCGGCTGACGATGATGCAGCACGAGCGCGACAAGCGCGCCGGCCTGAACACCGCGGGCTACGTCACCGGCTATCGCGGCTCGCCGCTCGGCGGCCTCGACTATCAGTTCCAGCGCGCCATCAACCATCTTGCGCCGCGCAACGTGCTGTTCCAATCGGCGATCAACGAAGACCTGGCCGCGACCGCGATCTGGGGCTCGCAGCAGGCGGAGCTGCGAGGCGAAGGCAAATACGACGGCGTGTTCGGCATGTGGTACGGCAAGGGGCCGGGTGTCGACCGCTCCGGCGATGCCTTCCGCCACGCCAACTTCGCCGGCACCTCCAAGCACGGCGGCGTGCTGGCGCTGATGGGCGACGACCATACTGCGGAGTCGTCCACCACCGCGCACCAGTCCGAATTCAATTTCGTCGACGTGATGATCCCGGTGCTCAATCCGGCGGGTGTCCAGGAGATCATCGACTACGGCCTCTATGGCTGGGCGATGTCGCGCTTCACCGGCACCTGGGTCGGCTTGAAGTGCATGCACGAGACGGTGGAGTCGACCGCGGTGGTCGACGGCAGTCTTGAGCGGCTCGGCATTCTGCTGCCCGATCCCGACGAGTACACCATGCCGGAGGGCGGGCTGAACATCCGCCTCGGCGACACCGTGCTCGGCATGGAAGCACGGCTGCACGATCACAAGCGCGACGCGATGCTCGCCTTCGTGCGGGTCAATAAGCTCAACACTGTGATCACCTCGGGCGGCCGCAACCCGAAGATCGGCGTCATCACCACGGGCAAGAGCTATCTCGACGTGCGCCAGGCGCTCGACGAGCTCGGCATCGACGAGGTCAAGGCCAACGACTGGGGCCTGCGCATCCACAAGATCGCCTGCCCGTGGCCGATCAGCCGCCGTGAGCTGCAGGAGTTCGCGACCGGTCTCGATCTTATCATCGTGGTCGAGGAGAAGCGCTCGTTGATCGAAGTGCAGGTGCGCGAGGAGCTTTACGGCAGCCCGAACCAGCCCACCTGCATCGGCAAGAAGGATGAGGAGGGCAAGTGGCTGTTCCCGGTGAAGGCCGCGCTCGACTCCAACGACGTCGCGATCTGCATCGGCGACCGGCTGCTCAAGTATGTCACCGACGAGAATCTCAAGGGCCGCGTGGCGCGGTTGAAGGAAGCCCAGCAGCGGCTCGCTGCCACGCAGGATGTCGCAGTCCGCATTCCGTATTTCTGCTCGGGCTGCCCGCACAATTCCTCGACCGTGGTGCCGGAGGGCTCGCGTGCTTATGCCGGCATCGGCTGCCATTACATGGCGCAGTGGATGGACCGCTCGACGCAGGGCTTCACGCAGATGGGCGGCGAGGGCGCCAACTGGATCGGCGAGGCGCCGTTCTCCAAGCGCCCGCATGTCTTCCAGAACATAGGCGACGGCACCTACAACCACTCCGGCTACATGGCGATCCGCGCCTCGATCGCCTCGGGCGTCAACGTCACCTACAAGATCCTGTTCAACGACGCCGTCGCCATGACCGGCGGCCAGATGAACGACGGCAATCTGACGGTGCCGAAGATCGCCGCCCAGGTCGCGGCCGAAGGCGCCAAGCGCGTCGTCGTGGTCTCGGACGAGCCGAAGAAATATCCGCCCGGCACGCCATGGCCCGCGGGGGTGACATTCCATCATCGCGACGATTTGCAGACGGTGCAAAAGGATCTGTCGCTCATTCCCGGCTGCACGGTGCTGATCTACGACCAGACCTGCGCCGCGGAGAAGCGCCGCCGCCGGAAACGCGGCACATTCCCAGATCCCGACAAGCGCGTCATCATCAACGAACTGGTCTGCGAGGGCTGCGGCGATTGCGGCGTGAAGTCGAACTGCGTCTCGGTGCAGCCGCTGGAGACCGAATTCGGCCGTAAGCGCACCATCGACCAGTCGTCCTGCAACAAGGACTTCTCCTGCGTGAAGGGCTTCTGCCCGTCCTTCGTCACCGTGCACGGCGCCAAGCTGAAGAAGGGCCGCGGCGTCGCGCAGGATCATGAACTGAAGGTGCTGCCGGAGCCGGAGCTTCCCAGGATCGCGCAGACCTACAACATCATCGTCACCGGCGTGGGCGGCACCGGCATCGTCACCATCGGCGGCATCCTCGGCATGGCCGCGCATCTCGAGGGCAAGGCGGTCGGCGTCATCGACATGGCCGGCCTCGCCCAGAAGGGCGGCGCGGTCTACAGCCACATGCGCATTGCCGAGCGGCCGGAGGACATCCACGCGATCCGAATCGCCGCGGGCGGCGCCAATCTGGTGCTCGGCGGCGATATCGTCGTCGCCGGCAACAAGAAGGTCCTGGCCGCAGTGCAGTCCGGCAAGACCGCGATGGTCATCAACACCACGGAATTCCTGCCGGGCGATTTCACCCGCAATGCCGATTTCTCGCTGCCGACCGAGCGCCTGCGCCGCGCGATTGCCAGCGCGTCGGGGCAGGATGCGCAAGGACATGCGCTGTCGCGTTTCGTCGACGCCTCGCGGCTCGCCAGCGCGCTGTTCGGCTCTTCGCTCGGCGCCAACATCTTCATGGTCGGCGTCGCCTATCAGCTCGGCACACTGCCGTTGTCCGCGGACTCGATCGAGCAGGCGATCACGTTGAACGGCGAGGCCGTGCCGATGAATCTCGCCGCGTTTCATTGGGGCCGAAGGGCTGCGCTCGATCTCGAAGCGGTCGAGACCATCGCCCGGCCCGCGCCTGAAGCGCGCGACGAGAACCGGCAGCTCTCGCAGTCCTTCGAGGAGATGGTGTCGCGCCGGGTCAAGTTCCTCACCGCCTATCAGAGCCGGCGCTATGCGCGGCGCTATCGCAAGTGGGTCGAGAAGGCCAAGGACGTCGAGTCCGACCGGGTGCCGAGCAAAACCGGGCTCGCTGACGCGGTCGCGCGCTATCTGTTCAAGCTGATGGCCTACAAGGACGAGTACGAAGTGGCGCGGCTCTACACCGACGGCACCTTCCTCAAGCAGGTGGCGAACGAACTCGGCGGCGAGAAGCTGCGCTTTGAATTCCATCTCGCGCCGCCGATCCTGGCCAAGACCAACCCCGCGACCGGCGAGCCGGTGAAGCGGAGCTTCGGCCCGTGGATGATGAACGCATTCCGTGTGCTCGCCGCGTTTCGTTTCCTGCGCGGCACGCCGCTCGACATCTTCGGCCGCACCGAGGAGCGCCGCACCGAGCGCCAGCTGATCAAGGACTACGAGGCGATGCTGAAGGAGCTGCTCGACAAGCTCAGCGCCGACAACCACGCCGTCGCTGTGGGCCTTGCCTCGATCCCGGAAAAGATCCGCGGTTATGGTCCGGTCAAGATGCGGCACCTCAAGGCCGCCAAGGCCGACGAGGCCACGCTGCTCGAGCAGTTCCGATCGGGCGCGGCGCCCATGCTCAAGGCAGCGGAATAGCTCCGCGGCCACCGGTCTTGTGCGCGGGCTTCCGGCTCGGCATCGTGCGGGTCCTTCACATTCGCACCGCTGGGCCTGCCATGAAAATCGATTGCCACATCCATGCGCTTCCCGAGCGCTCGATCGCGCTGCTGCGCCGCGATCCGGTCTACCGCGTCACGCTCGACGGCATGAAATGGCACGGCGGCAATTATCCGGACTTCACGATCACCGAGAAGTGGTTCGATCCTGAGACTGCGCTCGCCGGCATGACGGCGAATGGCGTCGACATGGGCATCATGTCGACGGCGCCGAAGCCTCTGTTCTACTACGAGGTCGATCTCGAACCCGCGGTGGCGATGTGCCGTGAGACCAACCTGGGTCTTGCCGAATATCAGGCGGCCAAGCCGCAGAACTTCCGCTGGATGGCGCATTTGCCGCTGCGTTATCCGAAAGCCGAGGTCGACATGCTCGATAAAGCCGCGGCCGCCGGCTGCTGCGGCGTGATCGCCGGCACCAGCATCGCGGGCCGCCGGCTCGACGAGCCGGATTACGAGATCTTCTGGTCGGCGGTCGAGCAACTCGACATGCCGGTGCTGCTGCATCCGGCCTATGAGCATGTCAGCCCCGGCATGGGCGACTTCTATCTCGGCTCGGTGATCGGCATGCCGACCGATGCCACCATCGCGCTGGAGCGCCTGATCTGCTCGGGCATGCTCGACCGGCATCCGAAGGCGCGCATTATCAGCGCGCTCGGCGGCGGCTTCTTTCCGTATCAGGTCGGCCGGCTGCGCCAGTGCATCTCATACCGGCCCGAGCTGAAGCACGTGAAGAAAGACCCGTGGGACTATGTCGGGCAGATCAAGTTCGACACCAACGTGCACGAGAACGCGAGCCTCAAATTCCTGATCGAGTTCGCCGGCGCCGATAACGTGATGCTCGGCACCGACTGGCCGTTCTCGACCGGGATCGACAATCCGTTCGGCATGCTCGATACCGCCGCCGGTGGTGCCGCGGCGATCAAGACGATCTCGGAGAGCGGCCCGGCCGCATACTTCAAGCTGAAAGCCTGAGCGGACCGATCCACTACTGCGTCACGATGTTGTTGGCGCGGATCACGTCGCCCCAGATTTTGATCTCACTCTTGAGCAGCGCAGCCGCTGCCTCCGGCGTCTGCTGCGCTGACGGAAACAGATCCATGCCGCCATCGTCGAAGGTCTTCTTCACCCGTGCGTCAGCCAGCGCAGTGCGGAGAGCGCCGTTGAGCCGGTCGACGATCGGTCGCGGCGTGCCGGCCGGTGCGAGCAGCATGTGCCAGAAGTCGAGATTGAGCTTCTTGTAGCCAAGCTCGCCCATGGTCGGCAGGTCGGGCAATCCCGCGAAGCGGTTGCGGCCGATGATGGCATAAGCCTTCAACTTGCCGGCTTTCACCAAAGGTCCCGCCACCACGGTCGACTGCGAGCTGATGTCGACCATCCCGGCCAGCAGATCATTGAGCGCAGGACCCGCGCCGCGATACGGCACCTGCGTGACGTTCACGCCGAGCTCTTCGGCGACCAGCACACCGGCGAGATGACCGAACGACCCCACGCCCGCATGCGCCATCTTGGCGTTGCGCCCAGGCTCCTTGAGCCAACGGATGAGTTCCTTGATGTTGTTCGGCGGCAGATCGCCGCGCGCCGCAAGCGCGGTGCCCGCGGTGTTGACGAGGCCTATGGTGACGAAGTCCTTCTCGGCATCGAGGGCGAGCTTGGGATACATCGTCATGCCGGCCGCGAGCGCCACCTGGTGCAGCAGGATGGTGTAGCCGTCAGGCGCGGTGTGCGCGGCGCGGCCCGCTGCGATCATGCCGCCGGCGCCACCGATGTTCTCGATGATGATCTGCTGCCCGAGCTTTTGCGACATGCTGTCCTGGATGATGCGGCCGATGGTGTCGGTCGCGCCGCCGGGCGGGTAGGGCACGATCATGGTGATCGGCCTGTTGGGATAGTCCTGCGCGGCGGCGGGCATGGCCGCGAAGCTCAATGCGAACAGCAGAAGCGAAGCGAGCTTGCAGGCGCGTGTCATGATGGACTCTCCCTCTGCGGCCACGCCGGAGACGTGGGCTCGGATTGTCGGTCATTTGCGATTGCGTTCGGTCAGTCCGGACTTGGCTCCAATGCGAATGGAAACGGGCGCACTATTGCGCCTGGATGTTGTTTTTGCGGATCACGTCGCCCCAGCGGGCGATCTCGCTCTTCAGCATGGCGGTGGCGATTTCGGGCGTTTCCCGGTCGGCGGGATAAACCTCCATGCCGGCCTTGGTGAAGGCGTCCTGGACCCTGGCGTCGGCGAGCGTCTGGCGCAGCGCTGCGTTCAATTGATCGACGATCGGCCGCGGCGTGCCGGACGGCGCGAACATGATATGCCAGAAATCGAGATCGAGATTCTTGTAGCCGGCCTCGACCAGGGTCGGCGCATCCGGCAGGCCCGCGAACCGGTTCTTGCCGACGATCGCATAGGCTTTCAGATATCCGGCCTTGACCTGCTCCGCGACCACTGCGGCCGACAGGCAGCTCAAGTCGGCATGGCCCGCGATCAAGTCGTTCAACGCCGGCCCGCCGCCGCGATAGGGAATCTGGTCGGCCTTGGCGCCGATCTCCTGCACGAACATCACGCCGCAGAGATGGCCGAAGGCGCCGACGCCTGCATGTGCGAACTTGGCGACGTGGCCGCCCTTCATCCAGGCGACAAGCTCCTTGATGGAATTTGGCGGCAGCGACTTGTGGCCGGCGACCACCGATGCGCTGGTGTTGACGAGACCGATGCCGGTCAGGTCTTTCGCAGCGTCAAACGTGGCGTTCGGATAGAGCGTCACGCCGGCCGCAAGCCCGACCTGATGAAGCAGCAGTGTATGGCCGTCGGGCGCAGCGCGGGCGACGCGGCCTGCGCCAATGAGCCCGCCGGCGCCGCCGACATTCTCGATCACGATCTGCTGGCCGAGCCGTTGCGACATCGGGTCGATCAGGATGCGCGCGATGGCGTCGGTCGCGCCGCCGGCCGGGAACGGCACCACCAGCGTGATCGGATGGCTGGGATAGCTCTGCGCGGAAGCCTCGCCGGAGGCCCAAACGTCACCCGAAATCCATGCGGCGACGGCCAACAGCAGCCACGCGAGCTTGCGTGCCCTGACCATGCGTCTCTCCCATCCCGCCACGCGTCTGATGCTCGCAGTCGGCTCGCCTTGTCGGCGTTATGGAGGGCAGTCTAGACCGTTATTCCGCCGGCTGAACAGGGCAGGGTGCCGGGCTTTAAAACGCCTGCGCCAGCTCTTTTGCGCCCGCTGACTGGGACGCGCTGTCCATCTTTCTGTCGATCGCCTCGAACAGCGCCGCGACGTTGCCGGTGCGCCGCGCGATGGGATTGCGCTCATAGCCGCCGCGCTGGAAAAAGTTCGAGGTCGGTACCTGGGGCCGGAACTCCAATGGCATCGTCACCATATCGAAGCCGTTGCCGTCGCCGGTGAAGTTCATCAATTCCAGTTCGGCTGCGGTCAACGGCCGTTGCAGTCCTTTGGCGCGGGCGAACATCACGGAGTCGAGGAGCTTCTGGGTTTGCAGCAGCGGACCGATGTCGCGATCGAGGATGGCCGCGTGGGTGCCCTTGCCGCCGTCGGTGAACTTGGCGAGCTTGTCGTGCTCGCTCCATGAATTCGGCACGGTGCGGGTGAAGGCGACCATGTTCCGCAGCGCCGCGATCTTGCGATTCATCGCGCTGCGTTCGGCACCGGTGAGCCGCGAAGCCTGCAGCGTCAGCGCCGAGATGAACTTGTCGCCGTGCTCGGCAAACAGGCTCACGGTATTGGTGCTGAGCAATTGGTTGTAGCCGATCGCGGGCGAGATCGGCCGGGCATCCTTGCGCGTCGAGATCAGTCCAGCCTGCGAGTCGTAGCCGCCATTGCCGCCGGTCTCGAACGCGTAGATGCGCACCGCCTGCTCGCGGGTCAGGCCCGCCGCCGCCGCGACCTTGGCGTAGGCGAGCTTGAAATCACCTTCGGTCCTCGGCCGGTCCGGCGCAAAGTTGAACCGTTCGGCCGCGACCTTCAGGAATTCGGGAATGGTCGGGATCGGCACCGGCGGCTTCTGCGGATCGCGTTGCGGTGGCACATAGTCCGATGGCCGCGGCGGTCCCGAATAGACCGGCGGCTGGGTCAGCACATAGTCGTCGAGCACGATGGCGGTTCCGCTGCGGCGCTTCGCGAAGCGCAGCCGCCGCTTGTCGATGGTCGACTGCCAATAGGCCTCGGCCTCCTGCTCATAGGCGGTGCGGGCGCGGATATAGGCTTCGACCGCGGGACTCACCGCCGCGATCTGGTCGTATTGCTGCTGCGCGGACACCGGCATGGCAGCGCTGAGCAAAGCCACCGCGACAAGCCAAGCCGGAATGTGTCGGAATCGATGTTGCATTACGTTCGTGCTGCCGGTCGCAGAATCACGACCGTCACGGAATCATAACACAATGCGCCTCATCGATGACCGGACTGGGGCAGAGTGACACACCGCGCTTCGGTATGATGGAACCGCGTCAGCCTGCCGCCTTCTCGCGGCGCTTGGCGCGCCGCACCAGATAATCGAAGTTCACCACGAACTGGTCCGGCCGGCTGATGTCGTGCTTGAGCTGCTCGATATCTTTCGCGGGGAACTCCGGCGCAGTCTCGCCGGCCGCCTCCATGATCATCTGAATCTGCGCGGCGTTCTCGAACATGATGGTGCGGATCACCACCTCGTCGATGGTCGGTGCGGCGGTGACGATGCCGTGGTTCTTCAGCATCACCACGCTGTGCGGCCCGAGCGCCTTGGCGACGCCGGCGCCCATCTCGGTGGTGCGGATCAGGTTGATGGTGTCGGTGTAGAGCCCGACCGCGTTGGCGAACAGCGCGGCCGGCTGGCTCAGCACCTTGAGCGGCCGGCCGGTGCCGGACCAGGCGATCGAATAGGTCGGATGGGTGTGCAGGATGCAGTTCACATCCGGCCGCACCTTGAAGATCTCCGAATGAATGAAAACCTCGCTGTGGCGGCGCGAGGTGCCGGCCACGACCTTGCCGTCGAGATCGATGGTCAGGATGTTCTCGTGCGTGATCTCGTCGAGCCCGAGGCTGTGGCACTTCATGAAGAACAGCTTCGGATTGTCGGGCAGCCGGAACGAGATGTGGCCGCGCGTGAAGTCGTCCTGGCCTTCGTTGACGAGCACCTTGCCCGCCCAGATCATTTTTTCCTTGATCTCGGCATGGGTCATTCCAGTCATTGTTCTTATCCTGCTTTGCCGTTGCCGATCGCCCGCCACACCACTTCGGGCGTGGCAGGCATTGCGATGTGTTTCACCCCGAACTCCGCCAGCGCATCGACCAGAGCGTTGGCCACCGCCGGCATCGCGCCGACGCAGCCGGCTTCGCCCGCGCCTTTGACGCCGAGCGGATTGGTCTTGGTCGGCACCGGGTTGGCCTTCACCTCGATCGCGCAGAAGTCATGGGCGCGCGGCATCGCGTAGTCCATGAACGAGCCCGTGGTGAGCTGGCCGTCGCCGTCGAAGTTGATGTCCTCTTTCAGGATCTGGCCGACGCCCATCGCGACGCCGCCGACGATCTGGCCCTTGAGCAGCAGCGGATTCATCACCGTGCCGACGTCGTCGACCACGCTGTACTTCACCACTTCGACGCGGCCGGTCTCCGGATCGATCTCGACCTCGCAGACATGCACGCCGTTCGGGAAGTTCTCCACATCGGCGCGATAGATCGCGGTGGCGAACAGGCCGGCCTCCATATCCTTGGGGAGCTTTGCCGGATTGGCGGCGTTCTCGGCCACTTCCTTGATGGTGATGGTCTGGTTGGTCTTGGTTGAGGAGAAGATGCCCTCGTTGAAGTTCACGTCTGCCACGTCGACCTTCAGCGCATGCGCCGCGATGGCCTTGCCCTTGGCGATTACCTTGTCGGAAGCCTGGAAGAACGCCGAACCCGACATGGTGGCGGAACGCGAGCCGCCGGTGCCTTCGCCGAAGAACACCTTGTCGGTGTCGCCCTGGATGTACTCGATGTCGTTCGGATGGATGCCGAGCTTGTCGGCGACCACCTGTTTGAACGTCGTCTCGTGGCCCTGGCCCTGGTTGATGCTGCCCGAGAAGATCTGCACCGTGCCGCCGCGGTCGAAGCGGACTTCGGCGCCTTCGAGGCTCGGCGCAGCCGCGCGCTCGATGGTGTTCGACATGCCGAGACCGCGGAGCTTGCCGTTCTTCTTGGACTCGGCCTTGCGCTTTTCGAAGCCCGCCACGTCGGCAAGCTTCAGCGCGAGGTCCATGCCCTTCTCGAACTCACCGGAGTCGTAGGTGAAGGTCAGGCTGGTCTTGAACGGCATGGCATTGGGCGGGATGTAGTTCTTGCGGCGCAGCTCGGCCGGATCGATGCCGAGCTGTTTCGCCGCCACATCGACCATGCGCTCGATGACGTACGCGGCCTCCGGCCTGCCGTTGCCGCGGTAAGGACGGCACGGTTGCGTGTGGGTGAACACCGCGGTCGATTCGACATACATCGCGGGCGTCCGGTAGACGCCGGCGAGCGTGCCGAGATTGCCGGTATAGGCCTGGAAGCCCATTTGCAGATAGGCGCCGGCATTGACGAAGGACGACACCCGGAACGCGAGGAAGGTGCCGTCCTTGTCCAGCGCGAGTTCGGCGTCGGTGACGTTATCGCGCGCCATGGCGTCGGACAGGAACGCCTCCGAGCGCGTGCTCATCCACTTCACCGGCCGGCCGATCTTTTTCGACGCGAGCAGGACCAGCGGCACCTCGTTATAGACCGCCGACTTCATGCCGAAGCTGCCGCCGATGTCAGGCGCCACCACGCGCACCTTGTGCTCCGGCACCTTGAGCACGAGCTTCGCAAGCTCGGTGCGGTACGGATGGGCGCGCTGCAGCGTGGTGTAGATCGTGTAGCTGTCGGTGATGGCGTTGTAGTCGCCGACCGAGCCGCGCGGTTCCATCGAGGCGGTGGTCACGCGGTTGATGACGAGATGCTCTTTGACGATATGCGCAGCCTTTTTGAAGGCCTCCTCGGTCTTGGCCTTGTCGCCATGGATCGCCGTGAAACAGATGTTGTCCTTGCAGTCGTCCCAGACCAGCGCCGCGCCGGACTTGGCCGCGTCGGCCGTGCCCAGCACCGCCGGCAGCGGTTCGTACTCGACCTCGATCAGTTCGCAAGCGTCCATCGCCTGGTTTTTGGTCTCGGCCGCAACGAAGGCGACATAGTCGCCGACGAAACGAACGGTGTCCTTCACCAGCGCCGGATAGCGCGGCTTGTAGTTCGGCGAGCCGTCGCGGCGCTTATGGGTGACCGGCACGGGCAGGTCGCCCCAGCCGGACTTGATCCAGTCCTCGCCGGTCAGCACCACCAGCACGCCGGGCGCGGCCTGGGCCTTGCTGATGTCGATCGATTTGATCCTGGCGTGAGCATGGGGCGAGCGCAGCACATGGCCGAACGCCATGCCCGGCAACGTGATGTCGTCGACATATTTGCCGCCGCCGCGCAGCAGCCTCGGGTCCTCGAAACGCGGCACCCCCTGACCGATCGCAAACTCACCCATCGCAGTCCTCGCCTTGACGTCACGCACGGGCCTGACCCGTGCACCCGTCCCTAATTGGATGGCCGGGCACACCTGCCCGGCCACGACCGATTTCAATCAGCCTGCCGGACATTTAGCACATGCGAAGGCCTTTGACTCAGCCTTTGGTTGGGGTGCGGCTCTGCAAGGCTTGACCACTTTGCGGCGGTCTATTCTTATCGACGGAACGACCCGCCGAGGGGAAACGGCGGGAAGAGGGGAACGACAAGGGGCCGTGGCGTGTGCCGCCACGCGCCTATGGGAGGCAACGGTGGCGAGCAACATGCCCGCGCCGGCGGATACCTTTCCGAAGCTGCTCCTGCGCAACGCGCGCGCGTTCGGCGAACGGCCGGCAATGCGCCATAAGGACCTCGGCATCTGGCAGACCTGGACCTGGGTCGAGATGCGCGACGAGGTGCTGGCGCTGGCCGCGGGCCTGCACCGGCTCGGACTGAAACGCGGCGAGACGGTCGCGATCGTCGGCGCCAACCGGCCGAAGCTCTACTGGTCGGTCGCGGCCGTGCAGGCGCTGGGCGCCATTCCGGTGCCGGTCTATGCCGACGCGGTGGCGGACGAACTGGCCTACGTGCTCGCTCACGCCGAAGTGCGGCTCGCGGCCGTTCAGGATCAGGAGCAGGTCGACAAGATTCTCTCCGTTTCGGAGCGAGTGCCGAAGCTCGAGAAGATGATCTATGACGAGCCGCGGGGCCTGCGCGATTACGATCATGCCAATCTGCATGCAATCGCCGACATCATCGATGACGGCCGCGCTTCGCTGAAGCAGGACGCGAATTTCGCGGCCTTGATCGACGCCGAAATCGCTGCAGGCAAAGGCTCCGACACCTCGATCATCCTCTACACTTCGGGCACCACCGGCCAATCGAAGGGCGTGGTTCTGTCGGGCGAGCGCTGTATCGCGGCGGGTTCAGATACGGTCACCTTCGATGGCCTGAACGAGCGCGACGAAGCGCTGGCCTATCTGCCCCTGGCCTGGGTCGGCGATCATTACCTGAACTACGCGCAGGGGATGGTGGCGGGCTTCTGCATGGCCTGTCCGGAAAGCACCGACACCGCGATGGCCGACCTGCGTGAGATCGGTCCGACTTTCTTTTTCGCGCCGCCCCGCACCTTCGAGCAGATGCTGACCCGCCTGATGATCCGCATGGAGGATGCGGGCTTCATCAAGCGCAAGCTGTTCCACTATTTCATCGGCGTGGCACGGCGCTACGGCGAGGCGATCCTCAACAAGCAGCCGGTGCCGTTGACGGGCCGGCTGCTGTATGGGCTCGGCAATCTCCTGATCTACGGCCCGCTGAAAAACGTGCTCGGGCTTTCCAACGTTCGCATCGCCTACACGGCGGGCGAGGCGATCGGGCCCGACCTGTTCTCGTTCTATCGCTCGCTTGGGTTGAACCTGAAGCAGCTCTACGGCCAGACCGAAGCGTTCCTCTATCTCACGGCGCAGCCCGACGGGCAGATTTATGCGGACACCGTCGGCCCGGCGCTACCGAACGTCGATCTTCGTATTGCCGAGAACGGCGAGGTGCAGTTCAAATCGCCCGGCATGTTCGTCAGCTACTTCAAGGATGACTTGAAGACCCGCGAGGCGCTCACGCCCGACGGTTTCGTGAAGACCGGCGACGCAGGCTTCTTCGACAGCAAGACCGGGCACCTGAAAATCATCGATCGCGCCAAGGACGTCGGCAAGCTTCGAGACGGCACGCTGTTTCCGCCGAAGTACATCGAAAACAAGCTCAAGTTCTTTCCCAACATCCGCGAGGTCGTGGCCTATGGCGACGGGCGGGATTTCGCAGCCGTGATGATCAACATCGATCTCACCGCGGTCGGAAGCTGGGCCGAGCGCAACAACGTGGTCTACGGCTCCTATCAGGAACTCGCCGGCCATCCGCTGGTCTACGACATGATCCAGCAGAACATCGAGGAGACCAACCGCTCCCTGGCCGAGGATCCGGTGACGGCCGGCGCGCAGGTGAAACGCTTCCTGATCCTGCACAAGGAGCTCGACGCCGACGACGGTGAGGTGACGCGCACCCAGAAGGTGCGCCGCGGCTTCGTCGCCGAGCGTTACGCGCCGCTGATCAATGCGCTCTATGACGGTTCGTCCGAGGCGGACATTTCCACGCAGGTGACGTTCGAGGACGGCCGCAAGGGCACCATCTCGGCGCGGGTGAAAATCCGCGATGCCGCCACCGTGCCGGTCACGCCCGCCATGGGGAAGGCGGCATGATCTTGCGCCACTCGCAAAGCTCTCGCTTCACCTCCCCCTGGAGGGGGGAGGTCGGCGAGCCTCAAGCGCGTTTACGCGCGTCTTCGACGCGCTATGGCGCGCCGGGTGGGAGTGAACTTTCGGTACCCACAACATCACCCCACCCCGACGCGCTTCGCGCGTCGACCCTCCCCCTCCAGGGGAGGGTTGGCACTTGTGGTGTTGCGCGATGAGGGCCCCCGCCGCCAGCGATATTGCGGCGGGCGAAGTGTTGCTCTCGGTCGAGAATGTGTCGCTGTCGTTCGGCGGCGTGCGCGCGATCCGCGACGTTTCGTTCGACATCAGGAAAGGCGAGGTGCGCGCCATCATCGGTCCGAACGGCGCCGGCAAGACCTCGATGCTCAACGTCATCAACGGCTTCTATCACCCGCAGCAGGGCCGCATCACCTTTAAGGGCAAGACCCGCCCCAGGATGCGGCCGCACGACGCCGCGCGCGGCGGCATCGCCCGCACCTTTCAGAATGTCGCGCTGTTCAAGGGCATGAGCGCGCTCGACAACATCATGGCCGGCCGCACGCTGAAGATGCGCCACGGCATGCTGTGGCAGATCCTGCGCGTTGGGCCCGCGCTCAACGAGGAGATTGCGCACCGGCATCGGGTCGAGGAGATCATCGACTTCCTCGAGATCGAAGCGATCCGCAAGGTGCCGGTGGCGCGGCTGCCTTACGGCCTACAGAAGCGCGTCGAGCTCGGCAGGGCGCTGGCGATGGAGCCCGATCTGCTGCTCCTCGACGAGCCGATGGCCGGCATGAACCTCGAAGAGAAGGAGGATATGTCGCGCTTCATCATCGACGTGAACGACCATTTCGGCACGACGATCGCGTTGATCGAGCACGATATGGGCGTGGTGATGGACCTTTCGGATCGTGTCGTCGTGCTCGACCACGGCGTCAAGATCGCCGACGGCACGCCGGACGAGGTGAAGAGCAACCAGGACGTGATCGACGCGTATCTGGGAGTGGCGCATTGATGACCAGTACTCCGATCGTAGCTTTACGCCGACCTCATCCTGAGGAGCATCGCTATAAGCGCGTTTACGCGCGTCTGCGACGCGCTATGGCGATGCGTCTCGAAGGATGGGGTCGCCACCGAATGCGCGGCCATCCTTCGAGACGCGGCCTTCGGCCGCTCCTCAGGATGAGGTCGGAGTATTTTGGCGGAGTGGGGAGGCAGTAACATGGTTGCCTTCGGCCAGTTCCTCGAAGTCTTCATCAGCGGGCTCCTCGCCGGCGTGCTCTATTCGCTCGTCGCGCTGGGCTTCGTGCTGATCTTCAAGGCCTCGGGCGTGTTCAACTTCGCGCAGGGCGCCATGGTGCTGCTCGCGGGTCTGGCGCTCGTGCGCTCGCTCGATTTTCTGGTCGCGAAGGGCTTCCCGCTCTGGGGTGCGATTGCGCTGGGCTTGCTGTTCGCCGCTGTCATCATGGCGATTACTGCCTGGATCGTGGAGCGCTTCGTACTGGGGCCGCTGGTCAATCAGGACGCGCTGACGCTGTTCATGTCGACCATCGGCATCACCTTCATGATCGAAGGCGGCGCGCAGATGATGTTCGGTGCGGACGTCTATCCGCTCAAGCTGTTTCCGACCGATGCCTGGTTCCTGTTCGGAAATGTTTTCGACGGCGGCATTCTTGTGAACAAGCTCGACGTCTGGGGCGGGCTCATCGCGGCCGTTCTCGTCGGGGGGCTCGCGCTGTTTTTCCAGCGCACCAAGACCGGGCGCGCGTTGCGCGCGGTTGCCGACGATCACGCCGCCGCGCAGTCGGTCGGCATTCCGCTCAACTGGATCTGGTTTGTCGTCTGGCTGGTCGCCGGCCTGGTCGCGCTTGTCGCCGCGACCGTGTGGGGCACGAAGCTCGGCGTACAGTTCTCGATCACCTTCCTGGCGCTGAAGGCGCTGCCGGTGCTGATCATCGGAGGTTTCACCTCGGTGCCGGGCGCGATCGTCGGCGGCTTGATCGCCGGCGCGGGCGAGAAGCTCGCCGAGGCTTATCTTGGCCCGATCATCGGCGGTGGCATCGAATACTGGTTCGCTTACGTGCTGGCGCTGGTCGTGCTGCTGATGCGGCCGCAGGGCTTGTTCGGCGAACGCATCATCGAGAGGATATGAGGGGCGCATGATCACGAAAAGTGGGCGCCGGTTTTCGGATCAGATCATGCGCAAAGGGTGAAACGTGCTTTATCGGGAGACAGGCCAGTTCAAGACCAGCTACGCAGCCGACATGGCGATCTTTCCGATCCGCCAGGATCGCATCGCATTCTGGATTCTGCTGGCAGTCGCCTTCATTGCCGTGCCGGTGCTCGATGCGTACCAGCTCTGGCCGTTGCGCGGCGAATACCTCATCCGCGCGATTCTGATCCCGTTCCTGATCCTGGCGCTCGCCGCGATCGGCCTCAACATCCTCACGGGTTATTGCGGCCAGCTTTCGCTCGGCAGCGGCGCGTTCATGGCGGTCGGCGCCTATAGCGCCTACAAGTTCGCGACCGGCGTGCACATTCCGCTGGATATCCTCACCATCAGCATTCCGCCGCTGCCGGTGCTGCCGTCGATCCTGCTCGGCGGGCTCATGTCGGCCGTGGTCGGCATCCTGTTCGGCGTGCCAAGTCTGCGCATCAAAGGGCTTTACCTCGCAGTCGCGACGCTCGCGGCGCAGTTTTTCTTCGACTGGCTGTTCATTCGCGTGCCGTGGTTCACCAACTACACGCCGTCCGGCTCGGTCACCGCGCCGGAACTCAACTTCTTCGGCTTCTACGCCAACAAACCGATCGAAAAATATCTGGTGTGCCTCATCTTCGTGACTCTGTTCGCGCTGATGGCGAAGAATCTCACGCGCGGCAACATCGGCCGGCAATGGATGGCGATCCGCGACATGGATATCGCGGCCGAACTCATGGGCATCCGGCCGCTTTATGCTAAGCTTTCGGCCTTCGCGGTGTCGTCGTTCATGATCGGCGTTGCCGGCGCCTTGTGGGCCTTCATCTATCTCGGCTCCTGGGAGCCGCTCGCCTTCAACATCGACCGCTCGTTCCAGCTTCTGTTCATGGTGATCATCGGCGGGCTTGGCTCGATCCTGGGCTCGTTCATGGGCGCGGCGTTTATCCTGGTGCTGCCGATCATGCTGGATCAGGTGCCGCACGCGCTTGGCATGCCGCTGTCGGTCGAGACGATGTCACTCACGGTCTTTGTCGTGATCGGCGCATTGATCTGCTGGCTGCTGATCGTCGAGCCCCACGGCTTTGCTAGACTTTGGTCGACCGGCAAGGAGAAGCTCCGGCTCTGGCCTTACCCCTATTGAGGGCATAGGCTGGAACTCAAATCATGGTGCGAAGCGGCGCGCCGCACCGGCCGAAAAACAAGCGCCTCGAGAGCGGGCAACAAGCCAGCCTGACAGGGAGAAAAGCATGATGAAGGTCACCTTGGCTTTCGCCGCCGCGTTGGGCGCTGCGGCGATCGCGACGCCAGCCATGGCGCAGCCGCAGGAACAATTTATTCCGGCGCTGGTCTACCGAACGGGCCCTTATGCGCCGAACGGCATTCCGTTTGCCGACGGCGTCGCCGACTACTGGACGCTGCTCAACGAGCGCGACGGCGGCATCAACGGCGTGAAAATCACCTTCGAGGAATGCGAAACCGGCTACGCCACCGACAAGGGCGTCGAGTGCTATGAGCGCCTGAAGAGCAAGGGCCCGACCGGCGCGAGCTATTTCTCGCCGCTCTCCACCGGCATCACCTTCGCGCTGACCGAGAAGGTGCCGGGCGACAAGATTCCGCTCTTGACCATGGGCTATGGCCGGTCGGAGAGCCGCAACGGCGCGGTGTTCCCCTGGAACTTCATCGCGGTCGGCAGCTATTGGACCGCGGCCGATGTCGCGATCCAGCACATCGCCCACGAGCTTGGCGGCATGGACAAGCTCAAGGGCAAGAAGATCAGCCTCGTCTATCACGACAGCCCCTACGGCAAGGAGCCGATCCCGGCGCTAGAAGCGCGCGCAGCCAAGAACGGCTTCACCTTCAAGGCCATTCCGGTTACCCATCCGGGCGTCGAGCAGAAGTCGCAGTGGCTCGCGATCCGCCAGGACCGCCCCGACTACGTGCTGCTGTGGGGCTGGGGCGTGATGAACTCGACCGCCATCAAGGAAGCCGCGGCGGTGGGTTACCCGCGCGAGAAAATGATCGGTGTGTGGTGGTCGGGCGCCGAGCCGGATGTGACGCCGGCCGGCGATCAGTCGAAGGGCTACAAGGCGCTGATGCTTCAGCACGGCGCCGGCAAGTTCAAGGTGCACGCGGATCTCGACAAGTTCGTTGTCGGCAAGGGCAAGTCGGCCGCCAAGGATGACTACGCCCAGGTGCTCTACAATCGCGGTATTCTTAACTCGATGATCGGCACCGAGGCGATCCGCACCGCGATGAAGAAGTTTGGCAACAAGCCGATGACCGGCGAGCAGATCCGCTGGGGCTTCGAGAATCTCGATCTCACCGCCGCGCGCATCAAGGAGCTGGGCTTCGAAGGCATGCTGCAGCCGCTCAAGTTCAGCTGCCAGGACCACCAGGGCGCCGACGAGGCGCGCGCCCAGCAGTGGGACGGCAAGGAGTGGAAGGTGATCTCCGGCTACTACAAGGCCGATCTGTCGATCCTCGACCCGATGGTCAAGGATCTGTCGGCCAAATACGCGACCGAGAAGAAGATCACGCCGCGCGATTGCTCGAAGGAAAGTTGATCGATGGAAAACAGGCGGCGGCCGAAACCGCCGCCTGTTGTGCTCTGAAGGGCGACACGCGATGGCATCCGCCGCACCCGCTGCCAGCACCGCGATCGAGCCAGCCTTCCTCTCGGTGAACAACATCGAGGTGGTCTATAGCCATGTCATCCTGGTGCTGAAGGGGGTCTCGCTCGCGGTGCCCAAGGGCGGCATCGTGGCGCTGCTCGGCGCCAACGGCGCCGGCAAGACCACGACGCTCAAGGCGATCTCCAATCTGCTGCATGCCGAGCGCGGCGAAGTCACCAAAGGCTCGATCGAATTCGACGGCGCGGTGGTGCATTCGCTGTCGCCGAATGATCTGGTCACCCGCGGCTGCATCCAGGTCATGGAAGGCCGCCGCTGCTTCGCGCATCTGACCGTGGAAGAGAATCTCCTTACCGGCGCCTTCACGCGCCGCGACGGCAAGGGCGCGGTCGCGGCCGATCTCGACAAGGTCTATTCGTATTTCCCGCGGCTGAAAGAGCGCCGCGGCTCGACCGCGGGCTACACATCCGGCGGCGAGCAGCAGATGTGCGCGGTCGGCCGTGCGCTGATGTCGCGGCCGAAGATGATCCTGCTCGACGAGCCCTCGATGGGGCTCGCGCCACAGGTCGTCGAAGAGATTTTCGAGATCGTCAAAAGCCTGAACGACAAGGAAGGCGTCAGTTTTTTGCTTGCCGAGCAGAACACCAACATGGCGCTGAAATACGCCCGCTATGGTTATATCCTGGAGAACGGGCGCGTGGTGATGGACGGCGAGGCCAAGGCGTTGCGCGAGAACGAAGACGTCAAGGAGTTCTATCTCGGTGTGGCCGAGGGCAAGCGGAAGTCATTCCGCGACGTGAAGCACTACAAGCGCCGCAAGCGCTGGCTGGCGTGATCCGGCGCAGAGGCCAGGATCATGTCCGATCACTATGACACCCTGGAAACCCGCGAGCCCGCCGCGCGCGAGCGCGAGCAGTTCGCGAAGCTGCCGGAGGCGTTGACGCAGGCGATTGTTGCGCCCGGCTGGGCGCGACAGCTCGCCGGCGTCGACCCCAAGTCGGTCACTTCGCGTGCCGCGCTCGCGAAATTGCCGGTGCTGCGCAAGTCCGAGCTGCTGGCGCGCCAGAAAGAGACCCCGCCGTTCGGCGGCTTCAACACTAGGCCGCCCGGCCGCGCCAGGCGGCTGATGATGTCGCCTGGTCCGATCTTCGAGCCGGAAGGCTTCGGCACCGACTGGTGGGGCTGTGCGCGCGCCTGCTTCGCCGCGGGGTTCCGCTTGGGTGACGTGGTGCTCAACAGCTTTGCCTATCATCTGACGCCGGGCGGCTTCATCATGGAGTCGGGTGCGGCAGCGATCGGCTGCGCCGTGATCGCGGCCGGCCCCGGCAACACCGAGCAGCAGCTTGAGGCCATCGCGCATTACCGGCCGGTGGCCTATCTGGGCACGCCGGACTTCCTGAAGATTTTGTTGGATGCCGCGGCGCAGGCCGGCAAGGACGTCTCCTCGATCAAGCGCGCGCTGGTGTCGGGCGCGGCGCTGCCGGCAACGCTCCGCGACGAGCTTGGCGGTCGGGGCGTTGCGGTGCTGCAATGCTACGCCACAGCCGAGCTCGGCATCGTCGCTTATGAAAGCGCTGGGCGCGAAGGCATGATCGTCAACGAGCATCTCATTCTGGAGATCGTCCGGCCCGGCACGGGCGATCCCGTGGCCGACGGCGAGGTCGGCGAGGTGGTGGTCACCACCTTCAATCCCGATTATCCGATGATCCGGCTTGCCACCGGCGACCTTTCAGCGGTGTTGCCCGGCGCCTCGCCGTGCGGCCGCACCAACATGCGCATCAAGGGCTGGATGGGCCGCGCCGATCAGACCACCAAGGTGAAGGGCATGTTCGTGCGGCCCGAGCAGATCGCCGAGGTGGTGCGGCGTTACCCGGCGGTCGGCCGGGTGCTGCTCGTCGTGACGCGCGCGAGCGAGCAGGATGCGATGGTCTTGATGGCCGAATGCGCGGCGCCGGACGCGTCATTGGTGGAGGCGCTGACTGCGGCTGTGCAATCGGTCACCAAACTTCGCGGTGAGGTGAAGCTTGTGGCGCCGGGCACGCTCCCCAATGACGGCAAGGTGATCGCCGACGAGCGGCCGGTGGGTTGATTGCGGCGGGCCTTGTTTTCACCGGCTTTGCGGCTAGGTTGGCGCGGCCGTCCTGGCCTTTGACGAAAGCGAGACATCCCATGCGTCTGTCCGGTGTGATTGCGGCTCTGCTGATCGTCGCGCCGCTTGGCGCCGGCACGGCTGTGGCGCAGCCGTTCCAGCCCTACGCGGGTCAGACCTGGTGGGGCGGGCGGCCCAACACGCCGCCTGCAGGGTGGTGCTTGAATGCGAATTCGGGTGCTGGCCGGGTCGAAGAGGATTGCTCCTTCTCGTCTTACAGGGCCTGCCGGTTTGCGCTGGGCAATGCGAACAACGGTTTCTGCACCCAGAGCTACAACTATGCCGGCCCACCGCCCGCGCCGCCGCGCAAGAGCAAGAAGAAGCGCCGCATTCACTACTGAGTTCAGACGCTCTTCCGGGGCGCAGCGGTCCATCCCCGACTCATCCTGAGGAGGCGCGAAGCGCCGTCTCGAAGGATGGGGCGGCCCGTCCGATCTCGGGTTTACCCGAGATCGGCATTCTAAGCGCACAAGTCGGGTAAACCCGACTTGTGACGTTCGAGACGCATTGCTCCTCACCATGAGGCCGGGTCAGAGCGCTGTTCGCTGCACCACAAGGCTGGCGATGATGCGTCCTTCCGTTGCATAACAATGGAATGACCGACGCGCTCAAGCCTCGCGACGCCAAGGACGTGCAGGACGCCGTTCAATGGGCGCTGTCCGAGGGCAAGACGCTCGAGGTCGTCGGCCGTGGTTCGAAGCGCGCGCTCGGCCGGCCGAGCCAGTCCGACCTGACGCTCGATCTGTCCGGGCTTTCCGGCGTTACGCTCTATGAGCCTGAGGAACTGGTGCTGTCCGCCAAGGCCGGCACGCCGATCGCCGAGATCGAGGCGCTGGTCGCGGAGCGTGGTCAGCAGCTGGACTTCGAGCCGATGGACTACGGTCCGGTGCTGGGCTCCGACCCAGGCTCAGGCTCGCTCGGTGGCGCGCTCGCCGCCAATCTGTCCGGTCCCCGACGGATCAAGGCCGGCGCGGCACGCGATCATTTTCTCGGCGTGTCCGCGGTGTCCGGCCGCGGCGAAGCCTTCAAGTCCGGCGGGCGCGTGGTCAAAAACGTCACCGGTTACGATCTCTGCAAGCTGCTCGCCGGCTCCTGGGGCACGCTCGCCGCGATGATCGACGTGACGATCAAGACATTGCCGAGGCCCGAGACCGAGGCGAGCGTCGTGGTCGCGGGCCTCGATGATGCCCGCGCCACGCAGGCCATGGCGGCGGCGATGGGCTCGTCCTGCGATGTGTCGGCGGCGGCGCATTTGCCCCGCAACATGGTGGTGAACGTTGGCGGACTCTATATGGTGGAGGCTGCGACCGTATTCCGCTTGGAGGGAGTCGCGCCGTCGGTGCATCACCGCAAGGCCGCGTTGACTGCGCTGCTCAAGCCATTTGGTTCTATCGACCAGGCCGACGAAAGCCATTCGCGGACGCTGTGGCGGAGCATTCGCGACGCGAAGCCCTTCTGGGCCAGCGCGGTGTCAGGCGAGTGGCCGCTGTGGCGCGTCTCCACCGCGCCGACCCGCGGCCACGAACTCGCGGCGATGCTGCCCCAGGGCGCGCAATGGTTCTATGACTGGGCCGGCGGCCTTCTCTGGATCGCGTTGCCGCCGTCGAATGACGGAGGCGCCGCCGCGATCCGCCGCGCCGTATCGAAAATCGGCGGCCATGCCACGCTCGTTCGTGCGCCGGCTGCCGTGCGCGCTGCCGTCGAGGTGTTCGAACTGCAGAAGGGGGCGCTCGCAGGCGTGAGCAAACGCGTCAAGGAGAGCTTCGATCCCAAGGGTGTGCTCAACCCGGGCCGGATGTGGGCGGGGGTCTGATGCAAACGACCTTCACCCTGGCGCAGCTTGCCGATCCGAACATCGCCGAGGCCGACAAGATCCTCCGCGCCTGCGTGCATTGCGGCTTCTGCACCGCGACCTGCCCGACCTATGTACTGCTCGGCGACGAGCGCGACTCGCCGCGCGGCCGCATCTACCTGATCAAGGAGATGCTGGAGCAGGACCGTCCCGCCACGGTCGAAGTGGTCACCCACATCGACCGTTGCCTTTCGTGCCTGTCCTGCATGACGACATGCCCGTCCGGTGTGCACTACATGCATCTGGTCGATCATGCCCGCGCTCATGTCGAGGCGACCTATCGGCGCCCGCTGCTCGACCGGCTGATGCGCGAGTTCCTTGCCAACGTCATGCCGTATCCGCGCCGGCTGCGGCTCGCGATGCTGGCGTCGGCGCTGGCGCGGCCCTTCGCGCCGCTGCTGTCGCTGGTCGGGTTGAAGCCGTTGGCTGCGGCGCTGCGCCTCGCGCCGCGCGGCAAGCCGGCCGCTATGACTGATCCGGGCGTGTATCCGGCGCAAGGCGCGCGCCGGGCGCGGGTCGCGGTTCTTGCCGGCTGTGCCAACGAAGCGCTGACGCCATCGATCACCCAGGCCGCGATCCGTGTGCTCAACCGGAATGGCGTCGAGGCCGTGATCGTGCCGGACGCCGGCTGCTGCGGCTCGCTCGAGCATCACATGGGCCGCGAGGAGGGTGCTTTCGCCAAGGCGCGTGCTAATGTCGACGCCTGGAGCCGTGAGATCGAGGCGCGGGGCCTCGATGCCATCCTGGTGACATTGTCGGGCTGCGGCACCACCGTGAAGGACTACGGCTTCATGCTGCGCAACGATCCCGCCTATGCGGCCAAGGCCGCCAAGGTGTCGTCGCTGGCGAAGGACGTGTGCGAGTATCTCGCCACGCTCGATGTCACCGCGTCCGCGCCGCGTCCGCTCACCGTCGCTTACCACTCGGCCTGCTCGCTTCAGCACGGCCAGAAGCTGCATCGGGAACCGAAGGGCCTGCTCGCGGCTTGTGGCTTCACGGTCAAGGAGGTGCCGGAGGCGCATCTGTGTTGTGGCTCGGCCGGCACTTACAATATCCTTCAGCCGGAACTCGCCACGCGTTTGCGCGACCGCAAGATCGGTAACATCGCCAAGACCGCGCCCGACGTGATCGCGGCCGGCAATATCGGCTGCATCGCTCAGATCGCCTCGGGCACGACAATCCCGGTGGTGCATTCGGTTGAACTGATTGATTGGGCCACCGGCGGACCGGTGCCCGAAGTTTTGAAATAGCGTGTCGAAGTCTGATCCAACGTTGCAAACGGCAGGGAGGACGAAGTGGCAAAGAAGCGCAAGGCGAAGAAGGTCAAGTCCCGGAAGAGCAAGGCGAAAGTTGCCAAACGCCGCGTGAAGGCCGCGCCGGCGCGCAAGAAGAAGGTCAAGGCAGCGGCCAGAAAGCCAGCCAAAAAACCGGCCAAGAAGCCCGCCAAGAAGCCCGCGCTGAAAGCAACCAAAGCCAAGGCGGCAAAGCCGAAACCCGCGCCGCACCGCAAGGCTGAAACCAGCCTCCCACCCAGCATAGCCGCTGCGCCACCGGCTCCGATGGCGACCGGACCCGCCGTGACGCCGATGACGCCGCGGCCGACGCCATTTCCGTCATCGGTGCCGGAGGACAATCCGACACCCTCGCCGGACGGTGCGACCGGAAGCTAGGGCGTCCGCTCCTACAGCGCGACCTTGCGCTCGTAGAATTTCCAGAGCAGGTCGAACAGCCGTGGATTGAACGTGCCCGCGGCGCAGTCGCGCGCCTCCTCGTCACTGAGCGGAATGGCGCCGCCTGCGACGTCGGCCTGAAGCATGATCTGCGCGTTCTCTTCGAGGAACGTGCAAGCGAAGAACGCTTCCTCGGCGCTCGCGCCTGCCACCACGGTGCCGTGGCCGCGCATCTGCGCGACCAGATGACCGCCGAGCGTCTTCGACAGGTCGCTCGCCTGCGCGTCGTTCACCACCAGGCGCGGATTGTTCCAGGTGGGCACGCCAGTGCAGAGGAACGAGCCGTGCAGGAACACCGGCTTCAACGGTTTGCCGGCGATCGCTACCGCGCGCGCATGCGGCGCATGCAGATGGCAGACGCACATCGCATCGGGCCGGTCGCGATGGATCTGGGTGTGGATGCGCCACTCCAGCGGAATGAGCCCGCCGGGATGCTCGATGATGGTGCCGTCGATGTTGTAGACGAAGATGTGCTCGGGCCGGACCGTGCTTTTTTCCGTGCTGGCGCCGGGGCTGATGAAGCACTTGTCGGTGCCGGGCACGCGGATCGAGACGTGGCCGAACATGCCGATGGTGCCTTGCAGGCCCAGCATTCGGGTCAGCGTCGCGGTCTTGGCGCGCAATGTCGCTTCGTCGGTCATCACAATCTCCGGTAGGAAAAGGGCTACAGCGATTTGGCGGCGCCGGCGCGCTCGATCAGAGCGCCCCAACGCGCGATCTCCGCGGCGAGGAATTTCTGTATTTCGTCGGGCGGCGGGCTTTTCTCCGGCAGCGCACCGATATTGGTGATCAGGGTCTGGACCTCCGGCTCCTGCGTCGCGATCGAAATCTCGTTGGCCAGAAGATCGATGACCGGCCGTGGCGTCGCCGACGGCGCCGAGATGATCGTCCAGCCGACCGCGTCGAAGCCGGGCACGCCGGCCTCCGCGATGGTCGGCACGTCGGGCATCGCGGGCACACGTTCGGTGGAGGTCACGCCGAGCGCGCGGACCTGGCCGCCTCTCAGAAGCACCGAGGCCGGGCCGACATCGGCGAACATCAACGCCACATGGCCCGCCATCACGTCGTTGAGCGCAAGCGGCGAGCCGCGATAGGCGACGCCGTTCATCTTGGTGCCGGTCATGGTCTGGAACAGCTCGGCCGCAAGCTGAATCGCCGAGCCGGGACCCCCATGGGCGTAATCGAGCGCGCCGGGCTTCTGCTTGAGCAGGGCAATCAAATCGGCAACCGATTTGGCCGGCCGCTCAGGGTTCACCACCAGCACCAGCGGCGTGCGGAAGATGTAAGAGACGGACTGCAAGTCCTTCAGCGTGTCGAACGGCAGGCTCTTGAACAGCGTCGGATTGGCCGCAAGCGAACTGGCGGAGGCAAGAAGCGTCAGCCCGTCCGGATTGGCTTTGGCCACGTAGCCGGTGGCGATTGCGCCGCCGGCGCCGGCCTTGTTCTCGACGATGACGGCCCGGCCGAGCCGCGCCTGCATCTTCGCCGCGACGGCCCGCATCACCACGTCGGTGCTGCCACCGGCCGGGAACGAGACGACGAACGTGATGGTGCCAGCCGGCAATTCAGCGGCTGCGGCTTTCGCGCGCCAGGGTGCAAGCGCGGTCGCAAGCAGCGGAGCCGCAAGCAAGGACCGTCGTGTCAGCATCATATCCTCCCGTATGCCGCGCTTGTCGTGAGGCGGCTCTTGTTCCTGATTTCAGCCGACGTGCTGGCGGATGAAGGCGAGCGTCCGTTCGCGCGCCAGCGCCGCGGCTTTCGGCTCCCAGAACTTGCGGTCGTCGCAGTTGAAGCCGTGTTCGGTGCCTGGATATTGGTAGATGGTCACGGCTGGCTGCGCGTTGCGCACCTTCTCGATATCGGCCTGCGGGATGTATTCGTCGACCTCTGCATAGTGCAGCAGCGTGGGCACCCGCGGCGTTTCGTTCGAATGGCCTGCGATCTGCGCGCCGTAATAGCCGATGGCGCAGGCGAGTCCGCTCAGCCGCGCGGCCGCGAGATAAGCCAGCGATCCACCCCAGCAATAGCCGAGCGGCGCGACCTTGCCCGCAGCACCCGCCGCATCGATCACGGCCTGGATGTCGATCATGCAGTTGTCGAGCACGAGCTTGGCGCGAAGCTCGCGCCCCTTGTTCATGCCGGCCTCGTCGTAGCCAAGCTCGACGTTGCGCTCGGCGCGATCGAAGATCGCGGGAGAGAGCACCAGATAGCCGTCATTGGCGAACTGGTCGCACACCCGGCGGATGTGGCCATTCACGCCGAAGAACTCCTGGATGACGACGAGGCCGCCGCGCGGCTGGCCCTGGGGCTTGGCGCAATAGGCGGCGAGGCGGTGGCCGTCCTTGGCCTTCAATTCGACTGTACTCATGATTTCACCGGCGTCTTCTTCTTGATACGGGTGGCGTTGTCCTGGCCGAGCCGCGGTCCGAGCTTGCGGATCTTTGGTCGCTGGCCGTTGAAGCTGAGCGGCAGGCCCGCGAGTGTGACGCCGGTGTCCGCGACCTTCTGCAGGATGCCGAGCGCCTCGACCTGCGGTTCCTTCAGCACCTCGGGAATCGTGTTGACCGGCGCGCACGGCACGCCCGACTCGGTCAGCGTCTTGATCCAGAACTGCCGCGGCTGTGTCGCGATCTTCTCCGCGATCAGCCGGATCAGTTCCACGCGGCTCGTGATGCGCGCGCGGTTGCCCTTGAACCGCGGGTCGGTCTTCCACTCCGGGGTGCCGAGCGCGCCGCACAGCCGCTCGAACAGCCGGTCGTTGCCGGCGGCGATCAGCAATGAGCCGTCGTTGGCGTCAAACGTCTGATAGGGCACGAGATGCGGATGCGCCGTGCCGAGCCGCTGCGGCACGCGGCCTTCGTTGAGGTAGCCCGCGATGTGCGGACCGGCCCAGGCGAGCGAAGTCTCGAGCAACGAGGTGTTGATGATGCCGCCTTTGCCGGTGATCTCGCGCTGATGCAATGCCGACAATGCGCCGATCACGGTCCACATCGCGGTGCCCATATCGACCACGGACACGCCGAGGCGCGCCGGCGGCCCGTCCGCATTGCCGTTGATGCTGAGGATGCCGCTGAAGGCCTGAGCCACCGGTTCGAAAGCCGGCAGCTTCTTCATCGGACCGCCGTTGCCGAAGCCGGAAATCTCGCAATAGATCAGCCGCGGATGCCGCGCGCAGAGCGCCGGTCCGTCGATGCCGAGCGTATCGACCACGCCCGGCCGCATGTTGTGGATGAGGATGTCCGCAGTTTCGAGCAGGTCGTGCAACTGCTCGACGCCTTCCGCCGACTTCAGGTCGATCGTGACCGACGCCTTGTTGCGGTTCATGTCGAGGAAGTGCAGCGAATCGCCCTGCGCGAAGGCCGCGCCCATATGGCGCGCGTCGTCGCCCAGCTCCGGCTTCTCGACCTTGATCACATCGGCGCCAAGGTCGGCGAAGATCGTCGCCGCGTAGGGCGCCGACAGCACCTGGCCGATTTCAATCACCTGCACGCGTTCGAGCATTCCCGCCCTCGGAACCGTCGTCTATTGTTGTTGTAACCATAGTACCATCTTTGGTACTTTTAAAGCCCAAAACGTCCGGCGGTCTTTCCGATCCTGCCGGGCTCCCATGCGCCATGTGCACGAGAACCTGGCGAGAATGATTTCTTCTGGAGTGAACGCCTTGACCGATTTTCATTTCAAGCTGAGCGATGCGCAGCGGCGGCTCATCGGCGACGTGCGCGCCGTGGTGCAGAGCGAGTTCAAGCCGCGCGGCGAGGAGTTCATGCAAGGCGCGTTCCCCTGGCCGAACATCAGGAAGCTCGGTGAGATGGGCATCCTCGGCATGGCGGTGCCGAAAGCTTATGGCGGCATGGAGCTCGGCGTGTTCGACACCGCGCTGGTGCTCGAGGAGATCGCGAAAGGCTGCTACGTCACCGCCATGGCGGTGCTGGGCGAGGTCGGCACGCAGACCCGGATCATCGCGACCTATGCGCCCGAGGCCGTCAAGCAGCGCCTCCTGCCCGGCGTTGCCAAGGGCGAGCATCTGCTTTCGATCTGCATGACCGAACCGCACGCCGGCACCGACGTCGGCGCCTACACGACCAATGTCGAACGACGCGGCGGCAAGCTCGTTCTCAACGGTACGAAATCATTGGTGAGCCGCGCCGAAGAGGCGAGCGCCTTCGTGGTGTTCGCGCGGGTCGACGATCAGCCCGGCGGCGAGGGCATCGGCTGCGTGCTGGTCGATCGCGACACGAAAGGCCTCGTGCACAAGAACCGCTCGCACAGCATGGGCGGCGAATATCTCCACACCATCGCATTCGAGAATTGCGAATTGCCGGAGGAGAACCTGTTGCTCGGTCCAGGCAGCCTCAAGAAGCTGCTTTCGGCCTTCAACACCCAGCGCTGTCTCAACCCGGCGATATCGTTGGGCATCTCCGAAGGCGCCTTCTCCGAAGCGTTGGCCTATGCGAAGAGCCGCAAGGCGTTCGGCCGCAGCATCGGCGAGTTCCAGGGCATGCGCTGGAAGCTGGCCGACATGTGGCGCGAGATCGAGGCGGCGAGGGGGCTGCTCTACCGCGCCTGCGCCGGAGCCGACCCGTTTCCCGATCCGCTTCTGGCCGCGACCGCCAAGATCTATTGCAACGAGATATCGGTCCGTATCACCAGCGAGGCGATCCAGGTGTTCGGCGGCTACGGCTTCACCGACGAGTTTCTCGTGTCGCGGATGTACCGCGCCGCGCGTTACGGCAGTCTCGGCGGCGGCACGTCGGAAACATTACGCGATCTGGTTGGCAAACGGCTCATGAACGCCGACAATCCAGCGGACGTTTTCGATCTCGCGGATTTCTGATGGAGCCCATGCGGCCGTGAATGCAGACGCCTTGCCGACCGCCGTGCGCCACCGGCTCGATCCGGAGAGCGAGCGCATCGCGCTCTATGTGCGGCTGACCAGCGTGCTGCGGCGCCGGATCGAGACCGGCGAGTGGGGCGAGGGCCATCGCATTCCGAGCATCGAGGAGCTTTGCGAGGAATACGGCGTGGCGCGCAACACCGTGCGACAGGCCCTGCAGCTTCTCAAATCCGACGGGCTGATCGACGGCGGCCGCGGCGTCGGCACCTTCGTCCTGAAAAGCCCGGGCGGCCGCGTTGCCAACAACGAGCTGAAGGAGGCGATCAGCGATCCGCTGCACCTCGGCGCCGACCAGAGCATCGAGATACTGGCGCGGAATAAGAAGGTGCAACTGCCCGAGGCGCTCTGTGGCGAGCGCGGAGCCTATCCGGACTACACGCAGGTCCGCAAAATCCACCGCTTCCGCGGCCAGCCTTTCGCGCTGATGGACATCTACATCGCCGCGCAGGTCTACGCGAAGTTCCCGAAAGGTCAGGACGGCTCGACCAAGATCGCGCGCCTCTTGCGCGACAGCGGCGTGCGCATCGCAGATTCGCGGCTCGAAATCACCACGCGGCATCCGGACCACGAGACGGCGCGGCTTCTGGAGTACTCAATGACCGGCTCGCTGGTCTGCATGCGGCGCTGGCGGACCGACGCGGACAACCGCATCGTCACGGCCGGCACGTATCTTTATCGCGGCGACCTGTTCGTGCTCGACATCGCCGAGCCGTTCGCCGGCATTGGTCCGGCCCGCACCGATTTCGTGCCGCGGGTCCGCAAGAAGCCGCGCTAGCGGTTTTCCATCCTCAATACTTGAACGACACGACCTTGCCCTTGTCCACGCCGCCGCCCGAGACGCAGATCGGCGAACGGTAGAGCGGCGCGAGATAGGCCGTGCCCGGTATGTTCGTGCGGATCTTGTCAAACATCGGCTCGAGGCCGAGATCGACCCAGGCCGGCGGGTTGGCGTCGTGGTGCGCCGGCAGGAACAGCTTCGGCTTGAACAGCTCGATGAACGGCCATGTGTAGCCGATCTGTGTATCGGCGACCGCGTGCACCTGATAGGCGATGATCGCGACGTCAACCGGCCCGAGCTTTTCAGCCAGCGCCTTGACGCCCGGCGTGATCGGTCCGGCGCTGCCGATCAGCACCGCCTTGAAGCCCGATGGAAACGTGATGCCATAAGCGAGCGTTCCCTCGGTGATCACTTTGGGATCGAACGTGCCGCGCGAGCGGACCGCCACCAACTCTTTCTTCTCGTCTTCTGACAGTGGCGGCGAGTCGTTCTCGTAAAGTTTGGCGTAGATGTCGGTGAGACCGGCCTGGATGGTCGAGTGCTGCGCGAGCGCGATCTCTATCGTCGCATCGCCAAACTTCATGGTCTCGCCGCCCTTGGCGACGACGATCTGCTGGTCGGGCACGCCGAGCTTCTTCGCGACCTCGGCGGACAGCGGCGCGCCCACCACCGGCGCGCCGGTCTGTTTCGCGATCGTGCCGATGTCCGAGATATGATCGAAGTGCGCATGGGAGACGAAGATCGCTTCGGCCTTCTTGATGTCTTCCGCCTTGAAGCCGATGTTGTGCGCCCGCGGCGTGCGGTTGAAATAGGCGTCGAACAGATAGACCTTGCCCTTGTAGGCGAATTCGAAATTGGCGTTGCCGAGCCAGCGGATGACGACGACGTCGGAGTTGGCTGGCGGGGTTGGCCCGCCGGTCACCGCGGCCTGAGTGCTGTTGCAAGCGTCGGGAATATCAGCCGCGACGGCCGACCCGGCCCATGCGAAGCATGTGGCCATAAAAGCAGCCGCCAGCGTTGCCCATTTCATAAACAATCCTCCCATTGATTATGACCGGCAGCATGTCGCGTTCGGCTCTGCACGACAAGCGTCCGGTTTTGCTCCCCCTCTTGAGCATATGTGCGTATACTCCTACTTTGATTTGCACATCTCTGTGATGCGATCCGAATACCGTTGATGCATACGATCGGGGGGCCATCGTGTGTCCGTTTCAAAAAGGCATTGATCCGTGCCCACCCGAGAAGACTGGCTGTTCGGTCTCAAATTGCTCGCCGCGGTGGCGCTGACGGTCTGGGTTGCGCTGCGTTTCGATCTGCCTCGGCCTTATTGGGCGCTCGCCACCGTCATGGCGGTCGCGCAGCCGTTGACCGGCGCGACCCGCTCGAAAGCGGCCTACCGTCTTTACGGCACGGCGATCGGCGCGGCGGCGGGGTTGGTGATGGTGCCAAACCTCGTCCAGGCTCCCGAACTCCTCACCCTCGCCATGGCGACGTGGGTCGGGGTGTGCCTCTACCTGTCCGTGCTCGACCGCACGCCGCGCAGCTACGTGCTGATGCTCGCCGGATTCACGGCGCCGTTTGTCGGGTTTCCGAACGTGAGCGATCCGACTTCGATGTTCGACGTCGCCGTCGCCCGCGTCGAGGAGATCGGGCTCGGAATTCTGTGTACGAGCCTGATCCTGTCGATTCTCCTGCCGCGGTCGGTGGCGCCGGCGATCCAAAAGCAGTTGGAGCAGTGGTTTATCGACGCGCGCGAATGGATCTGTGCGGTGCTTCGCGGCGCGCCCGGATCGTACACGCTGGCCAAGCGGCTGAGGCTCGCCTGCGGTGCAACCGGCCTGGACGCGGTGATCACCTCGCTGCAATACGAAGCCACAGGACGCGAGCAGTCCGCGGGCGCGGTGGCGACGCTCCGGCAGCACATGCTGATGTTTCTGCCCGTCATGTCTGCGATCCATGACCGGGTGGCGGCGTTGCAGCAGCTGCAGGCGATGTCGCCGCGGCTGCAGCAAGGTCTGGACGAGCTGGCCCACTGGATTTCGACGTGGCCGCCGCAGGATCCGGGGACTGCGGATCGTTTGCGGGCATCGTTCGATGCGCTGATGCCGCGCTATCACTGCACGCCGAACTGGATCGAACTCCTGACCACAAGCCTCCTGGTGCGGATGAAGGACTTGATCGACCTGCGTTTGGATGCCCGGACGCTGGAGGGGGACGTCATCGCGGGGCGCGGCATTCAACAGCCCCTGCTGTTCCGCTACACGGCAGCGGCGCATGCCATTCGCCATCAGGATCGCGGGATTGCATTGCTGTCCGGCTTCGCGGCCTTCGTGTCGGTGCTGGTTGCCGGCGCGTTCTGGATCGCCTCCGGCTGGCCGGATGGCGCGTCCGCGCCGATGCTTGCGGCGGTCGCCAGCAGCTTTTTCGCGAGCCTCGACGACCCTGCGCCGCAGATCAAGAACCTCGCGAAGTCGGCAGTGATCGCGATTGTTCTGGATTGTTTCTATCTCTTCGTGATTCTGCCGCGCGTCACGACGATCGAGATGCTGATCCTGGTTTTCGCTCCACTCGTTCTGGTTTGCGGATTCCTGATCAACCGTCCAAAGACATTTCTATACGGCGTGGGCACAGGCTTGGTGTTTTTCACGCTGCTGGCCCTGCAGGACAGCTACAAAGCCGATTTCTCGGCCTTCACCAATTCGGCCATTGCGGTGCTGTTTGGCGTCGGCACAGCGGTCGTGGTGACGCAGTTGATCCGCTCGGTGGGCGCCGCCTTCGTTTCCAGGCGCTTGCGGCACATGAACCGCGACAGCCTCGCCGATGCAACGCGTCACGGCGGACCTGACGATGCGATGGAGCTTGCCGCCCTGATGCTCGACCGCATCGGGCTGGTCGCTACGCGGCTCAACGCGCTGCCTCCCGAAGACGCCGAATGGACCGCGGAGCTTCTGTCCGAGGTCCGGGTCGGGATCAATCTCGTCGAACTCGACCGCTCGCTTCCGTCGCTCACCGCCGAAGAGGCTCGGATGGCGACAGATCTGATGCACGCGGTCGGCTGCCACTTCGAAGGCGAGGCCTTGCATCCGTCGGAAGACCTGCTCGCCAAGCTCGATGCCTGCCTTCGTCTGTTTGCCACCGACGAGGAGTGCACGCGGCGCCATCAGGCCCTGCTCGGACTGACCGATCTGCGGCGTAGCCTGTTTCCGGACGCCCCGCCGTTCGAATACGGACCAACCGCACCGGCGGTGAAGGTGGCGGCATGATCGGTGAATTCGATATCTATGGCGTATTGGTCCCCGCGCTGCTGGTCTGGCTGGCGGTGGCCTATGTGGTCTACTTCGCCGTGCGTGGCGTTTTGAGCGTGGCAGGCGTCTACCGCTTCATCTGGCATCGTCCGCTGTTCGACGCCGCGCTCTATGTCATTCTTCTTGGTGCAATTGTCTTTGTCGCCGCAAAGGTGCTGTCATGAAGCTGCCCCACATCAGCGGCCTCAGGCCGGTCGTAACACTGCTGGTGGTGATCGTTGCCGGCGTGATCGGGGTGGCCTTGTGGGATTACTACACCAAGGCGCCGTGGACGCGTGATGGCAAAGTCCGCGCCGACGTGGTGGGAGTCACGCCCGACGTGTCGGGCCTCGTGACCGAGGTGCTGGTGAAGGACAACCAGCAGGTCGCCAAAGGCGACGTGCTGTTCCGCATCGATCCGGAGCGCTTCAAGCTGGCGCTGCGGCAGGCCGAGGCGGCGCTCGAGGGCAAGACCGCGGCGGCCGAGCAGGCCAAGCTCGACTACGACCGCTATGTGCAGCTCAACGACGCCACAGTGTCCCGGCAAAAGCTCGAAGCCGCGCGTGCGACCTTTCAGGAGACGAAGGCGGCGTACGATCAGGCGCTGGCCGACCGCGATCTCGCCAAGCTCAATCTCGCCCGCTCTCAGGTCCAGGCATCGGTGAACGGCCGCGTCACCAATGTTGATCTTCGCCCGGGCGCCTATGTCAGCGTGGGCCGCGGCGTGATGGCATTGATCGACGAGGACACCATCCGGGTCGAAGGCTATTTCGAAGAAACCAAGCTCCCCCGCATCCACGTCGGCGATCCTGCGACGATCCGCCTCGTGGGAGAGAACGGCGTTCTGAATGGTCACGTCGAGAGCATCGCCGGCGGCATCGAGGATCGCGAACGAACCTCCGGATCGAGCCTGCTTGCCAACGTCAATCCGACCTTCACCTGGGTCAGGCTGGCGCAGCGCATTCCTGTCCGCGTTGCGCTAGATAAAGACAGCAAGAGCATGGCTCTGGTCGCTGGCCGGACTGCCACGGTCGAGATTCGCGACCGCTGAGGGCGGGGGCTTCCTGCCTGCCGCCGATGCGGTGACCGAATGGCGCAAAGTCATTCCCGTGGGTTTAACGCCGCGGTATCTGCTGGCATGGTCTCCAGGAACCTGGAACACGGTGCAGTGCAGACTGTACCGGTGGAAGGAACGGACTGAACGAATGGTGACGACCCTCAACCCTCCGGCCCGCAACTTTGGCTCGCAGATCGGCCGATCGGTCCCCCGGCTGGAAAGCCGCGAGAAGGTGACCGGACGGGCCGAATACACCCACACCATGCGGGTCCCGGGCATGCTCCATGCCAAGCTGTTCCGCAGCACGGTGGCGCATGGCCGGATCAAGTCCGTGGATGTGAGCGCCGCCAAGGCGATGCCGGGGGTCCTGCACGTCGTCACCATCGACGATGTCATGAAGGTTCTGCCCAATCCCTATTACGGGCCGGCCTTTCACGATCAGCCCATCCTGGCACATCAGAAGGTCCGGTTTGTCGGCGAGCCGGTTGCGGCCGTGCTGGCGACCGATCCCCACGTCGCCGAACAGGCCGTGCAGCTCATCACCGCCGAATACGAAGAACTGCCTGCGGTGTTCGACGAGGTCGAGGCCGTCACCAGCAACGTCTACGTGCACGACGAGCTGAAGCCCGCGAAATCCTTCGCCGACCTGAAGCACCTGAAGGGCGCGCGCGACACCAATGTGGCGTTGAACTACAAGCTGCGTCGCGGCGACTTCGACCAGGCCTACGCGGCCGCCGAATTCAAATTCGAGCACGAGTTCAAGACGCAGAAGGTCCTGCATCTGCCGCTCGAGCCGTTCGCCTGCATCTGCGACTACCGGGACGACCACGTCACGTTCTATGACTCGTCTCAGGGACCCTCGTTCGTGCGCATCGAGATGGCGCGATTGCTGGGCTGGCCCGAGAACAAGGTGCGGATCAAGGTGCCGTATCTTGGCTCAGGCTACGGCGGCAAGCTCTACATCAAGTTGGAGGCGCTGGCGCTCGCGCTCTCCATGGTCGCGCGCAAGCCGGTCAAGGTTGCGACCACATTCGAGGAGATGTTCTATCAGGTCACGCGCCATCCCTGCACGTACCGGATCAAGAGCGGCGTCGACAAGAACGGCAAGATCGTCGCCCGCCGCTGCGAGGTGATCTGGAACGGCGGCGCCTACGCGGATATCGGCCCCCGTGTCACGCAGAAGGCCGGGCTCACCGCGTCGGGCCCCTACGACATCGACAACGTGTCGATCGACTCCATGGCGCTCTACACCAACCTGACGCCCGCCGGCGCGCTGCGCGGCTTCGGCGTGCCGCAGCTCGTGTGGGCTTACGAGAGCCACATGGACATGATGGCCCGCGAAATGAAGCTCGACCCGGTTGAGTTCAGGCGGACCAATCTCGTGCCGGAGGGCCGTCCGCACGCCACCGGCCAGATGATCAAGGATGCGCCGCTCGAACGGATTCTCGACAAGGTGCTGGAGCGGATGAACTGGTCCGCTCCCTTTGACAAAGGCAGCGGCACGGTCCGGCGCGGCCGCGGCATCGCCATCGCGATCAAAGCCGTGACCTCACCGACCACCTCGGTCGCGATCGTCAACATCGCGGCGGACGGCTCGATCATTCTGTATTGCGGCACCGTCGACATGGGGCAGGGCTCCGACACCGTGATGGCGCAGATCGCCGCCGAGGTGCTCAACGTCCCGGCCGAGACGATCCGCGTCATTCCCCGCGATACGGATTCTACGCCCTATGACATGGGGACGCTGGGCTCGCGATCGACGTTCCACATGGGCCATGCGGTGCGCCGCGCGGCCGAGGACGCGCGCGACAAGCTGAAGGGGCTGGCGAAGGACGTTGGCGAGCCGGAGGGCTCCAACGTTCCGATCGCCGAGCTGTTCCAGAAGCGCTACGGCATGCAGGCCGGAAACATCATCGGCACCGGTGTCTTCAAGCCCGACTATATTTCGCCCAATCCTGAGAACGGTCAGAGCACGAAGGTCACGCCGTTCTGGCTGATCGCCGGCGGCGGCGCGGAGGTCGAGGTCGACACCGAGACCGGCCACGTCAAGATTCTGAAGCTGGTCAACGTCGTCGATTGCGGCAAAGCCATCAACCCGAAGGCCGTGGAAACGCAGATTTCAGGCGCGGCGCTGATGCATGTCGGCTTCACGATGTTCGAGAAGATGTACATCGACGGCGGACAGGTCACGAACGCCTCGCTCGCCGACTACAAGATTCCGGGTTTCCACGACGTTCCCGACGTCATGGACAACGTCGCCATCGAGCACGAGGAAGAGGGCGGCCCGTTCGGCGCGAAAGGCGTGGGTGAGGTGTCGACCTTCTGCCCGTCGCCGGCCATCGCCAACGCCATCGACGATGCCGTCGGCGTCCGCATCACCGAGATGCCGCTGAACGCCGAAACCGTATTCCGGGCGATCCGGGCCAAGAATGGCGCGCCGCTCGAAAGCGAGTGACGGAAGGCGAGGCTGACGCTACTCCCAGACGCCTTCCGGCATCGGCAGGCCTTTGTACTTCGTCTCGTCGATGCGGCGGTTGAGAGCCGCACTATAGCTGTCGAGCACCACCTGAAGCTGCCGGATGTGCTGCGCCATGTGCCACACCGAGCGTTCCAGGAAGTGGTGCGACGGCTGGATTCCGTAGAAGGTCTTCACGGTCCAGCCGAACGATTTGTCCGGCAATGAAGCCCAGTGGCGGCGCAGCCGGGCCGTGATGCGATCGCCGTAGGCGCGCACATGCGCGCTTGTCGTCACATCGTCCGGCGGCGGTGAATCGAAATATTTGTCGAAGTGCTCTTCGCCGTTCTCGGCGTTTTCCAGAAAAGCCTCCGGGACCTGGAAGATGTGATACGACAGGCCGTGGAACGTGCGATTGCGGTTCGGGATCGGCAGCGCCTGCAGATGCTCCTGCGGAATCCGGTCGACCATCTCCAGCGCGATGTCGGAGAAGTAGAACCAGCGGTCCATCAGCTCGGTGGGTGACAGGCGCTCGAACTTCACGTCGCGGCCGAGGAATTTCGAAACGTCGTCCAGCGACTGCGCGCAGACGAACGTCTTGCCGCGCGACACGACGGGGAAGCCCATGGCGCCCATCGCCTGCAGATCGGCTTCGGCGCTCGGATCGGTCAGCACATTGACCGACTCATAGGGCACGCCGAGCTTCTTCAGGAATTCCTTCACCTTCACGCAGGACGAGCACCCCGGCATCCAGAACACGCGCACGCCGTCGGCATTCGTAGCTGGATCGACGGTTCGGTTGACGGCGGTGCCTTCGATGCCCATTGGCGCGCTCCCGTGTTGCATTGCCGCGGAAAAATAGGCGGGGGCGCTTTGGAAAATCCAATGCCGAGTCTCTAGGGGGGCACCGGTTATCCAGATGGCTTGTTATCCAGATGGCTGCCGGCCGTCTCCATCGCGGTCACGCCGTGCCAGCGGCGGCCTTCGATCAGCTTGCGGGCCAGAAGCTTCAGCGTCGAGGCGACGGCTTCGATGGCCGGATTGCGTTGCGAGACCTCCGACGAACACAGCGCAACCGGACGGATCAGACGGAAGTCGGAGAATTGCCGATGATGGAGCTTTCCCACGGACTCGCCATCGCCAATTGCGGCCCAGGGCAGGATCGTGTTGCCGAGGCCCGCCGCCACCGCGCGCCGCAGCGCGACCATGGAGTCGATCTCGCCGATCACGGTCAGATCGAGTCCGCGCTGCGCGAAGGCTTCCCGCGCGGTTTTCTGGATGCCGCTGCCGGGGCCGGGCAGCAGGACCGGCTGGCTGGCTGCTTCTTCCAGACTGATCGGGCGCGATTTTTTCTCTGCCGAGACATAGAACAGCTCTTCGTTGGCGAACGGTTCGACCGCAAGGCCGCGCTCGGACTTGCCCAGGAACAGCACGGCGAGATCGAGGCGGCCATTGTCCAGCCGCTCGCGCAGCAGCGAGCTGTTGCCGTCGGTCAGGTGAAGTACGATCTGCGGATAGGCGTGCCGCATCTGCACGAACAACTCGTAGCCGAGAATGCTGGACAGCGCCGACGGGAAGCCGATGGCGACGCGGCCTGACGGCACGGCGAGCGTCGTCATCGCATCCTGCTTGGCAAAATCGATATGCCGCAGGATGGCTTCGGCGTGGCGGTAGAGCACAGTGCCGGCTTCGGTGAGGGCGATGCCCTTCGAGCCGCGCGTCACCAGCGGTTTCTTGATCTCGGATTCGAGCTGCGCGAGGTGATGGCTGATCGCCGACTGCGCGACATGCAGATGATTAGCTGCCCGCGACAGGCTTCCGGCCTGAACGATCCCGACGAAGTAGCGCAGCTGACGCAAATCCATGCCATGTCCCGCGCGGATGCTGCTTTGCAGCATCCGGTTCCGCTATCGAACCTCGCGATGCCCCGTTCTGCTTTATGAATTTGCCCGGTCTGACGAAGGCCCGTACCAATTTTGCGATCGGACTCTAACATGCTGACGATCGCAAAAGGCAGACGCGATCGGTTCAGTGTCCTGCATCTTCAACGCGGACCTGACGGATGGAAGCGGGACAAGCAGCGCGTGTCGTCGGATTTGCCGGGCTCGGCGCGATCGGTGTGCCGATGGCGGAGCGGCTGATCCAAGGCGGCGAACAGGTCGTCGTTTACAACCGCACCGGCGCGAAAGCTTCGGCGTTTCACAACCGCGCGGCGATCGCCGCGACTCCCGCCGAGATGGCGGACAAGGCCGACATTGTCTTTGTCTGCATCACGTCGGCGGATGCGTATCGCGACGTTGTGCTCGGACCGAACGGATTGATCCGGGGCAACCGAATGAAGACCTACGTTCATCTCGGCACCAACGAGGTTGCGCTGCTCGAGGAGCTTGCGGCGGGTCTCGGCAGTCGCGGCATCGCGGCGCTCGACGCGCCGATGACGGGAGGCGTGCCCCGGGCGCGCGACGGAACGCTGACCGTGATGGCTTCAGGCTCCCGCGATACGTTCGAGCTCGCCGAGCCGGTGATGAACCACTATGCCAAGAAGATCGTCTACCTCAGCGACCGTGTCGGCGCCGCGCAGGTCATGAAGTACGTCAACAACGTGCTGTCGGCTTCGAACCTCGCCCTCGCCTGCGAGGCGATGGTGCTGGGCCGCAGGTGCGGCCTCGACCCCGCTGCGATGCTTGAGGTGCTCAACAACGGCACCGGGCAGAACACCGCGACGCTGACCAAGATTCCGGCCCAGGTGCTGACGCGGAAGTTCAGCCACGGCGGCACCCTTGGCCTCATGATCAAGGACCTGGACGCGTTCAGCGGCGAGGCGCGAAGGAACGGTGTGCCGGTGCCGCTTGCCGAGGCCGTCATCGAAAGCTTCCGAAAGGCAGCCTTTGAAGAAGGCGAGCGCGAGGACCTGACGAAAATCATCCGTCCGATGGAGCGGGCTGCTGGGATAACGGTCGAGGGCCGATAGCAACGGCCTCACAACAAACGCATGAGCCGAAAAGGCCAGCGGTACCAAAGGGAGAGAAACATGCAACGCCAGTTTGCGGCTGCTGTGCTGATCGCAGGCATCGTGACGGCGGCAACGACGCCGGTTCGCGCCGACAACTGGCCGCAGGCGAAGCCCATCAGGGTCGAGGTGATCTCGGCGGCCGGCGGTCTGACCGACATCGTGCCGCGGGTGCTGTCCAAGTATCTCGCCGATTCGATCGGCCAGCCCGTGGTGATCGAGAATCGTCCTGGCGCCGGCGGCAACATCGCCGCGGGTGTCGTCGCCAAGGCGGAGCCGGACGGCCACACGCTGCTGATGACTGGCTCCAACCAGTCGGTGAATCCGACGCTGCTGCCCAATCCAGGCTTCGACTACGATCGCGATCTGGTGCCGCTGTCGATGGCCGCCGTGGCGAAAATGCTGCTGGTCGCTTCGCCGTCTTTCCCTGCGAAAAACATCACCGACGCAATCCGGATCGCGAAGCAGAAGCCCCGGTCGGTGAGCATGGCGATCTCGCCGATCGGCACACCCAATCATCTCGGCGCTGAGATGCTGGCCCAGCTCGGCGACGTCGACCTGACCTTCGTGCCTTACAACGGCATCGGCCCGGCGACGCCGGACCTGATCGCGGGCCGGGTTGATCTCGCCGTCGGCGCGATGCCATCGCTGCTGCCGCAGGTTCAGGCCAAGACCTTGAAGGCGCTCGCGGTGACCTCGAACGAGCGCTCGCCGCTGGCGCCCGACATCCCGAGTTCCACCGAAGCGGGCCTCCCGGGTCTGCAGATCGATGCCTGGGTCTGCTTCATGGCGACGGGCGGGACGCCGGCATCGGTCATCGAGCGGCTCGACAAGGAGATCGCCAAGGCGCTGGCCCACCCCGAGGTGCGCGCGGCGTTCGCCAAGCAGGGCGTCGAGGTCATGCATATGGGCCCCGACGAACTCGGCCGCTTCCTCAAGTCGGAAGCATCGCGGTTTGGCGGCCTGCTCAAGGGATCGCGGGTCGTGAACGCGTCGCGATGACCGGCGGGACTTCGTTTCTCAACATCAGGAGACTTGTGAATGGCCACCCGAAAACCTGAACTGCCCGAGCTTCACTCGGTCGATGCCAACAAGCTGCCTTGGGAGGCAACGCCTTCGCCGCTGGCCCAGGTCAAGGTTCTGATGTTCAAGGACGACGTGCTGGTGCGGCTGCACCATTTCGAACCGGGCGTTTACGAAATCCCGCACAAGCATGGCTTCTGGCAGCTTCGCTACATCCTCGAAGGCGAATTCATCCTGAACGACCAGAAGTTCGGGCCGGGCAGTCTGGTCGATTTCCCCGAGAACACGATCTACGAGATCAAGTGCGAGACCGGCGGAAGCTGGCTGAGCCTCCAGCTCAAGGGCCCGAACACCGGGATTGCACCGTCGGATCCCTACGGCTTTTCTTACGACTTCCAGAAAAACCGCGATCCGGAATCGCGGCGGCTGAAAACATAAAGCCCGAACGTCAGCTCGCGGCAATGCGGTCACGACGGCTGAGCCGTTCAAGCCTTCGACTCGGCGGTCAAACTCCGCGCAACTTCGCGGGCGGATTCGACGAACAGTTGCGCCGCTGGCCCCAGTGTCCGATGCCTCATCGTCACGATGCCGACGGGCGACCGATGGGCCGGCAGGTCGATCGGAAGCACCTTGAGTGAATAGCGTTTCGCGAAGGTCCGCACCACCGATCGGGTCAGCAGCGTGATGAACTGGCCGCTCGCCGCCATTTCGTTGCGCAGCGAAATCGACAGCGTCGATACCACGAAGTTGGGCGCTGACAAGCCGCGCCGCTTGAACGCTTCGGCGACAAGTGCTCCACCCCAGGCATCGATGGGCGGCACGATCAGCGGTTCGCCGGCGAGATCGGCCAGGTCGATCTTGCGACGGCGCGCCCATTTGCTGTTTGCGCTGGCAACCAGAAGATAGGGATCGTCCAAAAGGACCTGGACATCCACTTCGGGATCAATTTCATCTTTCGCGAGGTCGCGGCCCCATCGGGCCAGGACCAGATCGACCTTGCGTTCGCGAAGCTCCGGATACTCGACGGTCGGCTGCTGCACCTGCTGCACGTGATATCGCACGCGAGGATAGGCCTTGGTGAGACGCTGCAATATTGGCAGCAAGAAACCCGCCGTGATCGATTCCGGACATCCGATCCGGAGTTCTCCCGCATGAGGATCGCCGATCAACTCGATATCACGAACGCCCTGACGCAATTCGTCGAAGGCGGCACGCGCTCGGAACAGCAAGGCCTCGCCGTACGCGGTTGTCGTGACACCCTTCGGGCTCCGGTCGAGCAGCGGCGCGCCAAGCGTGTGTTCGAGCGCCGCAATGGTTTCTGAAATTGACGGCGTGGAGACGCCGAGCTTGGCGCCCGCCTTGGCCATGCTGCCGGTCTCGACCACCGCGAAAAACACAAACAGGTCGCGCAAACGCAGACGGCGACCGATGTGTTGTTCCCAGGGGATGGGACGAACCATAAGGATTTTACCTAACATGTATTATGATAATGGGGAATTCCCTTAAATCTCTCTCGCTGGCAAATCTGCGGATGACGGCGCATCCCGGCACGGGCAGCGCCGAGCGGGAAGAGGCTCCGCGCCATGTCCTTGACTGTCACGCTGACCGGCACCGCGGGCGGCCCAGCGGTTTTCAACGGCTTGGCCGGCTCGGGCACGCTGGTGCGTTATGGCGGGGACGGCCGCGACCCTCTCAATCTTCAGTTTGATGCAGGCCGCGGGACCACGATGCGGCTTTCGCAACTCGGCGTTCCTCCGGCGCAGCTCGATGCGGTGTTCTTCACCCACATGCATACCGATCACACCGAAGGCTTCGCCGACCTTGTCCTGCTGCGTTGGATGTTCAACGGTTCAGGACCGAAGCTCGACGTCGTCTGCTGTGATGACGTGGTGTCAGACCGGGGATTCACGATCAGCGGCCGGAAATTCGTCGCGCATGTCGCCGATGCCTTCATCCATTCCGGCGAGATTGCCCAGCGTCATTCCGAGCGGGCCGATCGCACTGCGGGCGGCCCCGCGGATTTGCTCCGCACGACCACGTTCGAACCGACGGAGAAGCCGGCGATCGTCTGGCACGCCGGCGAGGTGAAAGTCAGTGCCGTGCGTTCGACGCATATGGCCGGCCACGTTTCATATCGGGTCGACACGCCGTCGGGCAGCGTGGTGATCGGCGGCGACGCCGGCAACGATCAGCTTGCGCCGCCTCGCGCTTCATCGACGTCGGATCAGGTCGAGAGCTTGGCGAGAGGCGCCGACATCATCGTGCATTCGGCCATTCATCCGATCATGGGCCCCGACGAAGGCAGCGGCATGTACCCTTACGCCTATTATCGTCAGCCCAATGTTTTCGATCTCGGCGCCATGGCGCATCGCGCCGGCGCGAAACATCTGATGCTCACGCATTTGATTCCGCCGGTTGGCGCCGACCGCCAGGGCCCGTTCAAGGTCCCGGGCGGTCCACTGACGGCGGCAGCTTACAGTAAAGCCGCCCAGGACGGCGGCTTTACTGGAACCATCGTGGTGGGCACAGATCTCGCGAGCGTGTGCCTGGGCAGCTGAACATCTTCGGCCAATGACATCCCTTGGTGTGCCGTGAACGTTGAAAGAGGCGGATCATGAGGAAGCTGCTGATCGGGTGTGTTTTGCTCTTGGTCTCGTCGGTCGTTGCCCAAGCGGAGGACTATCCGTCACGCCCTGTGACCATGATTGTGCCGCTGCCGGCGGGCAGTGCGTTCGATGTGGCCGCTCGAATCCTGGCTGAAGGCATGCAGACTTCGCTCGGGCAGCCCGTCGTCGTGGAAAATGTGACCGGGGCCGCGGGGAGCATCGGCACCGGCCGGGTCGCACGGGCCGCGCCCGACGGCTACACACTCTGCTTCGGCGGCCTGATCACGCACGTCATCAACGGTGTTCAGCTGACCCTCCCATACGATGTCGTGAACGATTTCGAACCGGTCGGGCTACTGGCAACGACCGAGTTGCTTGTTGTCGCGAGGAAGGGATTTCCGACGGACGACCTGAAGGGGTTGATCGCCTGGTTGAAGGCCAATCCGGACAAGGCATCGCAGGGCAGCGGCGGTCTGGGCAGTCTAACGCACCTCGCGGGCGTGTTCTTTCAGCAGCAAACCGGCACGCGCTTCAACATCGTTCCTTATCGAGGGGCTGGAGCGGCGATCAACGATCTTGTTGCGGGGCATATCGATTTCATGTTCGATCTGGCGCCCAATTCGCTGCCGCACGTGCACACCGGTGCGATCAAGGCCTACGCCGTGATGGCCAAAATGCGGTTGCCGGCGCTCCCGGACGTACCCACTGTGGATGAGGCCGGACTGGCAGGATTCTATGCCTCGGCCTGGCAGGCGATGTGGGCGCCGAAGAATACGCCACACGACGCGGTTCAGAAGCTGAATGCTGCAATCGCCGCTGCCCTGGAAAATCGTGCGCTGCGGTCGCGGCTTGCCGATATCGGCGAGGAGATATTCCCCCGCGAACAGCAAACCTCTGAATCGCTGGCGTCGTTCCACAAAGCGGAACTCGACAAGTGGAAGCCGATCATCAAGGCGGCCAATGGTGCCGCGGCCAAGTAAAGAACGGTCCGGCAAATTAAAAACTCCGGATAGCCACTGGCATGGCTATCCGGAGCGAAGCCGCTGAGCAATGAGAGTGCGGCTTATTCCGCCGCGATCGTGTGCGCGGCGCGCTGCACGTCGAGATTGACCAGCGCGAGTGGTGTCGCGGTCTCTTCGAGCATGCCCCAGCTCTTCAGCCAGTCGTAGGTGTTCTGCAACTCGTTCGCCGGGATCGGAGCCGGATCGATGACCACGATACGGCCGGCGCGGAGATCTTCGGGCTTCAGCGCCGCGATCTCCGGGTCTTTCTTGGCGTGATAGTCGATGAAGTAGTGCAGGTACTTCGCCTTGTCGGCGTTGATGCGCTTCACCGCCTCGCGCACCGCGCGGTTGAAGGCGCCGTAGGTCTCGGCGTCGACCCGGTCCGAGGCCACCTCGGTGCCGTGATAGAAGGCCGAACAGATCACCCGGCAGCCGTTCTTCTCGGCGAGCGAGACGTAAGGCTCGGTCAGCGTGGTCGCCTCGACCTCGCCCTTCATCATGGCGTTGTAACGCTCGCGCGAGCCGTTCGAGACGCGGCACAGCCGGATCTGATCGCGCGGCATGAAGCCGTCGAGCAGATGCAGAGCGAGATAATGAGTGCCGAAATAGAACGGCACGCCGACCGTCTTGCCGGCGAGTTGCTGCGGTGTGAACACCTCGGAGTCCGGCCGCACCACGATGGCCGCGAAGGTGACGATGCCGCGGCGGCCGACCTGGCGGCTGCCGACCTTGGTGTCCTGGACGCGGCAGTAGTTGCCCCATTCGCAGGCGTTGTAGAGGTCGGCCTTGCCCTGCTCGAGCATCTTGCCGTGGCTCGAGAAGGGATCGAGTCCCTTCGGGCTGTTGACGTCGACCTTGGTGCTCTTGTCGTCGCTTTCGCGCTCGACCCATTCGAGGGTCAGGCCTTCCTTGGCGAACAGGCCTTCCTTGTGGGCAACGAGCTCAGGCAATCCTTGAAACGGCGCGGTGGTTTCGAGGACGAGCTTTTTCGAATTCATAACGACCTCCATGACCGGCAGAGCCGGCAAAATATCACATGCTGCGCCGGACTGTCGCACAATGATGCGACAACCCACGTCTGTCTCGGGTGCATCGACATTGCGCTGCGATGGGCGATGGAACGCCGCCCGCATTGCATCGTTCCGCCCCCCGAAATAGCATGGGCGCCAACGAAGGATGGTCCGTCGGTTCCTCAAGCCAAGGGCCTGAACCTTCTGCATTTTCAACCGACAGAGGAACACCCGCCATGCCATACAACATCCTGATCCTGGGCGCGGCCTATGGCTCACTGCTCGCTTCGAAAATGTTGTTCGGCGGACACAGGGTTCACCACGTCTGCCTGCCGGCTGAGGCCGACCTCATCAACACGGAAGGCTTCCGCGTGCGTCTGCCGGTGAAAGGCCGCAAGGATCCGGTGTTGCTCGATTCGACGAAGCTTCCCGGCAAGGTGACGGCTTCGGGTGCGGCGGGCGTGAATCCCAAGGACTATGACTTGATCTGCCTGGCGATGCAGGAGCCGCAGTACCGCTCGCCTGGCGTGCGCGAGCTGCTCGATGCGGTGGCGAAATCGAAAGTGCCGTGCATGTCGATCATGAACATGCCGCCGCTGCCTTACGTCAAACGCATCAAAGGCCTCGACTACGCGGCGCTCGAGCCCGCTTATACCGATGCGCGGGTGTGGGACAGTTTCGATCCGACCTATCTCACGCTGTGCAGTCCGGACCCACAGGCGATCCGTCCGCCGGACGAGAAGGTCAACGTGCTGATGGTCACGCTGCCGACCAACTTCAAGGCAGCGAAGTTCGACGATCCGAAGGGCACCGCGATCCTGCGCCAGCTCGAGCAGGAGATCGACGCGATCCGGTTCGATCCGGGTGACGGCACCAAGATCGAATTGCCGGTGAAGCTCCGCGTCTATGACTCGATCTTCGTGCCGCTCGCCAAGTGGGCGATGCTGCTCGCCGGCAACTACCGTTGCGTCACCGAGGACGGCATGCGGACCGCGCAGGAGGCGGTGCATTCCGATCCCGCGACCTCGAAGTCGGTCTACGACTTCGTGTTCGATCTCTGCGTCAAGCTCGGCGCCAATCCGGCCGATCTCGTGCCGTATGAGAAATACGCCGCCGCGGCGCAGTCGCTGGTGCGGCCGGCTTCGGCTGCGCGCGCCCTGCAGAACGGCGCGCCGAACATCGAACGCGCCGACAAGCTCGTGCAGCTCATCGCCAAACAGAAAGGTCTGAGCAATGCGGCGATCGACGCGCAGGTGGCGCTGGTCGACCGCCGTATCGAGCAGAACCGCAAGAAGGCCGCCGCGTAAGCCGCGGCTTCTCTGCGGTGAGCGTCGAAAGTCCGCAAAGCCGCCTGACCGTCGCGTTGGCGCTGACCGGCTTCGTCGCTGTCGCAGTCGCCCAAGTCACCAACATGATCCTGGCGCGCGCCAACGCCGGCGCGATCCCGCCGTTCTCGCTCGCCTTCTTCCGTTGGCTGATCGTGACGGCCGGGCTCGCGCCGTTCGTGTGGGCCGAGCTTAAGGCGAACGCGGATGTGCTTTTGTCGCGCGGCTTCGTCGTCGTGCTGGCCGGCTTCTTCGGCATGTTTTTGTGCGGCGGGCCGATCTACATCGCCGGGGTCTCGACCACCGCGATCAACATTGCGCTGATCTACGCGCTGTCGCCCATCGTCGTGCTGGTGATTTCCTGGCTCACCGGCATGGAATTGATCGGCCGTTATCAGATCGTCGGCATCGTGCTTGCGCTCGCCGGTGCGCTCACGATCATCCTGCGCGGTTCGGCGGCGAGCCTGATGTCGGCCGACACCATCTGGGGCGATCTGCTCGTCGTGGTCGCGATGCTGGCCTGGTCCGGATACACGTTGCTGCAATCGCGCGCCGCCTCTGAGGTCTCGTTTCTCGGCCGCGTCTGCGTGTTCGCCGCGGTGGGCTCGCTGTTCTCGTTGCCGTTTGCGGCTTACGAGGCGATTGCTGCGCCGCACACGGTGTTCAGCGTGCATGCGCTCGGCGTCTATCTGTTCGCGGGCCTGGTACCGGGGGTGTTGGCCTATGCGGGCTTCGCCTATCTCGGCGGCCGGTTCGGCTCGGTGCGCACCTCGCTGGTGCTCTACATCGGTCCGGTCGCCAGCGCGCTGTTGTCGTGGGTCTGGCTGCACGAGGGACCGAGTGCGATCCAGATCGTCGGCGGGGCGCTGATCCTGGGCGGTGTGTGGTTCAGCTTGCGGAAGTGACAGCACTGCTGTCACGGGCACGGCGAGAAAATGGTCTGAACGAGGCGAGGCTTCACCCTGCCGCTCCGCGGAGTCTGTGGAAATGTGCCGGACATTTTCAACAGATGGGCCGTTCGAGGCCTGAAAACCCGAGAAAAATGTGACCTGCCGGACACACCACGCAACTCTTGTGATGTTTTTGTGGGGTTTAGGCTTGAAACGCCTAAAAAGGCAGCAATTGCCACTGGAAACGTCTTGTCCCTCGGAACACCCGCGTGCTGAATTTTGGCCACAATAAATGAAGTGGAGCGGGGGCTTCGTTCGGTTGAGGTTGCAGTTACGTTCTCGGAGTTCGTCGAGATCGTCCGTAACGTCAGCCTGCGCCCGGCCACAGCACGACGGGAAGGGGCTGCTTATGAAAAAAGTGACAATGGCGGCGGTTGCCGCTCTGGCGTTCTCGGCGTCGTCGGCATTCGCCGCCGACATGCCGCTCAAGGCGATCGCGGCTCCGGCGCAACCGCCGGCTTGGGACATCGCCTTCGGCTCAGCGATCGCCAGCGATTACGTCTGGCGCGGCATCACGCAGTCGAACCACAAGCCGTCGGTCGCGGCCTACTTCGAGCCGCGCTACAACATCAACAAGGACATGCAGCTCTACGCCGGTCTCGGCGGCGCCAGCATCGATTTCCCGAACCGCGCCGCGGCGGAAGTCGACATCTACGCCGGTTTCCGGCCCACCTTCGGCAAGTTCGCGTTCGACTTTGGCTTTTGGTACTACTGGTACCCCGGCGGCCAATGCTTCAATGCCGCTGTCCCGACCTGCTCGCCGAGCGGCGGCGTAGGCCCCACGAACCTTCCGAACGGCAACGTCGCCAAGTCGGACTGGAGCTTCTACGAAATCTTCGCCAAGGTGAACTACTCGGTCACCGATCAGCTCGGCCTCGGCGCCTTCGTCTACTACTCGCCGAACGTGCTCAATACCGGCGCCGACGGCGTCTACTTCGGCGGCAACGCCAAGTACACCTTCCCGGCGCTCTCCAACGGCATGCAGTTCTACGCGTCGGGTGAAGTCGGCTACTGGGATCTCGGCACCAGCGATGCGTTTTACGGCACCGTGGGCTTCCCCAATGGCGTTCCGTACAAGAGCTACACCACCTGGAACCTCGGCATCGGCTGGACCTATAAGGTCTTCACCGTTGACCTCCGCTACATCGACACCGACCTGAACAAGGGCAATTGCAACGCCTTCACCAGCGATCACACCGCTGCGGGCACGAGCAACGTGACCGCCATCAACCCGGGTGGTCTCGGCTCCAACTGGTGCGGTGCGACCTTCGTGGCCCGTCTGTCGGCGGACCTCACGGTCAACACCAACCTGAAGTAAGCGACATCTTCGTCCTCCAAAGCGAGCGGCGGCCGCAGGGCCGTCGCTCGTTGCTTTTTGGGGTGGACGCACGGTCGGCCGTTGCGTATCTGGCGCCATGATCGAACGCAGCAAATGGCTTGCAGTGCTTGCCGGCGCGGCCGGCGGGGCTGCCGCGATTCTCGCGATGGAAACCTTCTCAGCCCGCGCCCAATATCCGCTGGTGGCGATACCGTTCGCCACCTCAATCGTCCTGGTGATGGGCTCGCCCACAGCCTTGCCGGCGCAACCGCGCGCGCTGATCGGCGGTCATCTCGTCTCCACGGCCGTCGGCCTTGTGATGGTCAAGCTGTTCGGGCCGGGTCTTTGGGTCACGGCGCTGGCTGTGGGCATGGCGATGATCGCCATGCACGCGACCGACACGTTTCATCCGCCGGCCGGCATCGATCCGCTGGTGGTGGTGGTCAACAGCATGCCCTGGAGCTTCCTCGTCGTGCCGGTGGCGGCCGGCGCGGCGCTGCTCGCGCTGTTTGCGTTCGTCTGGCACAACATCGTCGCGCGTGGGCCAAACAAGGACGACATTTGGCCCACGCGCTGGTGGTGAAGACTATTTGGCGATCGATTCGATCACGGCTTCGCGCACCCGATAATGCCGCTCGTCGGGCTCCAGCGCGAGCCGTCGCTGGTGGAACGCGGCCAGCGTCGAGCGGTGGCCGATCGAGACGATCGCGGCATTCGGGAGTCGTTCGGCCAGCAGGCGATAGAGCTTGGCCTCCGATGGTTCATCGAGCGAGGCCGTGGCTTCGTCAAGAAACAGGAAGTCCGGCTTATCCAGGATGGCGCGGGCGATGCCGAGACGCTGCTGCTCGCCGAGCGATAGCATCCGGTTCCAGTGCGCCTCCTCGTCGAGTCTCGGCGCGAGCGCCGGAAGACCGACCGCTTCGAGCGTGGCTTTGAGGCTCTCGCGGCTGAACGCCGTGGGCTCGGCGGGATAAGCGATCGCCGCGGCCAGCGTGCCGACCGGAAAATATGGCCGCTGCGGCAGCGTCATCGAGCGTGCCTCATTGGGCACCGTCACAGTGCCGGAGCCGAACGGCCAGATGCCCGCGATGGCGCGGAACAGCGTCGACTTGCCTGAGCCCGACGGCCCGCTGACCAGCATGGCTTCGCCCTTGCGCATCACGGCATGCTCGACGCCGACCAGGGGCCGGCCGCCTGGCAACGTCACTTCGACATCGCTGAGTTCGACGGTCTGGCCGTCGGGCGACGGCTGCACTTTCACCAACGGAGGCGTGACGGCGGCCGCGCGTCCGGCCGCAAGCGTGTGGTCAAAGCCGTCGAGCCGGTCGATCACGGCGAGCCACTCGGCGAGCTGACGATAAATCTGGGAGCTGACGAAAAAGGATAGCGCGCCTTGCACGCTGCTGAAAGCCGAGGCGGTCTGCATCAGTCCGCCGAGTTGCATGGTGCCGGCGAAATAGGCCGGCGCGCCAACCACGAAAGGAAACACGCTCGACACCTGTGCAAAGCCGGCAGTGAAGAAGGTCACCTTCTTGGTCCGCTTCATGATCAGCATCCAGTTGTTCATCAACCGGCTGAAGCGCTCCAGCAGCCGCTGCTTTTCGGAGTTCTCGCCTTCGAGCAGCGCGATCTGCTCGGCGTTCTCGCGGACGCGCACGAGGCTGTAGCGGAAGTCAGCTTCGTAGCGCTGTTGCATGAAGTTGAGGCCGACCAGCGCATGGCCGATCCACTGGACGATCGCGGTGCCGATGATCGAGTAGATCAGTGCCGCCCAGACCAGATAGCCCGGGACTGCGATGTTGACGCCGAACAGCGTGAACGGGGCGGTGGCCGACAGCGCCCAAAGGATGACGACGAATGAGCCGAGCGTGACCACCGAGTTGAGCAGGCCGAGACCCAGGCTCAAGCCATTCTCGATGAATTGCCTGATGTCTTCGCTGATACGCTGGTCGGGGTTGTCGGCGGCGTCGCCAAGAAGCTGCATGCGATAGTGATTGGCGCCGCTGAGCCAGGAATCGAGATAGCGGTCCGTCATCCAGCGCCTCCACCGGATCTGAAGCCATTGATTCAGATAGAGCTGATAGACCGCGAGCACGATGAAGGTCGCCGCGAGCACGCAGAAGAACAAAAGCTCGCTGACGAACACATCCCAATTGTGCTCCTGCAGCGCGTTGTAAAAGCGGTTGTTCCACTGGTTGAGCATCACGTTGATGGCGACGAGCGACAGCTCGATCCCCACCACGGCAATCAGCAGCGTGAGACCCGCTTTGCGGTCTTCCGATCGAAAATATGGAGCGGCGAGCCGCCAGATGATGGCGAGCTTCGAACCAAGGGCTTTCACGGGGTATCTCCTATGCGGTGCTGCGGCAAACGAGCGCGGACCAGCCCGCGAGTGTTCGACCAAAGTAGGGCGTCTGAATTCGGCAATCTCACGCAAAATAGGCCGGATCGAGACCTTCCGGGAGAGCCACGGACTTGTGAAAGGGAGGTAACCCGGTAAAACTGTAGACAACCTGGAGGGAATAGAACGATCCCGCCAGGGTAAGCACAACAAACGGGCGGCGTTCAGCGTCGCTCGGGGCGACAAAGTCTAGGGAGCGACGACGAATGAGCAAAAAACCGGACTCGAAGACTGCCAGCCGCAGAAAATTCCTGTTCGCGGCAGGCGCAACCGCGGCCGCGACGGTGGCGGCGCCAGCGGTCAATGCCCAGCAGGGCCCGATTAACATGCGCTGGCAAAGCACATGGCCGTCGAAGGACATCTTCCACGAATTCGCACTCGACTTCGCCAAGAAGGTCAACGACATGACCGGTGGCGACCTCAAGATCGAAGTGCTTCCGGCCGGCGCCGTGGTGCCGGCGTTCCAGCTTCTCGATGCTGTCTCCAAGGGCGTGCTCGACGGCGGCCACGGCGTGCTGGTCTATCACTACGGCAAGCAGACTGCGCTCGCGCTGTGGGGCTCCGGTCCCGGCTGGGGCATGGATGCCAACATGCTGCTCTCCTGGCACCGCTATGGCGGCGGCAAGGAGCTTCTCAACGAGCTGTACGCCTCGGTCGGCGCCAACGTGGTGTCGTTCCCTTATGGGCCGATGCCGACCCAGCCGCTCGGCTGGTTCAAGAAGCCGATCACCAAGGCTGACGACTTCAAAGGTCTCAAATACCGCACCGTCGGCATCTCGATCGACGTGTTCACCGGCTTGGGCGCAGCCGTCAACGCGTTGCCCGGCGGGGAGATTGTCGCCGCGATGGATCGCGGCCTGCTCGAAGCGGCGGAATTCAACAACGCGTCGTCGGACCGCGCGCTTGGCTTTGCCGACGTCTCCAAGATCTGCATGCTGCAGAGCTATCACCAGAACGCCGAGCAGTTCGAGATCATGTTCAACAAGGACAAGTTCAACGGGCTGCCGGAAAAGATGCGCTCGCTTATCGCTAACGGGGTCGATGCAGCAAGCGCCGACATGTCCTGGAAGGCTGTCGACCGCTATTCGCAGGACTATGTCGAGCTGCAGACCAAGGATAACGTCAAGTTCTACAAGACGCCTGACGCGATCCTGAAGAAGCAGCTTGAGGTCTATGACGAGGTCGTCAAGAAAAAGGCTGCAGAAAACCCGCTGTTCAAGAAGATCGTCCAGTCGCAGATCAAGTTTGCCGAACGTGCCGCGCGGTGGGAGAACGACACCGTCGTGAGCCGCAAGATGGCGTTCGATCACTACTTCGGCGCCAACGGCGCAGCGAAGAAGATCTGACGATACGCTGAACTTGCAAGGCACCATTCGGCCGGGCGACCGGATGGTGCCTTGTTGTTCCTGGTCTCACCGCGCATCGGCCACGTTTCATGAACGTCCAGAAACTGCTCCACGGGATTGACGGCGTCAGCACTTGGGTTGGCAAGGCCGCGGCGTGGCTGATCGTCGTGTTGATGGCGGTCGTCTGCATCGAAGTCTTCAAGCGCTACATCCTGAACGCGCCGACGGCATGGATATTCGATCTCGACAACATGCTGTACGGCACGCTGTTCATGCTCTGCGGAGCCTATACGCTGGCGCAGAATGCCCACGTGCGCGGTGATTTCCTGTACAGCTCGATGCGGCCGCGCACGCAGGCCACGCTCGATCTGGTGCTCTATGTGGTGTTCTTCATCCCCGGCATCGCCGCGCTGATCTATGCCGGCACCTTCTTTGCCGCCGATTCCTGGCGCATCGCCGAGCATTCCAACGTGACCGCCGACGGTCCGCCGGTCTACCACTTCAAAACGATCATTCCGATCGCTGGCGCGCTGGTGATGCTGCAGGGCATCGCCGAGATCATGCGCGCCGTGATCTGCCTCAAGACCGGAGAGTGGCCGAGCCGGCTTCACGACGTTGCCGAGATTGACGTGGTCGGGGAGCAGCTCGCCAACAGCCAATACGTGGACGAGGAATCGCGCAAGGTCGCGATCGAGCGCGCCAAGGAAATCGACGAGGTCGCACGTCAGCGCGGCATGGGGGGAGACCTCAACACATGAGCGATCCCGCTCTCGGGCTCTTGATGCTCGGCCTCATCGTGGTCGTGATCATGATGGGGTTCCCCACGGCGTTCACGCTGATGGGGCTCGGCATGTTCTTCGGCTACATCGCGTTCTACGACCCGACGCACCTGTTCACCGAGAACAAGGTGTTCGAGCTGATGGTCCAGCGCACTTACGGCGCCATGACCAACGACGTCCTGATCTCGATCCCATTGTTCGTGCTGATGGGATACGTGATGGAGCGTGGCGCGCTGGTCGACAAGATGTTCTATTCGATCCAGCTTGCGTTCCGGAACGTGCCGGCCTCGCTTGCGGTCGCGACCTTGATCGTCTGCACCTTCTGGGGCATCGCGTCGGGGCTGGTCGGCGCCGTGGTGGTGCTGATGGGGGTGATCGCCTTCAATCCGATGCTGCGCGCCGGCTACGACGTGAAGCTCGCCTCAGGCGTCATCACGGCCGGCGGCACGCTCGGCATCCTCATTCCGCCTTCGGTGATGATCATCGTCTATGCGGCCGTGGCCGGCCAGTCGGTGGTGAAGCTCTACGCCGCCGCGATGTTCCCGGGCTTCTTCCTCGCCTTGCTCTATCTCATCTACATCATCGGCTGGGCGATGATTAATCCCAAGATCGCGCCGAAGCTGCCGGAGGAGCAGACCAAGGTTCCGGTGCCCGACTGGCTGCGGAAATTCCAGGCCAGCTATTCCAGCAACATCTTCATCGGTCTGCTGAAGGCGCTGGTTGCGCCGGGCAAGGCCATGACGCTCCAGACCGAGCAGGGCAGGCTGACCTATTGGGAGTTGCTGAAGAACCTCGCCGCCGCGCTCGTTCCCTTCATCCTGGTGGCCGGCACGCTGGCTACGGTGTGGTGGTACGTGGTGATCCACCAGCAAGTCGCGGCGGCCGAAGCCGTGACGGGTCTTGAGCAACTCGGCACGCCGGGGCTCAGCGGTCCCGAAGCATCACCGTCGGAGAAGGGGCCGCCGCAAGGATTCTATCTGTGGTTCGGCATCATCGCGGCGGTCTGCGCGCTATGGCAGATCCGCTACTACGCGCGGCTTGATGCCGACCGGCTGGAGGTCATCAAGCTGCTTACGTCGTCGGTGATGCCGCTCGGCATTTTGACCGTCGTGGTGCTCGCCGTGATCCTGTTCGGCATCACGACCGCGACCGAATCCGCGGGCGTCGGTGCTGCCGGCGCCTTCCTGCTGGCGCTCCAGGCCCGCACGCTCGACTGGAAGCGCACCAAGGAGGCGGTGTTCCTCACCGCCAAGACCACCGCGATGGTGTGCTGGCTGTTTGTGGGCTCGGCGTTGTTCTCCGGTGTGTTCGCGATCCTCGGCGGTCAGGCGCTGGTCGAGCAGTGGGTGCTGTCGCTCAACATGACGCCGATCCAGTTCATGATCCTGTCGCAGGCGATCATCTTTCTGCTCGGCTGGCCGCTGGAATGGACCGAAATCATCGTGATCTTCGTGCCGATCTTCCTGCCGCTGCTCAAGCACTTCGGCATCGACCCGGTGCTGTGGGGCGTGCTGGTGTTCGTCAATCTGCAGGCGGCGTTCCTGTCGCCGCCGGTGGCGATGTCGGCGTTCTATCTGAAGGGCGTCGCGCCCCCGCACGTCACGCTCAACCAGATCTTCAACGGCATGATGCCTTACATGGCCGTGATTGTTGTATGCATGATCATCATGTATCTGTGGCCCGGCATGACACTGTGGCTGCCGAATTATCTTTACGGCGGCTGAGACAAAAAGCCGTATGAGAGCGCATCAAATGTAGGGTGGGCAAAGCCGCGCAAGCGGCGTGCCCACGCCGTCACTCGAATAACGACGCGTGGACCCGGCGCTTTCGCGCCTTGGCCCACCCTACAATTCTTTACTGGATCTCACGCCGTGCAATCGCAGCGCCTTCGCTCAGCGCCTTCAGCTTGCCGAACGCCGTCTCGCGCGAAAGGTACTTCATCCCGCAGTCCGGCGCCGGAACGAGCCGCTTGGCGTCGATGAATTTCAGCGCCGCGCGGATGCGGCCGGCCACGATCTCCGGCGTCTCGACCGCCTCGTCGCCCAGGTCGATGACGCCGAGCATGATGGTCTTTTTGGAGAAGTCCTTGAGGATGCCGAGGTCGAGCTTGGGCTGCGCCGCCTCGATGGATATCTGGTCGGCGGCGCTGTCGGCGAGCTGCGGCAGGAACGAATAACCGACCGGCTTGTCCTTCGACACCACCGCGGCGTAGCCGAAGCACAGGTGCACCACGGTCGGCACCTTGAGGCCCTGCAGTGCGCGGTCGAGTGCGCGCACGGCAATGCGCTTGGCGGCGTCGGGATCGTTGCGCAGCCAGGGATCGTCGAGCTGGATCACGTCGGCGCCCGCGGCCTCCAGCGCAAGGCACTCCTCGTTCACCGCCGCGGCGAAATCCATCACCATCTCATCGGCGTCCTTGTAGAACTCGTTCTTGGCTTGCTGCGCCATGGTGAAGGGGCCGGGCAGGGTGATCTTGGCTTTGCGGGCGGTGTTGCGGCGCAGGAACTTCATGTCGTCGAGCTCGACCGGTCCCTTGCGCCGGACCTTGCCGACAACGCGCGGCACGCTGACCGAGCGGCCGGCCCGGTTGGTGATGCTCGCCGGATTGTCGTTGTCGATGCCGTCGAGCGCGGTGGCGAAGCGGTTGGAGTAGCTTTCGCGGCGCATCTCACCGTCGGTGATGATGTCGATGCCGGCGCGCTCCATGTCGCGGATCGCGAGCAAGGTGGCGTCGTCCTGCGCCTGCGCCAGATACGGCGCTTGCACCCGCCACAGCTCATGGACGCGCACGCGCGGCACCATCGTGCGCAGCAGGGCGCGATCGACCAGCCAGTCCGGTTGTGGGTAGCTGCCCACCACGGTGGTCGGCAGAAGATGTTCGGTGGTCATGATCGCTCCCGGCATTAAGGCTTGAACCAGTCGACACATATCAAGCATGCTCGCCGGAAATAAAAAAGGCGCGTCGCCAATACGGTTCAAGGAGCGAGACGCGCCGAAGGGAGGTCATCATGACGACGCGGCGTAATTTCATGGCGCTGGCGGGATCGGCTGGACTTTCGGCTGGCTTCGGCCAGACGGCCTGGTCGCAGAGCACCATCGACGGCTGGCCGTCGCGTGCGGTGCGCGTGATCTCGCCGACCGCCACCGGCGGCCCGGGCCAAAATTTCCGGCTCTATGCCGACAATCTGAAGAACACATTTGGCCAGAGCTTCGTGCTGGAGAACATGCCGGGCGCATCCGGTTCGATCGGCTGCATGACGGTGGCGCGCTCGGAAGCCGACGGCCACACCCTCCTGCTCGCCTCCAACAGTCATATCGTGCTGGCGCCACTGGTGATCAGCGGCAGCCCGGTGAACGTCAAACGCGATTTCGATCCGATCGCGCTGATGTTCACCTTCCCGTTCCTGCTCGTGGTCAACCCGGACCTCGGCGTGAAGACACTCGACGAATTCGTCGCGTATGCCAAAGCGCGGCCCGGCCAGCTCAATTGGGGCTCGCCGGGCGTCGGCACCGGCGGTCATCTGGTGACGGAATTGCTGCTGAAGAAGACGGGCATCAAGGGCCAGCATGTGCCTTATCCCGGGACCACGCAGCAGTTGCTCGCCGCCGCGGCCGGCACGCTGCAATTCACCTTCGACACCCCGGGCAACTCCAAAGGCCTCCGCGACAGCGGCAAGGTGCTCGCGCTGGCCGTCACCGGCGACAAGCGCTCGAACACCGCGCCCGAGGTGCCGACCTTCAAGGAGCTGGGCTACGACGGCTTCGACGATCTGCGGGTGGCCAACGGACTGCTGGCGCCCAAGGGAACGTCGCCGAAACTGATCCAGGCGTTCAACGCCGAAATCGTGAAAATGAACAGCAGCGGCGCCGTCCACGATACTTTGGTCGGCGCGTCGTACGAGCCGGGCGTGATGTCGCCGCAAGACTATGGCGCGATGATCGACCGTGAGCTCGAGCAGTGGGGTGCAATCGTGCGCGAAACAGGTGTGCAGATAAAGTCATGACAGGGCCGATTCCCAAAACCAACTTCAATCCGCCGTTCAACATCACGCGCGCCAGCCATCTCATCTTCACGGTGCGCGATCTCGCCAAGAGCCGCGAGTTCTACACCGAGGTGATGGGGCTGATCGTCAGCGACGAAGACGCCAGCACGCTCTGGCTGCGGGGGGTCGAGGAGCGCGCCCATCATTCGCTGACGTTGAAGAAAACCACCGGCCGGCCGGAGTGCGAGCGCGTCGGTTTCCGGGTGTTCACCGAAGAGGATCTCGCCAAGGCCAAGGCGCATTTCGACAAGATCGGCGTCAAATCCGAGTTCGTCGAGGTGCCGCACCAGGACCGCACGCTGCACTTCAACGATCCGGCCGGCACGCCGGTGGAGCTCGTCGCCACCATGAAGACGGTGCCGCGCATGCACACCCGGATCGACAAGCATCGCGGTGCGGGTGCGCTGCGGATGGATCACTACCAGGTGCTGGTCCCCGATGTTCTGGCGAACGCGAAGTTCTACATGGACTTGGGCTTCCGGATTTCCGACTACATCTACGTCGAGGCGGCGCAGCGCGTGGTCGGCACCTTCCTGCACCGCAAGGACAACCCCTGGGACATCGTATTCCTGACGCGCTCAGGCCCGCGCTTTCATCACGGCGGCTACGTGGTCGAGGCCTTCGAGGACATCGTCCGAGCCTGCGACGTCGCCGGCAATCTCGGGTTCGGCGACCGGATCGAGCACGGTCCTGGTCGCCACGGCCATCAGCACTCGTATTATCTCTACGTGCGCGATCCGGACGGGCATCGCACCGAGCTGCTGCTGCCGGGCATCCAGATCATCGACATCGACGACGAGCCGGTGATGTGCCCGGTGAAGCCGAACGCGAATTCGAACCTTTGGGGCCTGCCGGCGCCGAAGAGCTGGGTCGAGGAGGCGACAAATTTCTCGGGCGTCGAGATCAAGCAGACGCAGGACGGCACGCCGATGACGGCGGAGCGCTATCTCGCGGAAAAGACCAAGGAGGCGGTGGCGACATAAAGCTCGGTCGTTTTCCGGCGGAAACTTGCTAGATTGAACGCGGCCGCGAATCATTGCGGGCGCAATCGCCGTCGTCCCGTCGCCGGGCCAGGAAGACAGACCGCATGGCCAAGCGGACGACCGCCGCACCAACCAAAGGCAGCACGAAAATTGGCCGCCGGCGTTTCCTGCTGGCGGGGCTTTCCGCGGGCCTTGGCGGCGCAGCCACGATCGCGATGCCGCAGGTGTCCCGCGCCCAGACCGTGAGCTGGCGCATCCAGAGCGCGTGGCCTGCAAAGGATGTGTTCCACGAATTTGCCGTGGACTATGCCAAGCGGGTGACCGAAATGGCGTCCGGCCGGCTGCGCATCGACGTTGTCGCGGCGGGTTCGGTGGTGCCGCCGCTGCAGATGGCTGACGCGACCCATGCCGGCATCCTCGACGGCTGCCACGGCACCGCGAGCCTCTGGTACAAGAAGCACAAGGCTTATGCGCTGTTCGGCGCGCCGCCCTCGTTTGGCTGGAACTCGCACGGCTTCCTCGCCTGGTTCTATTACGGCGGCGGCGAGACGCTCTATCGGGAGCTGACCAACGAGATCGTGCGGGCCAATCTCACCGGCTTCCTCTACGGCCCGATGCCCACGCAGGCGCTCGGCTGGTTCAAGAAGGAGATCAAGGAGCCGTCCGATCTCAAGGGCGTGCGCTATCGCGGCACGGCTCTCGCGGGCGAGCTGTTTGCGAGCCTCGGCGCCACCATCATCAATGTGCCGGCCAATCAGGTCGCGCCCTTCATGGAGCGCGGCATGGTCGACGCCACGGACGGCAGCAACGTCGCGATCGATCTGCAGTCCGGCCTGCCTGAGGTCGCGAAGTTCTACATGCTGGGCAGTCATCACCGGCAGGCGGAGGCCTTCGAGATTGTTTTCAACAAGCAGAAGCATGATGCGCTGCCGGCCGAGCTCAAGGCGATCACGCGGCACGCCGCATTCTCGGCATCGAGCGATCAGCTCTGGAGCGCGCATTCGCGTTATCCCAAAGAATTCGACGAGATCAAGAAGCGTGGTGTCAGTGCGGTGAGGACCAGCCCCGGTGTCATCGAGGCGCAGCTCAAAGCCTGGGACGGGGTGATCGCCGAGTTGTCGAAGGATTCGTTCTTCGCCAAGGTGATCGCTTCGCAGAAGGCCTGGGTGAAGCGCACCCAGCCATTTTTTCAGGCCAACAATCTCGACACTGACGATCTCGCCGCGGCCTACAAACATTTTTTTGGTTGACCGCGACAGCAGCGCGCAAAACTCAAGCGAGCGGTCTTGACGATCCGGTTGCAACGCAGCAAACAGTCGTTGCATTTTTCGAGGGTGAGTATGATTGCAAGGAAATGGTATGCGGCTCTGGCAGCCGCGGTGATGATTTCGGAAGCAGCGATTGCGGTTCACGCACAAGAGGTCCCTTTCGAGGGTGAATTGTTGCTCGACGCCCGGCCGATGCCGGGCTCAAAGCGCATTCCGAACATGGACGTCGCCGCCAACGGCACCATCGCACTTGAGATGTGGTGCAACCGGGTCGAGGGACAGGTTGTGGTCGCGGGCGACACTTTGACGGTCATCACCGGGCAGCCGACCGAACGCGACTGTTCGCCGGACCGGGCGCGCGCCGATGCGGAATTGATCGAGGCGCTGAACGCCGTCACCAACTGGCGCCGCCAGGGCGATTCCGTTTTGCTGATCGGCCCGAAGACTCTCCGCTTCAAAGTGCCGACGAACTAGGCAGGCGCATACCTCAACGGGCCTCGGTTCGGCGCTATGGTGACCGGTCATGACGATCACTCGCCGCGATTTCCTCAACGGCGCTGCACTGACCGTCGCCGCGGGGCTCACGCCTGCGGCGCAGCTTGGTGCGCAGCCCAATCTCTATCCGCCGGCGCTCACCGGCCTGCGCGGACAACACGCGGGATCGTTTGAAATCGCTCACGCGCTGCGCGACGGGCAAAGCTTTGCCTTGGGCAATGCGCCGATCGAGGAGCGCTACGATCTTGTGGTGGTCGGTGGCGGCATCAGCGGGCTGTCGGCCGCGTGGTTCTATCGCCGGGCGCGGCCTGAAGCCCGCATCCTCATCCTCGACAATCACGACGACTTCGGCGGCCACGCCAAGCGCAACGAGTTCACCATCGGCGGCCGCCGGATGATCGGCTACGGCGGCAGCCAGTCGCTGCAATCGCCGAATACGCTGTACAGCCCCGTCGCCAAGAAGCTTTTGACGGACCTCGGTGTCGATCTGAAGCGCTTCGAGAGCGCATTCGACCGCAATCTCTATTCGTCGCTCGGGCTCACGCGCGGCACGTTCTTCAACCGCGAGACCTTCGGTCGCGACGTGCTGGTGGCCGGCGAGCCGCCGGCTGCGAATGCCGAGGAGAATCCGCAGCGCAAAGGCAACGCGCTCTTGGAATTCGTTGCGGCGTTTCCGATCTCGGCTGAAAGCCAGGCGCAGCTTCTCTCGCTCTACTCCACGGCCAAAGATCTGATGGCCGGAAAATCGATCAAGCGCAAGAAGGCGCTGCTCAAGCGCATCAGCTATCGCGACTACCTGACCAAATTCGGTGGCTTGAGCGAGGAGGCCGCCAATTGCCTGCAGGGCCGCACGTTGGATTTCTACGGCCTCGGCGCCGATGCGGTACCGGCGGCCGACGCACGCGATCTCGGTTATCCGGGCTTTGCCGGCTTGAAGCTTCCGCAAGACACCAACGCGGCCTGGAAGGAACCGTACATCTATCATTTTCCCGACGGCAATGCGGGGATCGCGCGGCTTCTGGTGCGCGCGCTCATTCCCGGCGTGGCCCGGGGCCATACCATGGAGGACTTGGTCGAGGCGCCGTTCGACTACGCGAAGCTCGATCGCGACGGGCAGGGCATCCGGCTGCGGCTCAACTCTACCTGCGTGAACGTCCGCGAGAGCGGCGGCAAGGTCCAGGTGGCCTATGTCCGTGACGGCGCACTCCGGCGTGTCGAAGCGCGTCATGCGGTGCTCGCCTGTTTCAACATGATGATTCCCTATCTCATGCCGCAGTTGCCCAAGCCGCAACGCGCCGCACTTGCGAAGAACGTCAAGACGCCGATCTGCTACACCGATGTCCTGATCAGGAATTGGCAGGCGTTTGCGGCGCTGAAGGTCCATTCGATCCATCTGCCGATGGGCTTCCACAGTCATGTTTCGCTCGACTTTCCGGTGTCGCTCGGTGGCTACAAGAATCCGCGCGATCCCTCCGAGCCGATGCTGCTGCATCTCGTCCATATTCCGGGCGCGCCGAATCGCGGCCTCGACGCCCGCGAGCAATTCCGCATCGGCCGCGGCCAGCTCTACACCATGACGTTTGCGGACTTCGAAGCGCGCATCCGCGACGAGCTCGATCGGATGCTGGGCGCGGGCGGCTTCGCAAGCGACAGCGACATCGCGGCGATCACGGTGAACCGCTGGCCGCATGGCTACAGCTACGTCGCCAATTCGCTATTCGATCCGAACGACTACGAGAACCGCGTTCTGAAGGTGGCGCGGCAGCGCGCGGGCAATGTCGCGATCGCCAACACCGATGCCGGCGGCGACGCCTGGGTGCATTACGCCATCGATCAGGCGAACCGCGCGGTGCGCGAGCTGACGTCCTAGCCGTCAGTGCGGGTCGTCGCGGAACATCCGGTACTGCTCGCGCGACTGCGGCTTGACGAACAAGGCGACGATCTCGGGATGGGCTGACCGCAGCTGGTGCTCGAGCGCGGCGACGCGCTGCTCGATCTCCGGCGTCGTCAGCCGGTCGGCGAATTCGAGGCTCAGCGCCAGCACGATCTCGTCGGGCGCGAGATGCACGGTCAGCATGCCGTTGACGCGTTCAACGCCGTCCTGCTTTCGCGCGATCTCCATGATCGACTTCGTCACCCGTGCGCTGGCCGACTCGCCGATCAGCAGCTCCTTGCTCTCGCGAGCAAGCATCACTGCGGTGACAGCGAGCAACAGGCTGATACCCAGCGAGGCCACGCCGTCGAGCTCGGGACGGTCGAGATGATAAGACGCCACGTTGCCGCAGAGCGCAATCGCAAGGCCGATCAGCGCGGCGGTATCCTCGAACAGCACGAGAAACAGCGGCGCATTCTTGCTGCGGCGGAACGCCTGGTAATAGCTCTGGTCGCCCCTGAATTTGTTGAATTCGCGCCGTGCGATCAGCCACGACGTGCCTTCGAACACCGCCGAGACCGCGATCACCACATAATTCACGGCCGGATCGGTGATCGGATGCTTGTCGATGATCTGCGCGATGCCCTCGTAGAGCGACACGCCGGCGCCGAGCGCAAACACCAGCAGCGCCACGATGAAGCTCCAGAAATAGAGCTCGCGGCCGAAGCCCAGCGGATGCAGATCGTCGGGCGGGCGGTCCGCGCGCCAATGCCCGTAGAGCAGGAGGCCCTGGTTGCCGGTGTCGACCAGCGAATGCACGCCCTCGCTCAGCATCGCCGAACTGCCGGTCCAAAAGGCCGCACCGAACTTGGTGATGGCGATCAGGAAATTGCCGGCGAGCGCGGCGTAGATCACCCGTTTGGAAGATGCTGCCGCCATAGCGCTTCAACGCTGCCGGACGATCATTCGTTTCGCGGCCAAAAGAAAAGGGCCCGGCTTTTGGCCGGGCCCTTCACGTTTTTGCCTTTCAGGGCAGGCTTACATCATGCCGCCCATTCCGCCCATGCCGCCGCCCGGCATCGCCGGAGCCGAAGCTTCCTTCGGCACTTCGGCGACCATCGCCTCGGTGGTCACGAGCAGGCCCGCGACCGAGGCCGCGTCCTGGAGCGCGCGACGCACGACCTTGGCCGGGTCGACGATGCCCTTGTCGATCAGGTCGACATACTCTTCGTTCTGGGCGTCGAAGCCGAAGGTCTCGGACTTCGATTCCATGATCTTGCCGACCACGATCGAGCCCTCGACGCCGGCGTTCTCGGCGATCTGCCGGATCGGCGCCTCGACGGCCTTCAGCACGATGTTGATGCCGGCCTGGACGTCGGCATTGTCGCTGGTGAGCTTGCCGACCGCCTTCTTGGCGCGGAGCAGCGCAGTGCCGCCGCCCGGGACGATGCCCTCTTCCACCGCAGCGCGGGTGGCGTTGAGCGCGTCATCGACGCGGTCCTTCTTCTCCTTCACCTCGATCTCGGTGGCGCCGCCGACCTTGATCACGGCCACGCCGCCCGCGAGCTTGGCGAGACGCTCCTGCAGCTTCTCACGGTCGTAGTCCGAGGTGGTCTCCTCGATCTGCGCCTTGATCTGCGCGACGCGGGCTTCGATGTCCTTCTTCTTGCCGGCGCCGTCGACGATCGTGGTCTTTTCCTTCTCGATCACGACCTTCTTGGCGCGGCCGAGCATCTGCAGCGTGACGTTCTCGAGCTTGATGCCGAGGTCTTCCGAGATGAGCTGGCCGGCGGTGAGGATCGCGATGTCCTCGAGCATCGCCTTGCGGCGATCGCCGAAGCCCGGAGCCTTCACGGCCGCGATCTTGAGACCGCCGCGCAGCTTGTTGACGACGAGCGTGGCAATGGCCTCGCCCTCGACGTCCTCGGAGATGATCAGCAGCGGCTTGCCGGTCTGCACCACCGCCTCGAGCAGCGGCAGCATGGACTGCAGGCCCGAGAGCTTCTTCTCGTGCAGGAGGATGTACACGTCCTCGAGCTCGGCAATCATCTTCTCGGCGTTGGTGATGAAGTACGGCGAGATGTAGCCGCGGTCGAACTGCATGCCCTCGACGATCTCCACCTCGGTGTCGAGGCTCTTGGCCTCCTCGACCGTGATGACACCTTCGTTGCCGACCTTCTGCATCGCGTCGGCGATCATCTTGCCGATCTGCTTGTCGCCGTTGGCCGAGATGGTGCCGACCTGCGCGACTTCCGCCGACGAGCCGACCTTCTTGGCGCGCTTCTCGAGGTCCTTGAGGACGGCGGCGACCGCGATGTCGATGCCACGCTTCAGATCCATCGGGTTCATGCCGGCGGCGACCGACTTGGCGCCTTCCTTCACGATCGCGGCGGCGAGCACGGTCGCCGTGGTGGTGCCGTCACCGGCGTTGTCGTTGGTCTTCTGGGCAACCTCGCGCACCATCTGCGCGCCCATGTTCTCGAACTTGTCCTCGAGCTCGATCTCCTTGGCGACGGTCACGCCGTCCTTGGTGATGCGGGGCGCGCCGAACGACTTGTCGATCACGACGTTGCGGCCCTTGGGGCCGAGCGTGACCTTGACGGCATTGGCGAGGGTCTCCACGCCGCGCAGCATGCGATCGCGCGCGTCGCCGGAGAAACGGACGTCTTTGGCAGCCATTTCAAAACTCTCCTGAAACCGATGAGTGGAATTAGGCGATCACGCCCATGATGTCGGACTCCTTCATGATCAGGAGATCCTCGCCGTCGAGCTTCACTTCGGTGCCCGACCACTTGCCGAACAGCACGCGGTCGCCGGTCTTGAGATCGAGCGGGGTCAGCTTGCCGCTCTCGTCGCGGCCGCCGGGGCCCACGGCGACGATCTCGCCCTGCGACGGCTTCTCTTTGACGGTGTCCGGGATGATGATGCCGCCGGCAGATTTCTCTTCGGCGTCGATGCGCTTGACGACCACACGGTCGTGCAGGGGACGGAACTTGAGCTTGGCCATGCTTTCCTCGTGGCGCGTGAGCGCTAGTGTTGGAAGAAAAGTGTTGTATTGATAGACACTTAGCAGTCGAACCCAAGAGTGCTAAATGCCCGGCTGGAGATAGGCTGTCGGGCCCGGCGAGTCAAGATGAACGGCCCCATTCGTTAAGGCTGTCGGCCCTTTGGTTAATGTGTTGGGCCGGATTTGGCCGCTTTGGGCCTTTCGCTCAGGTCCGGCTAGACTGAATCGCACGACCCGGCCAACGCGGTTAGCGACTGGTTAAATTTGTACCGGTTAAGATGCGACATCGAGGTAGCCGCAATGGCATCGGGGACTGAAAGCCACCGCCGCCGTTCCTGAAGGCAGAGCAGGACACAAGTAATGAGTGATGACCGTCGAACCCTTCCCATCGCCGCCCTGGCCGTTCTCGGCGCAGGCCTGACGCTCAGCGGCTGCGGCGGCAGTTTTAATATGCCGAGCTTCGGGGGCAGCACGCCCGAGCCCGCGCCGCCGCCAGCGGGGGCGTCCATGCCGTCCAAATACGCGCCCGAAGAGATGATCGGTCGCTGGGGCTACACGTCCTATCAGAACGAGGCCGACAAGGCCCGCACCATCACCATCGCACGCGGTCAGTGCAAAAATCCGTATGTCATCGCGCGCGGTCCGACCGGCGGCGTGATGATGCATCTCGCCGACCAGCGGCAGCCGAGCGAACTGCGGCTCAAGGGCAGCTCCGATGGCCGCAACTACATCGGGCCCGAGGGCGAAGCCGGCAATCCGCAGGATCGCGAAATCCTGTCGTTCGACGGCCGCGTGCTGATCACGCGCTATGTCGATCCGGACTCGGCCAACCGCTACGGCAACATGGTCTATGTGCGCTGCGCGCCGGGCCGCGGGTAATTCGCGGCCATAACGCGCGCGGCATCCGCAGCCGCCCGATACGCCGCACCCATGAAAAAAGCCCCGGACTTGCGTCCGGGGCTTTCGAGTTTGTCGCGTGGTTTCTTAGAAGCGATAGTTCAAACCAGCCCGCACGATGTTCATCTGCAGATCGACGTTGGTCGCGGTGCCGCAAGAGGCCGCGGGGCACGTCGTGTCGCCGAGGTCGGCGTAGAGATATTCAACCTTGGCGGTCCAGTTGCCGGCGATCACGCCTTCGATACCGGCGCCAACCGTCCAGCCGGCATTGGTGTCGCTCGAGGTGCCAAAGCCGAAGCGATGAGCCTTGACGTCGCCGAACGCCACGCCGCCGGTGAAGTAGGGCATAAAGCGATCCCAGGCGTAGCCGACGCGGCCGCGCACGGTGCCGAACCATTCATTCTTGGTCTTGCAGGTGGTCGCGCCGCAAGCGGTGGTGTCGTCGACAAAGCTCGCGTCCACATCGCCTTCGAGGCCGAACACCCACGGGCTGCCCATGCCCTGCCAGTTGTAGCCGGCGGTCACGCCGATCATGCCGCCGCCCGGGCTGTTGCTGACGCCGAGGGCGTTCCAGTCGGAGTTGCCGAAGGCGCCGCCGCCGTTCACGCCGAGATAGAAGCCGCTCCAGTTGTACATCGGAGCGTACATCGGTGCCTTGTAGGGCATGCCACGCGCAGGAAGGTCCGCGGCCGAGGCCGGGACGGAAGCGACGAGCGCGAGTGCGCCGAGGGCCGCAGCGAGAGAACGATTCATTACGCTAACCTCCAAAATTCAAAGTTAGCGCAAAGTATTCAGCGGGTGCGGAAAGTCTAGTGTAGAAAAAGCACATTGGTTAGCGTTGACAAAGTATGAACGCAGAAACCTGCATTTTTCCTGGGATTTCTGGAGTCGCGTTTTTCGTATACACAAAATTTACTATAACGATGGTCAATAAATACTAAACAATACTCAGCTCGAAGCGCCAAAAAAGAACCGCCCCGGACGGCAACCGTCCGGGGCGGTTCTGCTTGGGTGGCTTCCGGATCAGAACCGGTAGTTCAAACCGGCGCGCACGATGTTGGTGCGGAAGTTCGCGCTGGTGGCCGGAAGGCAGGCGCCGCAGTCGACGCGGCCGAGATCGGCGTAGAGATATTCGACCTTGGCGGTCCAGTTGGCGACGAGCGCTGCCTCGATGCCGGCGCCGACCGTCCAGCCGACATTGGTGTCGCTGGTGCTGGCAATGCCGGGCTGGCTCACCTTCACGCCGCCGAAGGCAGCACCGCCGGTGATGTAAGGCATCCAACGGTCAAACGCCCAGCCGATCCGGCCGCGCGCAGTTCCGAGCCAGTCGTTCTTGGTTTCGCATCCGAACGGGCAGGAGGCGCTGGTGAAGCTGCCCTTGATGTTGCTCCAATCGATATCGGCTTCCAAGCCGAACACCCAGTTGCCGGTCTGCCAGTTGTAGCCGGCCGTGACGCCGGCCAGGCCGCCGGACACATCCGTGCTGCCGATGCCATTGTTCCAGTGCGAGGTGCCCCACCCGCCGCCGCCGTTGATACCGAGATAGAATCCGTTCCACGAATAGACCGCCGGAATATAGGCCGGCGCTTTGACCGGCGGCATCGCGCGCGGCAAATCCGCCGCCGCAGCGCTCGTGACAGCCAGACCCAGCAGACCGATTGTGGCAAGAAGAACCCGACGCATACGCGGCATACCCGCCTCCCGTTTCTTGTGCGCCCGCACCCCCAACATCGCGAAATGACAGTTGGTTCCTGGATTTTGGCGGCAGTTCTTAGAATCTTTGGCGGGACTGCGGTCTTATTGTGATTGCGCGCGTTGCAATGTGCGGCGTGACCTGGAAGTCACCCGGTCTGCGGCAAACCTACTGAAAGGAAATGGCGGCGTTCTGTTATGTCGCCGACACTGGCGCGGATCAGAAGCGATAGTTCACGCCGAAGCGCAGCATGCTCGACGAGATTCCATGATCGGTGCCGTCGAGGGCGAACGTGCGCGAGTTCAGATCGACGTAGAGATACTCGGCCCTCGCGCTCCAGTTGCCGGTGAGCGCGACCTCCATGCCGGCGCCTGCGGCCCAGCCGAGACTGGTGCGTGAGTCATGGACGCCGAGCGAAAGGCTTTCGGCGCGCAAGGTGCCGTAAGCGAGGCCTGCGGTTCCATAGAGCAGGATGTTGTTCATCGCGTAGCCGGCGCGGCCGCGCAGCGTGCCGAACCAGGGGTTGGAGAATTTCCAGCCCGCAAAGCGGTCATCGGCATCCGACATCTGCAAGTCGGTCTCGCCGCCGAACACGAACTGTCCGGACTGCCAGTTGTAGCCGGCCTGGATGCCGCCCATCACGCCGCTCGGATCGGTGCCGGTGTTGCTCACCGAGCCCCACTGATAGCCGAGATTGGCGCCGACATAGGGGCCCTGCCAGAACATGCTGCGCGCGGGCGCGGGCTGCCCATAGGGCATGAGATCCGCCGCTGTCGTCGCGCCGGGCGCGAGCAAAAGCGTTGCAAGTGTTGCCGCGAAGGCCAATTTCTTCATCGCAACCTCCACCTGACCCTTTGATTCACTCGAAGCGTTTGCCGCTTGCCTTGGGGTCACGCGGATCGATCGCTGCCGGGCTTGTCGCCCGCGTTTGTGCGGACAAGATGGCGGCGAGGACGCGCGTTGGAGGAATTTGTGCGGCCTTTTAATTTAAGTGTTTGTGAATCGGTAACGCTGCTGCCGCCTTAACGCTAACGAACCGTGTATTGGAGAGCGCGGCGGCAGGAACTATTTTACCATGCCACAATCGGCCGCGGCTGACGCGCGGCACTTCGAGGAGCAAAACACCGGCATGGCCGGCGGCGACAAAGACATCGATCCGACGAGCGAACTCGTCGAAGAGGACGACGAGCAGGCGCTGCCCGAGCGCGACCTCGAGCTCGACGCCGCTTCGATCGAGCTTGGCGACGCGAGCGGTCCGCTGGCGGCGGGCCGCGCCGTGCTGCTGCGCCACGCCAAACTCGCGCCATCGACGCCCGGCGTCTACCGCATGCTCGATGCGGCCGGCGAGGTGCTCTATGTCGGCAAGGCCAAGAACATCAAGAAGCGCTTTACGTCGTACACCCGGCCGACCGGGCACGACACCCGCATCGAACGGGTGATCGCCTCGACCGCGTCGGTCGAATTCGTCACCACGGCGACGGAGACCGAGGCGCTGCTGCTCGAGGCGAACCTGATCAAGCGCCTGCGGCCGCGCTTCAACGTGCTGCTGCGCGACGACAAGTCGTTTCCTTACATCATGATCACCGGCGACCATTGGGCGCCGCAGATCCTCAAGCACCGCGGCGCGCGGTCGCGTCAAGGCAGCTACTTCGGGCCGTTTGCTTCGGTCTGGGCCGTCAACCGCACCATCACGGCACTGCAGCGCGCCTTCCTTTTGCGCTCCTGCTCGGACGGCTTCTTCGAGAGCCGCACGCGGCCGTGTCTACTGCATCAGATCAAGCGTTGCGCGGCGCCCTGCACAAACGAGATCGATTTTGCGGGCTATGCCGAGCTGGTGCGGGAGGCCAAGGCGTTCCTCTCCGGCAAGAGCCAGGCGGTGCGCGACGAGCTGTCGGGCGAGATGGAGAATGCGTCCTCGGAACTCGATTTCGAGCGGGCCGCGATCTACCGCGACCGCCTGGCCGCGCTGTCGGCGGTGCAATCGACGCAAGGCATCAACCCGCGCAGCACCGAAGAGGCCGACGTGTTCGCCATCCATCAGGACGGCGGCTTCAGCTGCATCGAGGTGTTCTTCTTCCGCACCGGGCAGAACTGGGGCAACCGCGCCTATTTCCCCAAGGCCGATCGCACGCTTGGGCCCGGCGAGGTGCTGGGCGCGTTCCTGGCGCAGTTCTACGACGACAAGCCGCCGCCTTCGCTGATCCTGCTGTCGCACGACATCCCGGAATGCGAGCTGCTGGCTGCGGCGCTCACCACCAAGTCCGGCCGCAAGGTCGAGATTGCGGTGCCCCAGCGCGGCGAGAAGAAGGAACTGGTGGCGCATGCGCAGATCAACGCGCGCGAGGCGCTCGGGCGGAAGCTTGCCGACACCTCGTCGCAGCAGAAGCTTTTGAAGGGCCTCGCCGAAACCTTCAGCCTGCCGCGCGTGCCGCAGCGGATCGAGGTCTACGACAACAGCCACATCCAGGGCACCAACGCGGTCGGCGCCATGATCGTCGCGGGGCCGGAGGGCTTCCGCAAGAACCAGTATCGCAAGTTCAACATCCGCTCTGCGGAGCTCACACCGGGCGACGACTTCGGCATGATGCGCGAGGTGCTGGAGCGGCGCTTCAAGCGGCTGATGGCGGAAGCGCCGCGCGAGGCGCCGCCGGCCGACGCCGCCGAAGCGATCCAGGCCGCCGCCGAGGCAAATGAGGCCGCCGCCGAGGCGAATCAGGCTGCGGTGATTGCGGGCGACATGCCCCTGCCCGCGGACAACACCGAGGATGAACGTGAATCACCGTGGCCCGATCTGGTGCTGATCGACGGCGGGCAGGGCCAGCTCAATGCCGCTCGTGAGACTCTGGAAACATTGGGCGTCACCGGCGTGCCGATGATCGGCGTCGCCAAGGGGCCGGATCGCGACGCCGGCAACGAAACCTTCTATCTGACCGGCAAGCCCGCGGTGAAGCTGCCGCCGCGCGACCCGCTGCTCTATTTCATCCAGCGGCTCCGCGACGAGGCGCATCGCTTCGCGATCGGCTCGCATCGCACACGGCGCACGAAAAGCATTCGCGAAGGCGGCTTGCAGGAAATCCCCGGCATCGGACCGACCAGGAAGCGGGCCCTGCTGCACCACTTCGGCACTTTGAAAGCCATCGAACGTGCGTCGGTGACCGATCTGTCGCAGGTGCCCGGCATCAATGAAGAAACCGCGCGCAAGATTCACGGCTTCTTTCATGAGAAGGCGAGCTAGTATGCATTTCAGTCGGGACGATCAGATGTCGCGCCTCGTCATTCCGGCTTGAGATGGGCAGTTGCGATAACTCTGCTCCAGCGCTCGGTTTCGTCTTTGATGAACGTGGCGAAGCGGGCTGGATTTCCGCCAACGAATTCGAGACCTCGCCTGGAAAAATCGTCGCCCCACTTGGGTTGCGAGAAAATCTCGTTGCACAGAGCATTGTAGCGATTGACCGTATCGGATGGCGTTCCGGCCGGGGCCAACAATCCAAACCAAAGCGATACGTCGAAACCTTCGAGCCCGAGTTCCTTCAGTGTCGGAACATCCGGGGCTAGAGGGGAGCGTGACTCGCTCGCTACGGCCAGTGCCCTGAGCTGACCGTCAGCCACGAGTGGGAGCGCTGTATCGACGGGCATGAACATCGCGTTGACATGCCCGGCAACTGTGTCGCGAACAGCTCCTGCGGAGCCCGGGTAAGGAATGTGTTCGGCCCGGGTTTTGGTCGCAATTTTGAACATCTCCATGACCAGATGCTGAAGTGACATCGGGCCTGGCGAAGCGTAGTTCAACGAGCCCGAGGGGGGTTGGCCGAGTGCGATGTATTCAGCCAATGTCTTGGCTGGCGTTTTCAGGCTCACAGTCAGCAGCAAACGGCTTTTTGCGATGAGGATGATCGGCGCAAAGCTTTTCTCAGGATCAAAGTCAAATTTTCGAAACGGCGGAATATTCGTTGCAACGTGCGACGCTGTTGTGAGCAGCAGTGTGTTCCCGTCCGGCTCTGAGCGTGCGACGCGGTATGTTCCCAGATTGCCGCTGGCTCCCGCGCGATTGTCTGTAATAACTGGGACGCCGATGCGGTCCTTGAGCTGCTCACCGAGGATGCGCGACAAGTAATCCGGAATCGTGCCGGGCGTGAACGGCACCACGATCGTTACGGGGCCGTTCTGCGATTTCGCAGCGTCAGACGCGAACCAAAGCGACGTCGCAGCAATGAAAGCACGGCGGCTGATGCGTCCGTTCATCTGTCGACTCCCGTGGCCCCGGCTGTCTGTGGTTCAATCCGCTGATTGCGACGCTCGCATCGTCACCGGGGACCTCGTTTGGGATTGCTAAAACGGCTCGTGATCCCGCAGCGCCGGGATGACCTGCTCGCCGAACAGTCGGATCGATCGCATCAGATCCTCTTCAGGCAAGTCGGCGAAGTTCATTTCGCACATCATCGTGTTGAAGAAGCCGATCTCCGAAGCCTTCCTGATTTTTTCCGCAACCGTTTTTGGCGAGCCGATAAACACAAGCTCGTTCTCCCTCATGTAGGCTGGGTCGAACATGCTCGACATGATCTTGGCGGCGCCGTGTTCGCCCCGATCCTCGAAGCGTTTCCGCTGCTTTGCCAGTCGATCCTGAAAGGTTTCGCCGGGCTCGGCGAGCGGAAGCAGTCCGACATAGGCACGGCTTGCGCGCTCCAAGCCCCGTTCCATTGCCTTTTCATCGGTCTCGTCGACATAGACGACGGTGCTGTATGCGATGTTTGGCTTTCGCTTGTGACCGTGCCGGTTCCAGTCATCCAGGAACTTGCGAAACCGCGGTCCCGCTTCGGCGCGCGAGACGCTGATGAAGTACCCGGTATTGATGCCGTTCGCCGCACAAAACTCCAGCGTCTCCGGGTCACGGCTCATCATCCAAAGCGGAGGATGTGGACGTTGAAGCGGTTGAACGGCGAGCAGTGCGCTGTCGGTCGAGAAATTTTCACCCTTGAATGAGAAGGGCTGCTTTTCCCCGTAAGCAGTTCGCAGATAGTTGACGAACTCGAACGTTGGAGACTTCCGGAATTTATAATCGATGCCGAACGGCGTGAAGTATCCAGGGCTGATCCCCGGCACGAGGCCGCACTCGAAACGCCCGCCGGACATCTGATCGACGATGGCGATTTCCTCAGCAAGGCGCAGGGGGTGGTGAAGAGGAACCACAAACCCCATCGCACCCACACGAAGGCGCTTGGTCCGCGCGTTGCCGGCGACGGCGAACAGCGCGGGCGACGACATCCAGCTTTCGTCGGGGCGAAAATGGTGTTCGACACAGAAGCTGTAATCGAAGCCGACATCATCGCAGAGCTGCAGTTCGCGCCACAGCTGCTCATATCGCTCATGCGCCGTCATGTCGGGTTTGCCCCAGACGTGGGAGAAATGAGCGAATTTCATTTGGCTGGCTCCGCGTTGGAAGAAATCACAACTGGCGACATCTTCGTCGCGGCTGCGGGAGGCTGTCGCGCTGAAAAGGTCTCAGGCTGGCAACTGTCAGAATCTCGCAGGGCGTTTTCCCAGGTGTGCTGTCATTGGCATCGCCAATGCTAAATTGCGTATCGGCGCCTGCAATGATCTCTTTGATATCCATCTATAAATTCTGCTTATGCTCCGGTCTTCGGAGATGGGGCATCATCCATTTGAAAAACTTATGCACCCAGAAGTTTACAGCGCTCGGCTGTTGACTTCCCATGCCTCAGGCTGGCGCTCACGGTGCATGGCGGTGATACGCCTGCGATCCGCGCAGGGCTGCGGACCACTGTTGCCGCAGAGGGCATGAAAGTCGACATGACGCTCCCGATGGAAAATCCGACAGTCAATCTCGAGAGTTGGATCGAGGCGAACAAGTCAAAACTCAAACCGCCGATCGGAAATTTTCAATTCTACAAGGACACTTGGCAGAATTTCATCGTGATGATGGTCGGTGGTCCGAACTATCGGCCCGATTATCACGACGACCCGGGTGAAGAGCTTTTTATCCAGATCAAAGGAGACGTCACTCTCAACCTGATCGATCCGACCACTCGGCAACGCAGCCAGGTCGTGGTCAAAGAAGGAGAAATGTACCTTCTTCCCGCACATGTTCGCCATTCGCCGCAGCGGTCCGATGGTTGCGTCGGCCTCGTGATCGAGCGTTATCGCCAGCCCGGTGAGATCGACGCCCTGGAATGGTACGACGCCGCCGGCAATCTCGAATTTCGCGGGGAGTTTCTGGTCGCCAATATCGAGCAAGACCTCGCCAGGGTGCAAGCTGCGTGGCGTGAATGGCAAGGAGATCAAAACCGCCGGACGCCAACCGTATGGAAGTGCAGTGCATCGAAGGTGGCAACAGCCAATTCGAGCACCAACCAGTCTTAAAATCCTTGAAGCAACCGACGCCCTAACGCGCAATTCCGGAGAATCCGATGGCTCGAACGATTTTCAACAACCCTGATCTGCCGCGCTCCAAATCGCCGCATTCCAACGCGGTGAAAATCGGCAACCTCGTATTTGTGTCGGGCTTTCCCGGCTACGACAAGAACATGCAGATCGCCAAGGGCGATTTTCCGGCCCAGATGAGGCAAGCGCTCACCAACCTCAAGGCGGCCCTGGAATATGCAGGCAGCTCTCTGGATAAGGTCGCGAAGGTCAATGTCTACTTGGATCGACGAGCCGATTTTGACGAGATGAACGAGATCTATCAGGAGTTCTTCGGGAAGGATCCTTCGCGGTGGCCGGCGCGGACCACGATCGAAGCCAGGCTGCCCCGGAAAGACTTCTTGCTTGAAGTCGATTGTATCGCCGAAGCTTAGGGGAGCGTGGCTGGTGAAAACCCGTCCATGCTTAACCTCCGACGATGCGCAACGGATCATGACGGCCTGCAAGGCAGAGGCAGAGAAGCATGGTTGGCGAGCGACAATCGTCATTGTCGACGAGTTTGGCGCGCTGATGTTGGCCGAGCGGCTCGAAGGAGCCGCTCCCATCTCGGCGGAAGTTGCTCTGAGCAAGGCCAAGACCTCGGCACTGACGCGACGCCCGACGAAGTTTTGGGAAGATCGAGCCAAGGACAGGCCTGGCTTCCTCAAATTCCCTGCGGATTCGATGCTGCAAGGCGGTATCCCGCTGACCTATCGGGGTGAGTGTGTGGGAGCGGTCGGCGTTTCGGGTGTGCAATCGAAGGAAGATGAACAGATCGCTCTCGCGGGCCAGAGCGCGCTTGAGCAATAGAGCCGCGTGCGTTCGGCTGGCCGGGCGTCTGCGCACGCGGGATTGTGGTCACTCAACGTGCGGAGATAGCCGTGAGAAAGCCTTGTCTGATCCTTGCCTTGCTCCTTGTCGCGTTAGGAGCCAGCGGTGGCTCTGCGGATGAATATCCGACACGCCCGATCCAGGTGATTTTGCCGTTCGCCGGCGGAAGCGGCAGCGACGTGATCGCGCGCGTGGTTTTGGATCGCATGGGTCAGAGTCTTGGGCAGCGTTTCGTTGTCGAGAACCGTCCAGGGGCTGGCGGTGTGACGGGCACAAAGGTTGTGACGGCTGCAGCGCCCGATGGCTATACGCTCGTTTTCACCGCTTCCGGGCCACTGACGGTCAACAAGGTCCTGATGGACCTTCCTTACGACCCGGAGCGGGACTTCGCGCCGATCTCGCGGGTCGCGGCGATGCCCAACCTATTGGCTGTGAGCACCAAGCTTCCCGTGAACTCGGTTGCCGAGTTCATCGGCTATGCAAAGCACCGGCCGAAGACATCGCGCGTCACATACAGTTCCGTCGGAGTCGGAAGTGCATCGCATCTGTCAGGCGCATACTTCGCCTACCTGACGGGAATCGAGATGACGCATGTGCCTTATCGCGCTGTCTCGCAGCTGGTTTCCGATCTGATCAGCGGTGAAGTGCCCGTCAGCTTCACGGTTCTTTCGAACGTGCTGGCGCCGATGCAGGCGGGCGATGTTAAGGCTCTTGCCGTGGGCGCCGAGAAACGCATGGCGTCAATTAAAGATGTGCCAACGCTTGCGGAAGCCGGATACGACCAGCCCGATTCGAGCGCTTGGTTCGCCCTGCTTGCCCCGCGGGGGACGCCCAAGGCCATCGTCGAGCGCCTCAGCAAAGAGGTCCGCGAAGCCACCTCCGATGTGGGTGTCCGGGAACGATTGACGACGCTGGGCGCCGTGCCGGTCACGGACACGCCGGACGAGCTGGCGGCCTATATCACGTTGGAGATTGCGCGCTGGCGCGATGTGGTCTCACGCACTGGAATCAAACTCGAGCGCTAATGCAGCTTGGGCATCGAGCGTCTCGCCCATTTCCGCAGGGTCGCAAGAAACTGTGTTCCGGCCGGTGGCAGGGACCGCCCCCGCGCAGAGATCGCACAAATCTCTCTTGCGACCTGTGGTTCGATCAGGGGCCGCGCAACGATCGAATCGCCATGTCTGAGCGCGAGGGCGTAGGTCGGCAAAACGGCCAGACCCAACTCGGCTTCGACAAATGCCAAAGCTGTCGTCATTCCACTCACTTCATGGGCATGCCGGACGGCCAAGCCGGCTTTGTGCTGGCTTGCATCGACGAGGTGCCTTACGCCGCTCTCTGGCGTCAAGGCGATGAGAGGACGATCCTCCAACTCCTTCCAACGCACTGCTTCCTTCCGTGCCAGCTCGGATGCCGATTTGCAGAACACGAGAAGCGCATCGCGAACCAAGACGCTGCGTTCGATACCTTGCTCCTGGGGTGAGAAGGTGCCCACGCCGAGATCGACGCGTCCGCTTCTGATCAGTTCGGCGATGTCCGCTGTGGTGTCGATGAGCTTAACTTTGACGCCTTCGTACGCTTTTTGAAATTCGCTAATGACGGCCGCCATGAGGACGGCCGACAAGGTCGGCGGCGCGGCGACGATCAATGAACCCCGCTTGCGCAATGCGAGGTCGCGCGCGCTGATCACGGCCTGTTCCAGATCCGTGAGCACCTTTGCAACCGCCTGTTCGAACTCGCGTCCCGCGGACGTGAGAACCGTCCGTCGAGACGTCCGATCGAACAGACGAAGGTCCAGGTCCAATTCCAATTGCCGGATGAGCAAGGACAAGGCGGGCTGGCTCAAGCCCAGGCGTTCGCCCGCCATGGTAAAACTGCTGAGCTCAGCGACGGCAAGAAATGCACGAATATGCCGGAGTGAAACGTTCGTGGCGTCATGGCCGGGTCCGGTCACGTGCGCTCTCCTTGTCTCAGCCTTCATGAGGCGCTTGAGGTCATAGGCTCTCACTTTGGCAGGGAGCGCGCCAGTGCTCGGCGCAGCTGCACCGGTGCAGAACTGGATTCCGGATCACTGCGCTGTCGTGCAGCTTCCGAAAATGACGGCGGAGCAGGACGCGGACGTCGGTGGTACTGGACGCCAGACCCGGAACGCGGTCGAATGGCGACAGTCGAAAGCCGCTGCCGCCAAGGAGACCCATCCATGCTCGATTACGTGATCCGCAACGCCCGCGTGCCGGGCGCGGCGAACGGCGGCAACGTCGACATTGGATTCTCCAAGGGAAAAATCGCGGCGATCGAGCCGAAGCTTGTCGCCGACTCGCCGTCCTATGACGCGCAAGGCTGTCTTTGTTGCGGCGGCCTGGTCGAGACCCACATCCATCTCGACAAATCGCGCATTATCGATCGCTGTGCGCCGGAGCCGAGCCGCAGCGACCCGAGCCACATGAAGCGCGTGCAGGCGGTGAAAGATACCTTCACGGTCGAGGACATCTACAACCGTGCCAAGATCACGCTGGAGAACTGCATCAAGCAGGGCACCACGCGCATCCGCACCCATGTCGAGATCGATCCGCCGGTCGGTACCAAGAGCATGGAAGCGCTGAAGATGCTGCAGAAGGAATACGCCTGGGCGGTCGACCTCGAGCTTTGCGCCTTCGCGCAGGAGGGCCTCGCCAACATGCCGGAGACTGACAAGGCGCTGGTGCAGGCGCTCGAGATGGGCGCGACGTCAATCGGCGGTGCGCCGAACTACGACACCGATCATCCGTACCATATCAATCGCGTCTTCGAGCTCGCCCGCGAATACGACATCCACGTCGACATGCACATCGACTCGGGCCACGACCCGGCCACCATGGACAACATGATGGTCGCGGACATGGCGGAGAAATACCGATACGGCGGCCGCGTCGCCATGGGCCACATGACCAAGGTCGCGGCGCTGCCGCCGCAGAAGCAGAAGGACATCGCCAGGCGTCTCGCCGACACCGGCGTGGCGGTCACCGTGCTGCCGGCGACCGATCTGTTCGTCCTGGCTCGCCACAAGGACTACGACGTGCCGCGCTGCATCACGGATGCGAACCTGTTCGCGTCGCAGGGCTGCAATTGCTCGATTTCGACCAACAACATCCTCAATCCGTTCACCCCGTTTGGCGACTGCTCGCTGATCCGGATGGCGAACATGCATGCCAATGTCCTGCAGGTCGGCCAGCCGGATCAGCTGGCCGAGCTGTTCTCCATGGTCAGCGACCGTTCGGCGCGGCTGCTGAACCTGAAGGACTACGGCATCAAGGTGGGAAACCAGGCCGAGGTGACGGTGGTCGACGCCCAGTCCCCCGCCGAGGCCATTGCGACCAACGCCCCGGTGCTGGCCGTGTTCAAGCGCGGCCGCCAGACCGTCAGCCGTCCGCGGCCGGAACTGCTGCGGCCGCAATAAAAGGCGGCCCGTTGCGGGGACCCCGCATGGCTCCCATGTGACGGTCTGTGCTGTCATCACACCGCCGTGACGCGATGGTAAGCGGCGATTGTGGTAGCCGATGGGACCGTAATCTCGCGGCAGCTTTTCACAGACGGCTGTGGTCAAAGCTGTTCGGGTGGTGTGGTTGTCTTTCAAGGAGGGCGCGGCAGGCCTATGGTGGCAGAGACGATGGATACCGTTTCCAGCCCTCGCTTGCCGGCGCGGCCGCTCGCGCTGGCCAACCTTCTGACCTACGGCCGGATCGCCGCGGTGCCGGTCGTTGTCGGGTTGATGTATTCCTACAGCATCTTGGACGGCGGTTTGTGGCTGCGCTGGACCGCGCTTGGCGTATTCATCGCGGCAGCCATCACCGACCTGCTCGATGGCTACATCGCGCGCGCCTACGACCAGCAGTCGTCGCTCGGCAAGATGCTCGATCCGATCGCCGACAAGCTCCTGATCTCGGCCTGCCTCTTGATGCTCGCCGCCGAGGAGACGATCCGCGGCTGGTCGCTGCTCGCCGGCGTGATCATCCTGTGCCGCGAGATTCTGGTGTCGGGGCTGCGCGAATACCTCGCCGAACTGCGGGTGAGCGTGCCGGTGTCGCGGCTCGCCAAATGGAAGACCACCTGGCAGCTCGTTGCGGTGGGCTTCCTGATTTGCGGCGAGGCCGGCGATAAGCTCGCCTCCGACCTGGTGAGGCACGACCTTCCGGTGATCACCAATATGGGCCTCGCGCTGCTCTGGTTGTCCGCGCTGGTCACGCTATATACCGGCTGGGACTACATGCGGGCCGGTTTGCGGCATATGATCGACTGATGAAGCTTCTGTATTTCGCCTGGGTGCGTGAACGGATCGGCAAGGCCGAGGAGGAACTCGCGCCGCCCGCCGATGTGAAGACCGTGGCTGAGCTGATCCGCTGGCTCGGCGGCCGCGGCGAGGAATACGCCCACGCTTTCGAGCAGGCGAAATCGATCCGCGCCGCGATCGACAAGCATCACGTGCGTCCGGACACGGCGATTGCCGGTGCGTGTGAAATCGCGTTCTTTCCGCCGATGACAGGCGGCTGATCCGGGTGGATGATGCAGACCACCGTGCGCCTTCAACGCGAGGACTTCGACGCCGCAGCCGAGCAGGCGGCGTTGACGCGTGGGCGCACCGATATCGGCGCGGTGGTGACGTTTGCGGGCATCTGCCGCGGTGCTGAATCCGGCGAGCCGATCGCCGCGCTGACGCTCGAGCACTATCCCGGAATGGCCGAAGCCGAGATCGCGCGGCACGTGGAAGAAGCCAAGTCGCGCTGGCCGCTGATGGGCGTCACCGTGATCCATCGCTATGGCCGGATCGAGCCTGGCGAAAACATCGTTCTTGTGGTCACGGCGTCGTCGCATCGCGAGGCGGCCTTCGCCGCGGCCGAGTTCCTGATGGATTATCTCAAGACCAAGGCGCCGTTCTGGAAGCAGGTCGAGCGCAAGGCCGGCACGGCCTGGGTCGAGGCCAAGGGCGCCGACGATGCGGCCGCCGCGCGCTGGGACAAGCCGCCCGGTAGCGAAGCCGCGGAATAGCGGACGGCTCCGTTTTTTTGTCGAACACGTGGTGAGGGGACGACACCATGCTTCGGACACTCGCACTATCATTGACGACGCTGGCCTTCGTAACGTCAGCCACGGCCGAGAATCACGTCAGCTACTTTCCGGTCGCGCCTGGATCGGGCCCGCATGACGTCGCGCCGGCGCCGGACGGCAGCGTCTACTACTCAGCGCAGATGAAGGGCGCGCTCGGCAGGGTCGATCCTAAGACCGGCAAGGACGAACGCATCTCGATCGGCTCAGGCTCGGCGCCGCACGGCGTGATCGTCGGTCCCGACGGCTCGCCTTGGCTGACCGACGGCGGCTTGAACGCCGTCGTGCGCTACGACGTCAAAGCGAAAAAGTTCGACTACTTCGCGCTGCCGCCGCAGATGCCGAACGCCAATCTCAACACCGGCGTGTTCGACAAGGACGGCGTCTATTGGTTCACCGGGCAGAATGGCGTGCACGGTTCTGTCGACCCCAAGACCGGAAAGGTCCAAAGCTGGAAGTCGCCGCGCCGGGGCAGCTACGGCATCACGGTGACGCCGTCGAACGAGGTCTGGTACGTGGCGCTTGCGGGCGACCATCTCGGCCGGATCGACAAGTCGAACGGCAATGTCGCGATCTTCGAGCCGCCGAAGAAGGGCATCGGCCCGCGCCGGGTGTGGTCGGATTCCAAAGGGCTGCTCTGGGTCAGCTTCTGGCAGTCCGGTGAGGTCGGCCGCTACGATCCGCAGGCGAAGGCCTGGAAAACCTGGCTTTTGCCGGGCAATCCCGGTGCCAGCTGCTATTCGGTCCATGTCGACAACGAGGACAAGGTCTGGCTGACCGATTTCATGACCAACGCGATCGTCCGCTTCGATCCGGTCACCGAGAGGTTCGAAACCTTCCCGAGCAGCGAACGCGGTGCGCAAGTGCGGCAGATGGCGAGCCGCCCCGGCGAGGCCTGGGGCGCCGAATCCGGCAACAGCCGCCTGGTGCTCATCAGGTATTGATCGGACTTTGCTGGCGGCGCCGCGCCGCTGTGATAATTTGATGGCGATGCAGCCCACAACCAGTCGCCGGAATCTGTTGCGGCTTGCGGTCGGTCTGCCGCTGTTGGGGCTCTTCCGGCCGGCATTCGCCGCGCGCGCGGCTCTGATCGAGCGGTTGATTGCCGAAGCGGGACCTCTGCCGCGCGTGTCGCAGCGGATGGACTACATTTCCGGCAAGCTTCTCGGCATCAGCTATCAGGCCAACACGCTGATCGGCAGTCCCGGCTCTCCGGAAAAATTCGTGGTGCGCGACGACGCCTTCGACTGCGTCACCTATTGCGAGGTGGTGCTGGCCGCGGCACTGGCGCACGACATGGGCGAGTTCGAAACCGTCCTTCGCAAGATCCGCTACGACCGGGGCCGGGTGCAGTACGAGCAGCGCAACCACTATTGGGCCGAGTGGTGCCAGCGCAACATCGCGAACGGCGTTTGCCGCCCGATCGCAATCGAGCCGTCGGTGACGTACGAAAAGACGCTGACCTGGCATGGTGAGCTCGGCAAGCGCCGTGTCTCGATCAAGGCCATCAGCAAGGCGGCCATGATGGACAATGCCAGGCTGCTGGAGCCGGGCGACATCGTCGGCTTCACGTCGGGCAGGGCGGGCCTCGACTACTATCACACTGGTCTGGTGGCGTTCGGCCGCAACGGCGAACTGCTGCTCCGCAACGCCTCGCAACGCCGCCGCCGCGTGGTCGAAGAGCGGATGTCGGAGTTTGCGGCGATCAATCCGGTGCGCTACGTCACGCTGCTTCGTCCTGCGGAGCCGTCGGCCCCGATCGCGGAGCGCCATTGAACGTGCGTAAGACTTTGAAGCGAAAGCGCGGCGTGCCGGCCAAGCCGGTGACGGTGGCGAGCCTGGTCCGTTCCGTCGCGGCTGATTTGAAGCGCGCCAAACTGGTCTTTGCTCACGGGACCGTCGATCCCATCGCCGAAGCGGCATTCATCGTGGCAGAGACGCTCGGCATTCATCCGCATTTCATTGCGGCCCGCGCCGAGATGCCGGTCGCGGCCGCCAAGCAGAAGAAGATCGCCAGGCTGGTCGACCGGCGCATCCGGACACGCAAGCCGACGGCTTATCTGCTCAAGCGCATCTATATGCTCGGTGTGCCGTTTTACATCGACGAGCGCGCCATCGTGCCGCGGTCGTTTCTCGGCGAGGTTCTCGCCAGCGAATTGTTCGCCGGTCAGAGTTTTTCGCTGCTGCCGGACGCGGAAGCGGTCGGCAGCGTGCTCGACCTTTGCACCGGTTCGGGCTGTCTCGCGATTCTTTCGGCGATGCGGTTTCGCGGCGCCAAGGTCGACGCGGTCGAACTGTCGAAGGACGCCATTGAGGTCGCCCGGCGCAACGCCGCCGAACACAAGTTGAAAAAGCGCCTGCGCGTCCTGCGCGGCGATCTGTTCGCGCCGGTGGCGGATAAACGCTACGACCTGATCATCTCCAATCCGCCCTATGTGGACGATGCCGGCATGAAAGGCCTGCCGCCGGAGTGCCGGCACGAGCCCGCCATGGCGTTCGACGGCGGCACAGATGGATTGGACATCGTGCGGCGGATCATCGACGAGGCCGGGCGGCATCTCACCAGGAACGGCGGTCTGCTGTGTGAGATCGGCCGCGGCCGCGAGGCGCTGGAGCGCGCCTATCCGAAGCTCAGGTTTCTCTGGCTCGATACGGAAGAAAGCAGCGGCGAAGTGTTCTGGCTGGATGCCGGCCAGCTTCGGGGAGCACCGGCCGTCATTCCGGGGCGCTCGCCATGAGCGCGTTCACGCGCGTCTTCGACGCGCTATGGCGAGCGAACCCGGAATCCAGAACCAATGTCGGTGTTTGCGGTTGGATTCCGGGTTCGGCGCTGCGCGCCGCCCCGGAATGACGACCTGTTACGCCGCTGCGGCCTTGCCGCCCTTCGGCTGCACTTCCGCGGTGTAGTCGTCCATCAGCTGCTTGGTGATCGCGGCCGGCGTGAACTTCCACTGCTCGATCTCGGACACGGCTGTGACTTCAGCTGCGGTGCCCGTGATGAAGCACTCGGAGAAGCCCGACAGTTCGTCCGGCATGATGCGCCGTTCGATCACCTCGATGCCGCGCTTCTTCGCCAGCATGATCGCGGTCGCGCGCGTGATGCCGGCCAGGAAGCAATCGGCGATCGGCGTGTGGATCTTGCCGTCCTTGATGAAGAAGATGTTGGCGCCGGTGCATTCGGCGACGCGACCCTGCCAGTCGAGCATCATCGCGTCGGCATAGCCTTTGCGCTCGGCGCGATGCTTGGAGATCGTGCAGATCATGTAGAGGCCCGCGGCCTTGGCCATCGCCGGAGCGGTCGCCGGATCGGGCCGGCGGTACTCGGCGAGATCAAGCCGGATGCCTTTCAGCCGCTGGGCCGGGTCGAAATAGCTCGGCCACTCCCAGGTCGCGACCGCGAGATGAATCTTGTTCTGCTGCGCCGAGACGCCGAGTTGCTCCGAGCCGCGCCAAGCGATGGCGCGCACGTAGGCTTCCTTCTGGTTGTTGCGGTCGAGCACCTGCCGCTTGGCGGCATCGATCTCGGCGACCGAATAGGGGATCTCGAAGTCGAGAATGTTGGCGGAGCGCTTCAGCCGCTCCGAATGCTCGGTGCCCTTGTAGATGACGCCGCCATAGGCCCGCTCGCCCTCGAACACGCAGCTCGCATAGTGCAGCCCGTGGGTGAGAACGCTGATCTGGGTCTCGGATGTCGGCACGAGCTTGCCGTCCATCCAGATCAGGTCGGGACGTTGGTCGAATGGCACCGCCATGGCATTCCTCCAAAAAGCTCAGTCAAACCCATGCTGCCGGGCAGAGATTGAAGGCCCTGCCGGACTTTTTGCGGCCACGTGCCGCTTTTGCGTCCCGGCCCGTCTGTCGATATGTTGCGGGCCGGATCATCATAGAGCGCGCTTCCCGAGCCGGTTCAATGTCAACCATCGAAACCCGGCTGCCCGGTACGATCCTTTCGTCAAGGCGCCAGTTTAGGTAACAATAGAACCGAAATATGTCAACATGGCTGACATAAATTTTTCCAGCATGAATCAGCCGGCAGCGGCCGATTCAAGCGAGGGCGGCCCTTCCCAGGAGCCGATCTGGGACATCATCGAACTGTTGTTCTTCGCCTATCGGGACTTCGTCAGCGACCCGGACGACGTGCTGACGCGGTTCAACTTCGGCCGCGCGCATCACCGGGTACTGCACTTCGTCAATCGTCACCCCGGCATGATGGTTGCCGACCTGCTCGACGTCCTCAAGATCACCAAGCAATCGCTGGGTCGTGTGCTCAAGCAACTGGTCGACGAGGGCTATGTGTTGCAGAAGGAGGGCGAGAACGACCGCCGCCAGCGCCTTCTTTATGTCACACCGAAGGGCGAGCAACTCGCCATGAAGCTTGCAGGCCTGCAGACCGAACGGATCGCGCGCGCGCTGAACGAGATCGGGCCGCATGCCCATGAAGCGGCGCGGCGCTTTCTCACCGCGATGATCGACGCCGACGGCCGCGACGACGTGCAGAAACTGATCGCCCGCGCCGACCGGGCGCGGCGGTCGAAGGCTTGAGCATGGTCATGGCCGCAGTGCCCATCCCGATTCCGCCGGCGGACGACGCGCCGCATCTGCTCGTGGTCGACGACGATCGCCGCATCCGCGATCTCTTGTCGCGCTTCCTCTCGACCGAAGGCTATCGCATCAGCACCGCCGACAGCGCGGCGATGGCCCGCGCCAAGCTGTCGAGCCTCAGCTTCGATCTGCTCGTTCTCGACGTGATGATGCCCGGCGAGAACGGCTTCGATTTCGCCCGCGACATCCGCAAGTCGTCCGCTGTGCCGATCCTGATGCTGACCGCGCGCGACGGCGCCGAGAGTCGTATCGCCGGATTGGAGATCGGCGCCGACGATTACGTCTCCAAGCCGTTCGAGCCGCGCGAACTGGCGCTGCGCATCGCCAACATCCTCAAGCGCGCCAAGCCCGCGGCGACGCCGCCACCAGAGTCGGCGCGCTTCGGTCCGTTCGTCTATCACATCGCGCGCGCCGAACTGCGCCGCGGCGAAGAGGCGATCCGCCTCACCGACCGCGAGCGCGAGATGCTCACTGTGCTTTCGAGCGCACCCGGTGAGACCGTGCCGCGTGCGGCGCTCGCCGGCAACGGCGGCAGCGTCAACGAGCGCGCGGTCGACGTGCAGATCAACCGGCTGCGCCGCAAGATCGAGGTCGATCCGACCAATCCGCTGTTCATTCAGACGGTGCGCGGCACCGGTTACCGGCTGGTGATTTCGCCATGACGAGCCTTGACGTCGGCCTCGCACATTTGCGCACGGCGGCGTCCCATGTCCGGTCTGCGGCATTTCACGCAACGGAGCGCTGGAAGCGTTTCGACGCCTGGCTCAAGCACTGGCTGCCGAAAGGTCTCTACGCTCGCGCGCTGCTGATCATCATCGCGCCGATGGTGATCCTGCAGTCGGTGGTCGCCTTCGTGTTCATGGAGCGGCACTGGAATCTGGTGACGCGCAACCTCTCGGCCGCCGTGGTCGGCGACATCGCCTCGCTCGCCGAGATGACGCGGGTCTATCCGCAGGACCCCGATTTTTCGCGACTGAGGGGGATCGCGCAGAACCGCATGGGGCTGACGGTCGATTTCCTGCCGCTCGCCGACATGCCGCCGCCGGGACCGAAGCCGTTCTTCTCGCTGCTCGATCAGGCGTTGTCGGTGGAATTGCGCAAGCAGATCGGCCGGCCGTTCTGGATCGACACGGTGGGCCGTTCCAATTTGGTCGAGGTCAGGGTCCAGCTCGATAACGCCGTGATGCGGGTGTTCGCGCGACGGAGCGCAGCCTACGCGTCGAACTCGGAGATCTTCCTGCTCTGGATGGTCGGCACATCGCTGGTGCTGCTCACGGTGGCCATTGGCTTTCTGCGCAACCAGATCAGGCCCATCCTTCGGCTGGCCGACGCCGCCGAGAGCTTCGGCAAGGGCCGCGATGCGCCGGACTTCAAGCCGCGCGGCGCCCGCGAGGTGCGGCGTGCGGCGCAGGCGTTCATGGAGATGAGGCAGCGTATCGAGCGCGCCATGGAGCAGCGCACCGCGATGCTCGCAGGCGTGTCGCATGACCTGCGCACCATCCTCACGCGCTTCAAGCTTGAACTGGCGCTGCTCGGCGACAGCCCTGAGATCGAGGCGATGAAGAAGGACGTCGACGAGATGGGCCGCATGCTCGAGGCCTATCTGTCATTTGCCCGCGGCGACACCGGCGAGCAGGCCGAACCGACCGACATGGCCGAATTCCTCGATGAGCTGAAGACCGACGCCGAGCGCAACGGCCACCAGACCAACGTGGCGTTCCACGGCTATCCGATCGTCACCGTGAAGCCCGCGGCTTTCAAGCGCTGCCTCGGCAATCTCGTGTCGAATGCCGCGCGCTTTGCCGACACCATCGACATCACCGGGCACCGCGACCATCGCTATCTCACCGTCACGGTCGACGACGACGGCCCCGGCATTCCGACGCATCTGCGCGAGGACGTGTTCAAGCCGTTCCTGCGGCTCGACGACGCGCGCAATCAGGACGAGGGCGGCACGGGTCTCGGCCTCGCCATCGCCCGCGATATCGCCCGCTCGCATGGTGGCGACATCACGCTGGATTCGAGCCCGCTCGGCGGCCTGCGCGTGCGGGTGAGGGTGCCGGTGTAGCAACGAGTCATTCCGGGGCGCGCCGAAGGCGCGAACCCGGAATCCATTCGAGAAGGCGGCGCTTGCGTCTGGATTCCGGGTTCGCTCGCTGCGCTCGCGCCCCGGAATGACCGTGGGGCTCTATTAGCCCTCGATCGCCCCGGCCTTTCCGCTCTCGACCACATAGCTCTTCAGTGTCGACACCGTGGCCTGCGGATCGGTGACATCCGACACCGTGCGATAGCGCGTCTGCATCCGCTCGCGCGTCAGATCCACCGACACATAGCCGCGGAATTTGGGCTCGAAGAAACGGATGTGCGGATTGTCCCGCGCATAGCGCCGCATCTGCTCTTCCGGCGGCGGCGTTGCGGTGACCGATGTGCCGACGAATTCGGTCGCCACCACTGGCGAACTCGGCTTGTCGAAATCGAGCTTGAGGTCGTTGGTCCAGTACGAGTGAATATCGCCGCTGAACACCACCGGATTGCTGACCTTGGCGTCGCTGATGTGCTGCAGCACCCGCGCGCGGTTCGATGGATAGCCGTCCCACGCGTCGGTCCAATGGGCGTCGCGCAGATCGCCCTCATTGGTGCGAAGCCGTGCCATCATCACGTCCTGGCCGAGGATGTTCCAGCGCGCCGGTGATTGCGCGAAGCCGAGATACAGCCATCCCTCCTGCTCGGTGCCGAGTATCGAGCGGTTTTCGTCGAACAGCTCCGGACAGCTGGCCGCGGTCTCGAGATGACCGCGCCCCTTGCGCGGCGGCCCATAGCACGCCCCGCGCGAGCGATACTGCCGGCCGTCGAGCATCGAGACCCGTGCCAGCTTACCGAAATCGAAGCGGTCGTAGATGCGCATGCTCGGGCCATTGGGCCGCGACAGCCGCGGAGACAGCGGCATGTGCTCGTAGAAGGCCCGGTAGGCCGCGGCGCGGCGCAGCAGGAACTGCTCCGGCGCGATGAAGTTCGCCGACCATTGGTCGCCGTAGTCGTTCTCGACCTCGTGGTCGTCCCAGGTGATCAGCCCCGGCGCCTCGGCGCGCAGCCGCTGCAGGTCGGGATCGGTGTGATACTGCGCGTAGCGATTGCGGTAGGTCGGCAACGTCGTCGCCTCGACACCGTCGCTGTGCGCCCGCACGGTCGGATGCCGCTTCTCGATGTATTCGTAGATGTAGTCGCCGAGATACATCACGAGATCGGGATGCTCGTCGGCGAGATGCCGATAGGGCGAGAAATAGCCAAGCTCATAATGCGAGCAGGATACGGTGCCGAAGCGCAGGCGATCGAGATCGGCGCCCGCGGCCGGCGCCGTCATGGCGCGTCCGGTGCGGCTCACAGCCTCGCCGCTCATGAAGCGGTACCAATAGGGCCGGCCGGGCTCGAGGCCGTCGACCTCCAGATGCACCGAATAGGCGAAATCCCGGTCGGCCGACGTGATGCCGCGCACCGCGATGTCCTGGAACGCATCGTCGCGTGCGATCTCGTAACCGACGTCGATCGTCGGTCCGCTGATGCCGCCAAGCAGGCCGGACTCGGAAACGAAAGGCTCCGGCGCGAGCCGCGTCCACAGCACAAAGCCGGTCGGCCGTGGACAGCCGGCCGCAACGCCCAGCGTGAACGGCGTACCGCTCCGCCAGGTCCGTTCCTGCCCGGCCGCGCGGCCGATCAACGCCGGCGCAACCACAGAGGACGCCGCGAGATGGAGAAACCGGCGCCGGTTGATGGTCATGGTGTTTCTCTTGAAGCGCGAAAGCATGAGGCAAGGAAGTAAGCCGCAAAACTAAACCGCCGGCTTTGTGATGTCTCTATGGCCGACCGGCGGTCCGCTTCATGCAGGCGTCGCGCACGCAGCCGCGAAGCCAGCGATGCGCGGGGGCAGCGTCGAGCCGCGGATGCCAGATTAGCGAAATCGTGATCTCGGGCACCGCGACGGGAAGGCGAAAGCTATGCATCCCGGCACGCAGGCTGCCGGTGTGGCGTTCGGGCACGCTGGCGATGAGGTCCGACGAGCGCGCCAGCGCCAGCGCGGTGGCAAAGCCGCCGACGATGGTGACGATCTGCCGTTCGAGCCCGAGCGGCTGCAAGGCTTCGTCGATCGGGCCGTTGTCGAGCCCGCGCCGCGAGACGATGACGTGCCGGCCGGCCGCATAGCGGGCGGTGGTGATCTTGCCGCGGCTCAGCGGATGGCCCTTTCGCACCACGCCGATGAACCGGTCGCGGAACAGCGCCTGCGCGCGCACCTCCGGACCGATGGAATCCCCGACCACGCCGGTTTCCAGATCGACCGTGCCGTCGCGCAGCGGCGTCGAGTCCTTGCTGGCCTTCTGCATGAAGCGCAGCCGCACACGCGGCGCTTCCCGGCCGACGCGGGCAATAAGGTCGGGTCCGAAGCTCTCAACAAACCCTTCGCTGGTCCGCAGCGTGAAGGTGCGGTTGAGCTCTTTGATGTCCAGCGCCTCGGTGGGGCTCAACACCGCATCGGCGTCCTGCACCAGCTGGCCGACGCGCCCGCGAAGCTCGAGCGCGCGCGGGGTCGGCACGAGGCCGCGTCCGGCGCGGACCAGCAGCGGATCGCCCATCGTGTCGCGCAACCGCGCCAGCGCGCGGCTCATCGCCGACGGGCTCAGCCGCAGCTTGTGCGCGGCGCGCGCCACGCTGCCTTCGGCGAGCAGCACGTCGAGGGTCACCAGCAGATTGAGATCGGGCCGCGGCATGATGGATGCATAGCATGGTTTGGAAGCGATGTGGCGTTGAACGCACGAATAACATGCAACTCGTGCATCTTACGCCATATCGCCGCAGGGGCTAGATTTGGACCGCGGGGCCAGATCTCGGAGTTGACGTTGAAACCGACCGTTGCAGGGCAAGGCGAGGCGCAGGCCGTGAGCGCAGAACAGTCATTCTCCGCTCGCCAGGTGTTGGCGAGCCTGTCGCTCTCCATGCTGCTGTCGTCGCTCAGCACCAGCATCGCCAATGTCGGTCTGCCGACGCTGGCGCAGGCGTTCGGTGCCTCGTTCCAGGCCGTGCAGTGGGTCGTGCTCGCTTATCTTCTGGCGGTTACCACGCTGATCGTCAGCGCCGGGCGGCTCGGCGATCTCGTGGGTCGCCGCCGTCTGCTGCTCGCCGGGCTCACGCTGTTCACGCTCGCTTCGATCCTGTGCGGTCTGGCGCCGACGCTCTGGCTGCTGATCGCCGCCCGCGCCGCGCAAGGGCTTGGTGCGGCCGTGATGATGGCGCTCACCATGGCGTTCGTGAGCGACACAGTGCCCAAAGAGAAAACCGGCAGCGCCATGGGCCTGCTCGGCACCATGTCGGCGATCGGCACCACGCTGGGTCCGTCGCTCGGCGGTGCGTTGATTGCAGGTTTCGGCTGGCGGGCGATCTTTCTGATCAACGTGCCGTTGGGCCTGCTCACCTTGCTGCTCGCGTATCGGTATCTGCCTGCAGATCGCCCGCGGCAGCCCGAGCGGGCAGGCTTCGACCATCCAGGCACGCTGCTCCTGGCGTTGACGCTTGCGGCCTATGCGCTTGCGATGACGTTGGGTCGTGGCAGCTTCGGCGCGCTCAATGTTGCGTTGCTGTCGGCAGCGTTGATTGGCGCGGGCGTGTTCGTGCTCGTCGAGGGGAAGGCCTCTTCACCGCTGGTCCGGCTCAAGATGTTCGACAATCCGGTCTTGAGCGCCGGCCTCGCGACGAGCGTGCTGGTCTCGACCGTCATGATGACAACGCTGGTGGTCGGGCCGTTCTATCTCGCCGGCGCGTTCGGACTTCAGGCGGCCCTCGTCGGGCTCGTTCTCTCCGTTGGTCCGCTGGTCGCAGCGTTCACCGGAGTGCCGGCCGGCCGCATCGCGGACCGTTTCGGCGCCGAGCGGATGATCTTCGTCGGACTCGCCGGGATCGCGGCCGGGTGCTTCCTTCTGTCGTTGCTGCCCGATGGCATCGCGAGCTATGTCGCGTCGCTGGCGATCATGACCGGCGGTTATGCGGTGTTCCAAGCCGCGAACAACACGACGGTCATGACCGATATTCAGCCGCAGCAGCGCGGCGTCGTCTCCGGCATGCTCAATCTGTCCCGCAATCTTGGGCTCATCACCGGTGCATCGGTGATGGGCGCCGTGTTCGCTCTCGCATCGTCGGCGCACGATGTCGCAACGGCGCAGCCCAACGCGTTGGCCATGGGGATGCGGATCACGTTTGCGATTGGCGGTATGCTGATGATCCTGGCGCTCGCGATCGCGCTGGGCGGCCGCGTTCTCGCATTGAAAAGCGTCGGTCGCTAACCATTCAGCCCGTCGCCTTGAAAAAGCCGTTGCCGCTATTTACAGCTCAGTGTACTTTGCGTTGTAAAGTTCCGCCCGATGCCATGGGGGCCGATGAAAGACCTTGAACGGGCTTTGGCCGACATCGCCGAGATTCGCACCCAGGTGGCGCGCGGTGCCGAGTTCCGCGGCTATGGTCCTATGACGGTGGCGGCGACCGCGGTGCTTGCGGTCGCCGCGGGCGTGGCGCAGCAGCTCTGGCTGCCTGATCCTGCGGCCGAAATGGCCGGCTATCTGATGCTGTGGATCGCGACTGCTGTCATCTGCGTCATCCTGATCGGCAGCGAGATGATCGCGCGCACGCGATGGATTCATTCCGGGATCGCCGATGAGATGATCCATGCCGCGACCGAACAGTTCATTCCGGCAGGCGTTGCCGGCGCGCTTCTCACCTTCGTGCTGTTTCGCTTTGCGCCCGACACGCTGTGGATGCTGCCCGGGCTGTGGCAACTGATCTTCAGCCTGGGCTTCATCGCCTCGTGCCGCTCGCTGCCGAAGCCGATGTTCGCGGTCGGCGTCTGGTATCTCGGTTCGGGCCTGGCATGTCTCGCTTACGCCCACGGCGTGCACGCGCTCTCGCCCTGGGCCATGGCGCTGCCGTTTGGAGCGGGGCAGCTTGCCATGGCTGCGATTCTCTATTGGGGCGTGGGCGACACCAGCACTGAGGACGGCGATGCCGGACAATAACCAGAAGAACGATCAAAGCGGCCGCTTCGCCTATGACGGGCTCGACCGCGTCATTCACGAGAAGGCCCGGCTCGGCGTGCTGACCTCGCTGATCGCCCATCCCAAAGGGGTTGTGTTCGGCGAACTCAAGAAGATGTGCGCGCTCACCGACGGCAATCTCAGCCGGCATCTGGCGGTGCTGGAAGAAGCCAAGCTGATCGAGATCGTGAAGGGCTACGAGCACAACCGCCCGCAGACCACCTGCCGGATCACTGCGCTCGGCCGCAAGCGCTATGTCGAATATCTCAAGGTGCTGGAGCAGGTGGTGCGCGACGCTGCGCGCGCGGCCAAAAGCGCCGGTGTGACGGATCTCGCGTCGCTCGGCCTCGGCAAGCTGAAACCGACTTGAAAAATTTTTACATGGAGACTTTGTAATGCAAAGCGAGATGGTGCAGCAGGGTCGCCTGCACGTGGCGATCATCATGGACGGCAACGGCCGCTGGGCGACGCGACGCGGCCTGCCGCGCTCCGCCGGCCATCGTGCCGGCGTACAGACGGTGCGGCGCGTGGTCGAGGCCGCGCCCGACCTTGGCATCGGAACGCTCACGCTGTTCGCGTTCTCGTCCGACAACTGGCGCAGGCCTTCGCAGGAGGTGAGCGCGCTGATGGCGCTGCTGCGGCACTATCTGCGCGCCGAGCTGGCCCGGCTGATCGACAACGGCGTGCGGCTCACCGTGATCGGCCGGCGCGACCGGCTGCCGGACGGCCTGGCCGAGGAGATCACCCAGGCCGAGCAGGCGTCGTCGACGGGTACGCGGCTGCATGTGCGGATCGCGCTCGATTATTCGTCACGCGATGCGATCGCGGCCGCGGCGGCGCGCTGGCAGCCCGATCATCTGCCGTCGCGCGAAGCCTTCGATCGCTTTCTCGCAGGACCCGAGGCCGCGTGCGGCCATGAGGTCGATCTCTTGATCCGCACCGGAGGCGAGAAGCGGTTGTCGGATTTCCTGCTCTGGGAGTCGGCCTACGCGGAGCTTTGCTTCATCGACGCGCTGTGGCCCGACTTTGACGCCGAGGGCCTGGGCGCCTGCGTCGCCGATTTCTGGCGCCGCGACCGCCGTTTCGGCGGCCTGTCGAAGCCCACGCCGCTGGTTGCCGCCGAATAGACCGCGCTACAACGCGATGCGGTCGTCGTAATCTTCATCCCGATATCGCTCGCGGCGGCTTCTGCGGGCGCCGCGCAGCCGGTCACGGAACGCGCAAGCGGCTTCGGGAATGCGCAAGAGTTCGTCGAGTAGGCCGACGAGGCGCTGGCCGCGCGCCAGCTGGCTGTCGAGCGCCGCCAGCGTCTTGGTCTGATCGTCGTCGTCATCGACCCAGGTGCGCAGCACATTGGCGAACAGCATCGCCAGCCCTTGCGCTCGCACCATGCCCTTCGGGCCCGAGGCGTTGATGCCGGCCGCGGTCAGCATCCACTGCTGCGAGCGCACCGTCATGGCGTTGAGCGCCAGCGTCAGCGGCGGATTGCGCCGCGCCGAGCGCATCAGCGAGCGCACCGCTTCCTTGTGCGGCGCCAGCAGTTCCAGGCGGCGCATCAGCACGTCGAACAGCCGCTCGCGGGGGTCTTCCTCATCCATATCGGCATCGCCGCCAGCGAGCACCTGGCGGTCGAGATCCTTCACGTGAGCGGCCAGAATCGCCATCGTCGAGGAGAATTCACCGCGCAATTCGGCGAGCGAGACACCGGCGCGCTCAGCGAGATCGGCAAATCCGATCTTCTCGATGGGCTGCTCGGCGAGCAGCGCCATGAAGGCTTCGACGATTTTTGCGCGAGGCGTGTCGGCGGGCGGCGGGGCGGCGGGAGTGGAGCGGCGGGCTTTGGAACGGGCGGCTTTGCGGGCCATGACGCGCCTCCTGGTTACATTGCTGCTAACTTAGTGCTGCGGCCCGGCCATTCCAAGGCAACTCAAGCAAGGCGACGCTACCCGGCAAGCTCCTTGCCTCGCCGCGTCGCCGCCGCAATCGCCTTGGTCATCAGCGGCGGCACGCCATCCGCGCTCATCAGCACATCAAGCGCGGCAGCCGTGGTGCCACCGGGCGATGTCACATTCTGGCGCAACGTCGCGGCCGGAAGCGGCGAGCGGTGGAGAAGCTCGCCCGAGCCTGCGACGGTTTCGCGCGCGAGCTTCTCGGCAAGCTCTTTCGGCAACCCTGCGGCTAAGCCTGCCTGCGCCATCGCTTCGGCGAGCAGGAAGACATAAGCGGGACCCGAGCCCGACACCGCGGTGACGGCATCCATCAGCGCTTCGTCGTCGACCCATTCGACCGAGCCGGTCGCGGCGAGCAGGCCATGCGCAAGCTTCTTCGCCGGCGCTTTCACTTTGGCATTGCCGACCGCGACCGTGATGCCGCGGCCGATCGCGGCCGGTGTGTTCGGCATGGCGCGCACCACGGCGGACGTTCCGAAATGCTTTTCGAGGAAGCCGAGCGGCCGGCCGGCCATGATCGAGACCACGACAGTCTTGGGTCCTGCGAGCGACGCAAGCGTCGGCAGCACATCGGGTGCTGTTTGCGGCTTCACCGCGAGCACCATGGCGGCGACGTTAGCGATTGCGTCCTTGGGGTTGATGCGGACGCCGCGCCTGGCCAGCGCCTTGATCTGCTTCGACGGCTGCGGGTCGATGATGACGACCTTCTTCGGCGGCAGCTTACGGGCGAGCCAGCCGTCGAGCATGGCGCCGCCCATCTTGCCGGCGCCGACCAGCACCAACGTGCCGGGAATGGAGGCGAGGGAGTTTGGTGTTGGCAATTTCGGCATGATGGCGCACTTGCTCCGCTGTCATGCCCGGCCTTGGGCCGGGCATCTCGATAAGGATGGCACAGTTGTGCCTCCCTAAACGAGATGGCCGGGACAAGCCCGGCCATGACGTGGATAGAGCAGTGCGAAAAGGCTTAAGCCTCGCCCGAGGTCTCGAACATCGCAGCGTCCAGCGCGGCGCGAGCCGGCTTGCCAGCCCAGACCACGAACTGGAAGGCCGGGAAATAGCCCTCGCAAGCCTCCAGCGCGCTCGCCAGCAGCGCCTGGCACTGCTGGCTCGTGGCGTCGACGCCGCCGGCCAGCACCAGCGAATGGCGGAACATCACCATGCCGTCGCTGCTCCACAGGTCGAAGTGCCCGACCCAGAGCTGCTCGTTGATCATGGCGATGAGCCGCTGCACCTCGTTGCGGCGGCGCTCCGGCACCTTGATGTCGAAGGCGCAGGCCAGATGCAGCGCTTCGATGTCGTGCATCCAGGTGAACGACACCTGGTAGTCACTCCAGCGGCCGCCAACCAGCATCGTGATCTCGTCCTCGCCAGCGCGCTCGAACGACCAATCGTTGATCGCCGCGATCCTCTCGACCACGTCGAGCGGATTCGCTCGAGACTGCTCTGGAAGCTGGAATTGCGCCATGCCGTATCCTGTTTCAGTCGCCTGGAAGTGAGCTGGCGCGCGCAAACTCACGCGCACGCGACGCAATACGGCACGCGATGACTCCGACACCGTTCCGGTGAGACGCAAGGTCTCCGAACCGACGATCCATTGACTCGATCGCCGCGAATCGCTTGCAGGACTGAATATACGCGGTTCGACTCGGCCCGCAACGCTGGGGTGCTACAACGAAGTCATTGAATCGTCGCGCAATTCACAGGTAACGCGAGAACCTGCATAGAGGCTCGATTCTCGGGCTGTCAGGCCGCCGGTTTGAATGTGGATAGATTGTTAATCGAACAGGCTGGAGACGGATTCTTCGGCGGCGGTGCGGCCGATCGCTTCGCCGATCAGCGTCGCGATCGACAGCACGCGGATGTTGCGCGCCACGCGCACCGCTTCGGTCGGCTGGATGGAATCCGTGATGACCAGTTCTTTGAGCTTCGATGCCGTGACACGCGCCACCGCGCCGCCCGACAACACGCCGTGCGTGATGTAGGCGGTTACCGCTTCGGCGCCGTTCTTGATCAGAGCCTCGGCGGCGTTCACCAGCGTACCGCCGGAGTCGACGATGTCGTCGATCAGGATGCAGGTGCGGCCGGCGACATCGCCGATCACATTCATGACTTCGGATTCGCCGGCGCGCTCGCGCCGCTTGTCGATGATGGCGAGCGGCGCGTTGATGCGCTTGGCAAGGCCGCGGGCGCGCACCACGCCGCCGACGTCGGGCGACACCACCATCAGGTTGTCGAGCTTGTAGTGCTCCTTGATGTCGCGGACCATCACCGGCGAAGCGAACAGGTTGTCGGTCGGGATGTCGAAGAAGCCCTGGATCTGACCGGCGTGCAGGTCGAGCGTCATCACGCGGTCGGCGCCCGCATTGGTGATCAGGTTGGCGACGAGCTTGGCCGAGATCGGCGTGCGCGGCCCGGGCTTACGATCCTGCCGGGCATAGCCGAAATACGGCACCACCGCGGTGATGCGGCGCGCTGAAGAGCGGCGCAGCGCATCGATGATGATCAGCAGCTCCATGAGGTGGTCGTTGGCCGGATAGGACGTCGACTGGATCACGAAGACGTCGGCGCCGCGGACGTTCTCCTGGATCTCGACGAACACCTCCATGTCGGCGAAGCGCCGCACCACCGCCGCCGCCATCGGCGTCGCGAGGTAGGAGGCAATGGCCTCGGCCAGCTTGGGATTGGAGTTGCCGGCGACGAGCTTGATTGCTCCGTTCTTGGCCGCCATGGCGCGCTCCTGGGGGTCGATCAGCGTACGCAGCATTGACGGGGTGTACCAAGGGGCTCCGAGCCCTTGCAATATGCGGGGTTTCATTGTCCCGCAAGTTTTTCCGATGCGGGCCTGCCGGCAACAGCCGGGACGGTGATCCGCCTATTGTTCGAGGACCGCGGGTGTCACGGCGGCTGACCGGGTGGCGGGTGCAGCCGCCGCCGGGCGCCGCCTGGCGGGGGTCGCTGAAGGCGCAGGCGCCTTGCTGGTCGCCTCAGCCGGTGGCTCGCTTTGGGGCGTGGATTCGGGCTCGGAAACGGCCGTTGTCCGGAAAATGCCGGCAGCTTCCGGCGAATCGTCGCGATTTGACACCAGCACCGGCAGCAGCGGCTCGGTGACCGGGGGCTGAGCCTGGCCGGGCGTTGCCAGGAAGGTCGCGATCCGCTCCATGCCGGCCCGGGAGATGTCGCGCAGCACCCGCTCGTCGGCCACCGTCCAAGCGTCCTTACCAGCATCCTTGCCGCGGTGGGCGCCGGCCGGTTCCTCGCCGTTGATGCGCAACGCCCGGTGCTTGTCGGCGTCATAAACGTCCCAGACCCAGGAGAACGAGGTCTTGTCGCGGTCGACCAGGGCTGTGACATAACCGCGAACCCGGAAGGTCGCAGCGGCCTGCCGCGGCACCACGGCGATCTGGCGGGCCGCGGCCTCCTCGTTCAGCGAGGCGACGAGCTTCTTGAACACCTCGGGCGGAGGGCCGTCGATCGAATCGAAGGTGATGGTTGCACCCTGGACCGAGGCCACGGTCGTCGGCGCGAATTGCGCCGCCTGTTGCGACGCGCAACCGGCCACGAGCGCTGCGAGCAGGGCTGCAGCCACGACGCCGGCCAGGCGCGACACAGACTCGTGTGACAGACGCGTCGGCACGCAGAACGCGCGCCGGACTCCACCGCACCGCATTGACGACCCCTGCTGGACCGCCGTCTTCTCATTTGAATCGAGACGACCGGACCATACCCCTGCGAACGGTAGCGGCATTTGCCGCCGCGGTCCATCGCACCGAACTGGAATCGGTCGAGGCTGTGGAGGAGCGAACAGCGAATAGAAGATTGATTCTATTCGCTATTGATCGCGATCGCGTTGATGTGCCGGCCGTAGTCCGGCTCCTTGCGATGCGTCGAGCGCCGGTACGAATAGAACTGCGCCGGATCGCCGTAAGTGCAGAGGCCGAGATTTTCGATCTGCGTCAGGCCTGCCCGCTTCAGGCGTTCGACCACATAGCCCGGCAGATCGAACATGGCGTGACCGGCGCGTTCGCCTTTGGCGAAGTGGCGCGCGTTGGTCTTGTCGTCGGCCAGAAACCGATCGATCAAATCCTGGCCGACTTCGTAATTGCGCTGGCTGATCATCGGACCCGCCGCGGCGGCGATGCGCTCGCGCTTGGCGCCGAGCCGCTCCATCTCGTGGATGGTTGCTTCGAGCACGCCGGTCAGCGCGCCGCGCCAGCCGGCATGGGCCGCGCCGACCACGCGCGCCTCGCCGTCGGCGAACAGCACGGGACCGCAGTCGGCGGTGCCGATGCCAACGCCCAGCCCCGGCGTGCGGGTCACGATGGCGTCGGCGCGCGGCCGCTCCGCGGCCGGCCACGGCGCATCGGCCACCACCACATTCGGCGAATGGATCTGATAGACGCTGAGAAAGTTCTCCGGCGTCACGCCAATGGCCGCCGCCATCCGGGCGCGGTTCTCCGCGACCTTCGCCGGCGCGTCGCCGGAGCCGAGCCCGCCGTTCAGGCTTTCATAGATGCCGTCCGACACGCCGCCCGTGCGCGTGAAGAAAGCGTGGCGGATACCGGGCAGGTCGGTGAGCGAGCGGGCCTGGAGCATTCAGGTTGGTCTCTGTTACTCGAAGCCCGGGACGGTCTTCATATCCGGGTGCGTGATGGCCAGCGCCTTGAACAGCCTGCCCATGCCGCCGCGGCCCTGGCCGAGAAGCCTCTGGCAGGCGCTGTCGATCTCCGCGCCCTTCTCGGGCGACGCATAGGTTTTCAGCGCGGCGGCGCGCTTCTCGATGCCGAGATTGCGCAACAGCCGCGCCTGATCGACCGGACCGTGAATGCGTGCGCCCATGCTGTCCGCGGTCGAAGCAATCGCCTCGAAATCGACGTGCGCTGTGAGATCGACCTCGCCGGGATTGTGCAGCGCGCTGACGAAATTGTGGTTGCCGACCGCCTGCAAGGTGTCACCGGCCGCGCTCTTCAGATGCCCGTAGTCGATGATCAGCGCCGCACCCAGTTCACGCCTCATGCGCTGGCCGATGGCGAGCGCGAGGTTGTCGGTGCGCCATTCGTAGATCGAGCCGACCGGCGCGTCGCGCACGGCTGGTGGCACCAACTGGTCGAACAACGGGATCACGTCGCTCGCGATTCCGAATGCCAGATTGCCGGAGGCATCGACCTCGACCACGCGCTCGTACCAGCCGTTGAACTGCTTGATCGCCTGGTTGATCGGCAGCGCGTCGAAGAACTCGTTGGCAAGGATGATGGCAGGCCCGTCGGGCACCTCGTCGAACGTCTCGTGCCACATCGCCGGCACGTCGATGGTGCCGAGCATCTGCTGCTGCCGCTCGCGGAGCTTGGGGTTGATCTCGACCAGATGCAGCACGATCGCCGCGCGGAAGGCGGGCACCACCTGCGCGGCGCGCATCGCATCGATCAGCATGGTGCCGCGGCCGGGGCCAAGCTCGATGAGCCGCACATTCTCCGGCTGACCCATCATGTGCCACGCCGATGCGGCCCAGAGCCCGATCAATTCGCCGAACACCTGGCTGATCTCGGGCGACGTGATGAAATCGCCGGACACTCCGAACGGATCGCGGGTGACGTAGTAGCCGTAATCCGGATGGGTCAGGCACATCGTCATGAACTGCCGGATCGGCATCGGTCCGGCGAGCTTGATGCGCTTTCGGATTTCGTTTTCGAGTGGCGACAGGTCCATGGCGCCGACTTTAGGCGGTGGGTTGACCGGCCGGCAATGGCGGCCGCTTCAGCGCCACAGCGATAAAACCGAAACCCACCAGCATCAGTGGTATCGAGAGAAGCTGGCCCATGGTTGCGCCGCCCCAGAGGAAGCCAAGCTGCACATCGGGTTCCCGGAAAAACTCGCAGATGATTCGCGCGATCGCATAGCCCACAGCGAACAGCCCGATCGTCAGTCCGGGCCGCTTCAGCGCGCCGGCCCGCATGCAGAGAAACAGCACGAGTCCCAGCACCAGCCCTTCGAGGGACGCTTCGTAGAGCTGGCTCGGATGGCGCGGCAGCGGGCCCGCGCCTGGAAACACCATGGCCCAGGCCACGTCGGTCGGGCGGCCCCAGAGCTCGCCATTGATGAAGTTGGCGCAGCGGCCGAGCAGCAGTCCGATGGTGGCGGTGGCGCAGGTCAGATCGCCGAGCGACAGGAATGGAATGCCGCGCACGCGCGCGAACAGCACCACGGCAAGCACGCAGCCGATGAAGCCGCCGTGAAACGACATGCCGCCCTTCCAGAGCTGCACGATTTCGAGCGGGTTCTGCATGAAGTGCGGGAAATTGTAGAACAGCACATAGCCGGTGCGGCCGCCGAGAATGATGCCGAGCGTCACCCACAGCACGAAGTCGTCGAAGTCGATGAGGGTCAGCGGCGCCGGCCCGCCCCAGTACCGGTCATTCTTGATCAGGGTGCGGGCATAGAGCCAGCCGAGCAGGATGCCGACGATATAGGCCAGCGCGTACCAGCGGATCGAGAACGGCCCGATCGTGACCAGCACGGGATCGAAAGCTGGAAACGGCAATGTGAGAGATGGCATGGAGCGGCCCGAAGGGTGAAAGCCCTGATGCGGTCAGGAACGCGGCGAAGTCAAGGCGCGGGCACTCTTGCAGCGCCGTCATCCCATCGCCATTGTGGTGGGATCAAACCATTTCATTCCCGGAGACACCGATGACCCAGACCAACAACCGGTTCTTCGACGAGGCAGCGCGCCTGATGAACGATGCCGCCGGTGTCGCCCAGGGTGTGCGCCGCGAGTTCGATACGCTGCTGCGCAGCCAGGCCGAGCGGATCCTCGCCGACCTCGACGTGGTGCGGCGCGACGAATTCGAGGCCGTGAAAGACATGGCCCGGCTCGCCCGTGAGGAAAACGAGGCGCTGAAGGCCCGGATCGCTGCGCTGGAGGCCAAGCTGGGGGCGACCGGGCAGGGTTAATTCCGGCGCCAAAGTAGGGCGTCATTCCGGGGCGGCCCGCAGGGCCGAACCCGGAATCCAGTACAACAGGCAGTCCCGATGGTCTGGATTCCGGGTTCGCGCCTTCGGCGCGCCCCGGAATGACAGCGGAGATTGCCGCTTTCCTTGTCTTTACCCCCCATCGCGGCTATACAGCCGCCGGTTTCGCGGCTCCAGCACCCCTGGAGGCATGCCGCGACCACAAAACCAGCAATCAAACGCTGAAACACGAAGGTTCAGAAAGGTTTAGTCATGGCGACCGTCAAGGAAATCAAGGCGACGGCGCGTCCGCGGGCAGGCAAGGGGGCCGCCAGGTCGGAGCGTCGCGCTGGTCGAGTGCCGGGAGTGATCTACGGCGATAACAAACCCCCCATCACGATTTCGCTCGATTACAGCGAGCTGCGGCAGAAGGTTTATGCCGGACGGTTCCTGACCACGATCTATGACCTCGAGCTCGACGGCCAGAAGCACCGCGTCATTCCGCGCGACTTCCAGCTCGATCCGATCCGTGACAACCCGCTGCATGTCGACTTCATGCGGCTCGGCGAGGGCGCGGTGATCCGCGTCGCGGTGCCGATCCGCATCACGAACGCCGACAAGTCGCCGGGCGTGAAGCGCGGCGGCACCGTCAACATCGTCGCCCACACCATCGACGTGGTGGTGAAGCCGGAGGCCATTCCGGAATTCATCGAGGTCGACGCCGGCGCGCTCGAGATCAACCACTCGATGCACCTGAGCGACATCAAGCTGCCGGAAGGCGTGAAGTCGGCGACGATCCGCGACGTGACTCTGGTCACCGTGGTGCCGCCGTCGGGCTACGCCGAAGAGCTGCGTCAGGCGGCTCAGGCGGCTGCTGCTGCGGCCACCGCCGCTGCGACGGCTGCGGCTGCTCCGGCAGGCGCTGCTCCTGCTGCGGGCGCGGCTCCTGCCGCGGGTGCTGCTCCGGCCGCAGGTGCCGCTCCGGCCGCTGCGCCGGCTGGCGGCGCTGCGAAAAAGTAAGGAAGCCTCACGCGGGCGGTTGCAATGCTGCTTTTCGTCGGGCTCGGAAATCCCGGCGCGAAGTATGCCGGCAACCGCCACAACATCGGCTTCATGGCTGTCGAGGCCATCGCCAAGCGCCACGGCTTGCCGCCGTGGCGCAGGCGTTTTCAGGGCGTCGCGACCGAAGGGCCGATCAATGGCGTGCGCGTGCAGCTCCTGCTGCCCGGCACGTTCATGAACGAGTCCGGCCGCGCGGTGGTCGAGGCCATGCACTTCTACAAGACGACACTGGCGGATGTGGTGGTGTTTCACGACGAGCTCGATCTGCCGCCCGCAAAGGTGCGGGTGAAGCTCGGCGGCGGCATTGCCGGCCACAACGGACTGCGTTCGATCACCGAGCACATCGGCAACGACTACCGGCGGGTGCGGCTCGGCATCGGACATCCCGGCAAGGAGCAGGTGCTGAGCTATGTGCTGAACGACTTCGCCAAGAGCGAGCGGCCCTGGGTCGAGGCGTTGACCGACATCATCGCCGACAACGCGCAACTGCTGGCGCGCGGCGAGGATTCGACCTTCCAGAACAAGGTGCACCTCGCCATGGACGCCAAGGGCTTCACCCCGGATGTCGTCGTCGGCAAGGCTGCGAACTGAAAAGGCTGCGAACTGAACAAGCGCGTGCGTTGAAAAAATCAGCGCCAGCGGACATCGAGACACTGGGACTGAGACGATCATGGGTTTCAAATGCGGTATCGTCGGCATGCCGAACGTCGGCAAGTCGACGCTCTTCAACGCGCTGACGCAGACCGCCGCGGCGCAGGCGGCGAATTATCCGTTCTGCACCATCGAGCCGAACATCGGCGAGGTGGCGGTGCCCGATCCGCGGCTCGATACGCTCGCCAAGCTTGCGAAGTCCGAGCAGATCGTGCCGACGCGGCTGTCGTTCGTCGACATCGCGGGCCTCGTGAAAGGCGCCTCGAAGGGCGAGGGGCTCGGCAATCAGTTTCTCGCCAACATCCGCGAGGTGGATGCCATCGCTCACGTGGTGCGCTGCTTCAAGGATGACGACGTCACCCACGTCGAAGGCCGCATCGATCCGACCGCCGACATCGAGACCATCGAGACCGAGCTGATGCTCGCCGATCTCGACAGTCTGGAGAAGCGCGTCGACAATCTGGAAAAGAAAGCCAAGGGTTCCGGCGAGGAAGCCAAAGAGGCCAAGGAAGCGCTGAGTCTGATCAAGCGCGCGTTGACGCTGCTGAAGGATGGCAAGCCGGCGCGGTTCGTGGAGCGCAAGCCCGAGGAGGAGAAGCTGTTTCACCAGCTCGGCATGCTCACCTCGTTGCCGGTGCTTTACGTGTGCAACGTCGAGGAAGCCTCAGCCGCCAACGGCAACGAGCTGTCGCAGAAGGTCGAGGCCCGCGCGAAGGAAGAGGGCGCGGCCTGCGTGGTGATCTCGGCCAAGATCGAGTCGGAGGTCGCGGCGCTGCCGGCCGAAGAACGCGAGATGTTCCTCGCCGATCTCGGCCTCAAGGAAACCGGCCTCGACCGGCTTATCCGCGCCGGCTACGACCTGCTGCATCTCGTCACTTATTTCACCGCGGGCCCGAAGGAGGCGCGCGCCTGGACCATCGTCAAGGGCACCAAGGGCCCACAGGCCGCGGGCGTGATCCACACCGACTTCGAGCGCGGCTTCATCCGCGCCGAGACGATCTCGTTCGATGACTTCGTGAAGTACGGCGGTGAGGCCGGCGCCCGCGATGCCGGCCGTCTGCGGCTGGAAGGCAAGGAGTACGTCGTCGCCGACGGCGACGTCATGCACTTCCGGTTTGCGACTTAACTCACAGCGAGAAACAACCGCTGCGGCGTCGGTGGTGCCTCACCCTCCCCTGGAGGGGGAGGGTCGCGAGCGAAGCTCGCGGGGTGGGGTGAACTTTCTCTGTCGTGAAGGATCACCCCACCCCGACTGCCTTCGCTTCGCTGCGGCAGTCGACCCTCCCCCTCCAGGGGAGGGTGACGGTGCTCGTTGCACGATCGACTCTATTTCAAACAGTCCTGCTTAAATATCGCCTCGGCTTCGCAGCGCCCCGAGGTGCTCGTTGATGCGGAACACGATCAGGATGAACTCCGAGGCGATGCGGGCAAAGATGATGCCTGCCATGGCGCCGACGATCGCGGCGAGCAGCATCAGGATGCCGGCGCCGGGGCTGATCACGATCAGCCGGAACGCCTGGGCGATCCCCGACAGCCCGAACAGGATGATGATCGCGACCGCAAGCCAGAAGAACAGCTTGATGATCGACGGAGTCACAAACCGCTCCCACTGAAACAGGTCGTTGAAGCTGAACATAAATCCTCCTGCCGCCCGGAAGCCTTCGACGAATCTAGCAATCCAAAACGATCATGTCCGATTCGTGCCGTTAATGCGGCAGATCGGACGCGATGTGAAGCCCTGTCGAAAACCGGCATTGTGGCCGGTGGATTGGCTCAGAGCCCCAGGCTTCGGACCAGGGCCGCAATGGCCGTGCCGGCCAGCATGGCGGCGAGGGCGCTGCGCGTGAACGCCATCACCAGCGCGGCCGTGCCGACCGCGATCCAGATGCGCGGTCCCGCCGTGGCCGTGCTGGACCAGGTGCTCGCGGCAACGATCGAGATCAGCACCGACACCGACATATATTTGAGAAAGGCTTCGATGCGCGGTGTGATGGCGACGGTGGACATGATCCAGACGCCGCCGAGCCGCGTCGCCATCGTGACGATCGCCAGAAGGGTGACGGCGGCGATCGCCGCAACGGTGTCAACCATGGCGCCACACGCCCACAGCGCCTCCCGCGAGCGCGCCGGCGACGATGTGCCAGCCCGGCGGCAGCAGATAGGTGCCGGCGATTGCGACGGTCGCGGCGGCGATCCATGGCAACAGGTCGGCGGCCCCCTTGAATTGCCCGACAATCACCGCGGTGAAATAGGCCACCATCACGGCGTCGAAACCGAAGCGCGACACGTCGCCCAGCAGCGAGCCCGCCAAGGCGCCGGCGGCCGAGCTCGCGATCCACATGATCCACATGACGAGACCGCTGCCGAACAGCACGCCCGCGTCCATCTCGCCGCGATCCTGAGCCGCCATGGTGTAGGCAAAGTTCGCGTCGTTGATCAGACACAGCGCAGCGAACCGTCGGAAAATGGGAATCCGCAGCAGCCATGGCGCGAGCGCCGCCCCGAGCAGGATGTGGCGCGCATTGACCGCGAGGACCGTCAGCGCGAGCGTCGCCAGCGGCAGCGGCGCGTGCCAGAGGTCCAGCGCTGCGAACTGCGACGCGCCGGCGAAGATCGCGATGCTCATGAAGATGCTGATGCCCGGCGCGATGCCCTTGGCCGAGGCGGCAACGCCGAAGGCCAGGCCGAACGGGATCACGAATGCCGCAACGGGCGCAATCTCGATCGCGCCGCGCCGCACGCCGTGCGCGGTGAAACGCGGGTGTCGGAGTCTGTGTGAATCGCCCGGTTGGTCGGCCATGTCGTCCGGCATGGACGTCATTTGAGGCAGCGCGGCCGATCAATCAAGCCGCGGCTGTGCTGTGGACGATCTAATCCCGGCCGTTCGTCGCGCCCTTGTCGGTCCACTTCGGCGGAAGTCCGAGGTTGTCGCCGACCATGCCGACCAGACCGGGCGCTCGTCCAAAGGACTCGCAGGCCGGATACTTCGGGGCGCCGCCGAGAAGGGCCTTCAGGCGCGCGTGCGACGGCATCGATGGCGGCGCACCGAATGGCGTCGCGCCTTTGACCAGCAGCATGCTGAAGTCGCCGCCGAAGTCGGCCGCCAGGCTGTAGGCATCGGCCTCTTCCGCGACTCGTCCGGAGCCCATGAATGCAGTGGCGCCACGCCCCCAGATCATTGCGGCTTTCTGATTGCCCTGCGGATCGCGCGCCTCGGCTTCCAGCGACAGGCTGCCGAGCCCGATCGGGATGCGCGGCACGGGGACAGGCACGCCGGGCAGCAGCACGGACTTGGCGACCGATGCGCCTTTGGAAAAGCCGACCGCGATCGGGTCGGTCGGATTCACGTGCGTCACGATGGCGTGGATCGTGAGATCGGCGGGCTGCGACGGGTCGACCACCTCGAAGCGCTCGCTCAGGCCTGTGCACAAGCTTCGGTCGACGGCGTTGGTGACGAGATTGCGCTGCTCTTCGGTGAAGGGCGTGGGCGCCGCGCTTGAAAATGTGGTCGGCACGATGGCCACGGTTTTTGCCGCGAGCACATCGTCCTTGTGCACATTCAGCAGCGTGCGGGTGAGCAGCCCATCCGAGGGCTTCAGATTGTCATAGGAACGAAGCGACCCGGCACGGTCCAGCGGCGCGCTCGCGCAGCCGCCGGCCAACAAGCTCAGCGACACCACCGCTGACCAGAGCCGCAGCGTTCCGGGGCGCTGCATGCGAGCGCCGGGCGGCGAACGCCACGGCAGATGAACCTGATGACAGGCAGGAGCCGGGATCGTCGCCATTGCACACACTGTCGCCCCGCGCTTCGATCGAAGCGCATTCGGTGAGGAAGCTCGATAATCGCACTGAGTGTAAAAATATTTGGTGGCTGCTTTATGGCGGACCTGCGCGGCCGATGCGGTCGCGGTTGGCTTGGGCTCCCCTGGCCGTCGCGCTCATCAAGTCATTGTTACACTGGGTGTAATTCTCGACGGAATTATGCGAGAACCGCGTCATGCGTGAGGCCACCTCCAGGCATGTCACCCCCGGGCATGCCGCACCCAGGCCGGAAGGACTGCGCGAGCGGAAGCGGCGCGAGACGTTTCAGCGGATCGCCGATGCCGGCCTGCGCCTGTTTCTCGCCAAGGGCTACGAGGCGACGACGCTCGACGAGATCGCTGCTGCCGCCGGCATTTCCCGCAGGACGTTCTTTTATTATTTCGAGAGCAAGGATGATGTCCTCCTCGCCCAATTGACCGGCTATGAGGAGATCATCAAAGAGTCGATTCTTGAAAAATCGCCGGCCGAGGCGCCGATCGATGTTGCGTGCCATGCGCTGCAGAAGGCCGCGGCCCGGTTTCCGGCGTCCCAGTCGCTGGCATTCGCGCGGCTGATGCGTGAACGCCAGGCGCTGCGCGCACGGCAGCACGGAATTGGTTTTCTGCGGTTCGAGCAGGTTCTGTACGAGACGCTGCGTGAGTTGTGGCCGGCAAAAGGGCGCCGCGACCGCTTGCGTCTGGTCGCGATGGCGGCGATGTGCGCGATGCGCCTCGCCAGCGATACCTGGATCGAGGAGGACGGCAAGCGTCCGCTCTCGAAATACATCCAAGACGCCTTCAGAGATTTGAAATCCGAAATTTGATCGCGGTGGCCCGCCGCGCGGGGTGCGGCCTGAAGCGCGCTTCCGATTTTGCGCGACCAGCATACAATCACGGCAACGACACAGAAGCCTGTCAGGGAGGATAAGCCATGCTGCATCGGTTGATCGGCGTCATCGCGCTTGCGTTTGTTGGGGTGTGCGGCTTGTCGGCCCATGCCGGCGCGCAGACTTACCCGGCGCGGCCCGTCACCATCGTGGTGCCGAATGCCGCGGGCGGCGGCACCGACACGGTGGCGCGGCTGATCGCCGATCAGCTCTCGAAACAGATGAACCAGAGTTTCGTCGTCGAAAACAAGACTGGCGCCGGCATGGTGGTGGGAACGCTCGCCGTCGCGAAGGCTGCGCCTGACGGCTACATGCTGCTGACCGGATTGAACGGCAATCTGACCGTGAATCCCAGCCTCTACGCGAAGCTTCCTTACGATGCGGTGGCCGATTTCAGGCCCGTCGCCATGCTGGCGGAATACCCGTTCATGGTCGTCGTGAACAACGATCTGCCGGTGCACTCGATCAAAGAACTGATCGCCTATCTCAAGGCCAATGCCGGCAAGGTCGACTATGCGTCGGCCGGCAACGGCACGGGTCAGCATCTGGCGGCCGAGCTGTTCAAGATGATGACCGGCACCGAGATGACTCACGTCGCCTATCGCGGCGCGCAGCCGGCTTATCAGGACGTGATCTCCGGCCGCGTGCCGGTGTTCTTCGACAACATGTCGACCGCCATGAGTCTCGCCCAGGGCGGCAAGGTGCGGGCCCTGGCCGTCACCTCGAAGACGCGCTCGTCGCTGATGCCGGATGTCCCGACGATGGAGGAGGCCGGTCTGCCGGGTTACGAGTACCACACCTGGTTCGGTCTCTGGGCGCCGAAGGCAACGCCCGACGCCATTGTCGAAAAGCTCAACGCCGAAGTGAAGAAGGCCTTGGCGGAGCCGTCCGTCCAGCAGCGCATCGCCGCCCAGGCCGGTGCTCCCTCGCACATGGAGCTGAAGGACATCGATCCTTTCGTGAAGGCCGAGATCGAGAAGTGGGCCGCGGTCGTCAAGCGCGCCGGCATCAAGGTGGAATGATCGGTGGGACGTCGCAGCTATGACAAGTCGCGCTGACTGCGATGCGCGCGGCGTGGCGCCTGCGCGTTGAGCCGTGGCGCACGGCCACGTAGCTTACCAAACAACAGCCGCATCCAAGGAGCGTCCATGAAAGTCTGCATGTTCCACCTGATGCCGTATCGGGATCTGCCTGCCGACTTCGAGGACCGCTACCAGACCGCCTATGTCGATCCGCTGTGGTTCGATGTCGCCGACGCCGACAAGGTGGGCGAATACTACAACGACACGCTGGATGAGATTCTGCACGCGGCCTCGGCCGGGTTCCACGGCGTCTGCACCAACCAGCACCATCAGAACGCCTACGGCTTCATGGCCAATCCGAGCCTGATGGGCTCGGTGCTGGCGCGGGCGACCCGCGGCCAGAACGTCGCGATCATCCAGCTTGGCTCGACGCTGCCTTCGACCAGCCCGCCGACCCGCATCGCCGAGGAATATGCGATGCTCGACTGTATCAGCGGCGGCCGGCTGATCGCGGGATTTCCGACCGGCCTGCCGACCGATGCCGTGATCTCCAACGGCGTCGTTCCGATCGAGCAGCGCGAGCGCTACCGCGAGGCGCTGAGCCTCGTGCTGAAGGCGTGGTCGGCGAAGGACTTCTTCGCCTGGAACGGCAAGCATTATCAGCTCGGCAAGGTGAACCTGTGGCCGCGGCCGATCCAGCAGCCGCATCCGCCGATCTGGATTCCGGGCTCCGGCATTTCATCGACGGCGGAGTACGTGGTCAGCAACGACTACTGCTTCTGCCATCTCAGCTATCACGGCGCCAAGAACGCCACCTACACGGCCGACCGCTACTGGGAACTGGCCGCGAAGAAAGGCCGCGACGACAATCCGTATCGCTACACGTTTCTGCAGCTGATCGGCGTCGCGGACACCGACGCCGAGGCCGAAGAGCTCTACGCGCCGCACGTCGAGTATTTCTTCCGCAAGCTGCTGCACACGCCGTCGCACTATCAGCAAATTCCGGGCTGTCTCGAATACCCGGCGCTGGTGCAGGCGCTCACCAACAATCCGCGCGGCGGCTTCAACCTGCGCGAAATGCGGGCGCGCGATTTCTACGACAACGGCTTCGTGATCGTCGGCAGCGCGAAGACCGTGCGCGATCAGCTGGTCGAGCACATGAAGCGCCTCCGTGTCGGCCACCTGCTGACGCTGCTGCACTTCGGCTCGATGCCGACGGATCTCTGCAAGCGCAACATCGACCTGTTCGCGCGTGACGTGATGCCGTCGCTGCAGGGCCTGTGGAGCGACTACGAGGATCGCTGGTGGCCCGAACGTCTCAAGGCCTCCTCGCGCGCCATGGCCGCGGCCGAGTAGCGGCGGAGAACAGTCATGGCGTCTTCCGAAACGCGCAGGCTCAAGCTCTGGCAGGGCCGGATCGAAACCGATGTCGAGATCGCCGGCAGCGGCCCGCCGCTGCTTTATCTGCACGGGCCTTGGGGGCTGGCGCCGGACCGGGCCTTTGCGGCGCGGCTTGCCAGCCGGCACACCGTCTATGCCCCGCGGTTTCCCGGCACGACGCCGGGCGACTCCGAAGGAGCGCACGCGCTCGATAGCTGGCTCGATCTTGCCGTCTACCACGCCGAGTTGCTCGATGCGCTGAAGCTCGATGCGCCCATCGTCGTCGGCCATTCCTTTGGCGGGCTCCTTGCTGCTGAACTTGCAGCCGCGATGCCACGCTCGGCCGCGCGTTTGGTGCTGATCGATCCGGTCGGGCTTTGGCGGGACGATCTGCCGGTGAAGAACTGGATGATCCTGAGCGAGCGCGAGCGCAAAGCCACGCTGTTCGCCGATCCCGAGGGCGAAGCCGCGAAAAAGTTCTTCGCCGTGCCGGGCGATCCCGCCGGACGGGTCGACACGCTGTCCCAGTTGATCTGGTCGCAGGCCTGCACCGGCAAGTTCGTCTGGCCGTTGCCCGATCGCGGACTGAAGCACCGGATCCATCGCATCGCCGCGCCAACCCTGATCGTCTGGGGCAAGGCCGACCGTGTGATCGACCCGGCCTATGCGCAGGAGTTCGCCAAGCGGATCGCCGGTGCGAAGCCGCTCATGATCGACAGCGCCGGACATCTGCCGCATCTCGAGAAGTTCGAGCTTGTGGCCAAAGCAATCCAGGAGTTTGCCGGCGGTTGAACAGAGCAACAAACCGCGTAAAGCGATCCAACGGGTGGAATGTATTATAGCGAGCACTGCGTCGGTCAGAAGGTGGACGAGCGACTGAAGAACAGGGGCCCCCTTATGAAAATTCTTGCCATCGCAACATTCGCAACGCTGCTGGCCTGGCCTCACGCCGCCGCAGCCCAAATCAAGGTGCTGATGTCGGGCGGCTTCTCCGGCGCCTACGAGCAATTGTTGCCGGAGTTCGAGCGGACGAGCGGCATCAAGGTCACGACCGGATCGGGCGCGTCACAGGGCACGGGGCCGCAGACGATCGGCGGGCAGCTCGCAAGTGGCAGCACGGCGGACGTGGTGATCCTGTCGAAGGAGGGCCTCGAGGAGCTGGTTGCCGCCAAACGGATTGCCACGGGTACAGAAGTGAACCTCGCGCGCGTCGGCTTGGGCGTGGCGGTCAAGGCGGGCACGCCAAAACCGAACGTCGGCACGGTCGAGGCGTTCAAGCAGGTGGTGTTGGCGGCGCGGACCGTCTCTGGCGCCAGCACGAGCGGCATCTGGCTGCAGAAGGAGCTCTTTCCGCGCCTTGGCATTGCCGACAAGCTCGACGTCAAGATCGTGCCGCGCGGCACCGGTGCGGTGGCCATGGTCGTCGACGGCAGCGCCGGCGTCGCGGTGATGCCGATCAGCGAAATCATCACCGCCAAGGGCGTCGATCTCGCGGGAGCGCTCGCGCCGGAAATCCAGTTTCCCCAAGTGTTCGCCGCCGCGATCGTCGCCGGTTCGGGTCAGGCCGACAACGCCAGGCGATTGATTGCTTTCCTCTCCTCGCCGCAAGCCGCGGCGGCGATCACGAAGAGCGGAATGGAGCCGATCGGGCGCTAAAGAGGCGAGCCCAGCCAATCATTGTCGTTTGATGCCGCGCCTCGGACTTGGTCGGCCAGATGAATGTCGGCCAGATGAATGTCGGCCAAGTGAATGTCGACAGGTGAATAGAGTCTCATGCGCGGCGCACTCTCGAGTTGCGTGCCGGCGGAAAACCAGCTATCGAGGCGCCCCGCAACACCATTGCTTGGAGGCGACCATGTTGACGACCGTGCGCTTCCCGGGTTCGACGCGCGACATTTGACGCGCTGCCCGGGATTGATCCCGGGGCGAAATCCTAAAGCCCTCATCTCAATCGAATCTGCCTGCGGACCTCTTTGGTTCGCGCTGCCGAATTGTTGTCATGACTTCGAATCTCTTGCGGGTCCCGTGCCGGGGCGCCGTGCGTTCCGACATGCTCGAACGTCAGCTCCGGCGATACCATCCGCGTTTCCAGGGCGCCGTGTGCGCGCTGGCGACGCGGCACTCGCGCGTCGCGGACCTCGCCACGAGCTTTCCTGCGCTGCTCTTCGCGCTCGCCGTTCCGCGGCCGGGGCTTGATGCTGCGCGCGCGTTGGCGCACGTGATCGATGGCCGCGCGCTCGCCGAGGTCGCGGCGGCGGCTGACGTGCCGATGTGGCTCCGAAAATTGCCGCCGGAGGCATTCGCACGTCCAATTCCGCGACTGCCTGACGGCGAGCTGTTTCGCCGGCATATCGCCAATCACCTGCCGCGCTCGCGCAAGCTTTCGCCGGCCTGGCTGCAGATCGTGGCGCGCGTCGCCGAGCTTGCGCACGAGCCCGCGGCGGTGTGGATCGCGCGCGAGTTTCTCCGCGAGCCCCGGCATGTGAATCCCGAGCGATTGCGGCTGGTCAGCCTCTGGTCGTGGTTCTCCAGTCAGCCCGCAACGCTCGGACATTATCTGATCGACAAGCCGTGGACGCCGGATGTGCATATCGGTCCGGCCCTTGCGGCTGCCGACGATTGGCGAACGATGATCGACCTGCATGTCAACCTTGGCTATCGGCCGATCGCCGATATGTGGCTCAAGCCCGCTCGGGTGGCCGGTTACGACTTCCTGCCTTTGAGTTCGATTGTCGCGATCACCGATGAGGCGGTCGCCATGAGCAATTGCGTTCGCACTTACGGCAACCTGCTGGCGCGCAACCGCTCGCGTCTGTGGAGCGTCCAGCGGGATGGCGCGCGCGTCGCCACGCTGGAGCTTGGCTTCCGTTGTGGTGACCCGCTGCCGTGCATCGTTCAGCTCAAGGGTGCAGGAAATGCCTCGGCCTCGCGGGAGCTGTGGTGGGCGGCGCGCCAATGGCTGAACACGCACGACTTCTCGCAGATCAACTTGGAGCGGCGCGCCTGCGACCGGAGACCGCTCGATCGCACCACATGGCTGTCGCTTTGGCGGCCGTATTGGCTCGCCAAGCGGCGCCTCCCGGAATGGTTGCCGATCGCGCCGTCGCTCCGCGCGCTGAGTGCGCTGTGAGCCGGCAGAATCAGCCGGGCGGTGGCGTCACGTTGCAGGATTTTGGATCAATGACGCACGTCCCTGTGATTTTCTGTGATGGCTCGCGGGTTGACGTGGTCGTGCCGCGGTTCTACCGAAGCACTTCACCCGCCGAGAGTTCAGCCTCCAGTGTCTCAGCTTCATTGGGAAGACTTCACGCCCGGCCGGGCCTTCGAGCACGGGCCGCGCCGCCTGCCGCGCGACGAGATGATCGCGTTCGCGGCCGAGTTCGACCCGCAGCCGATGCATCTCGACGAGGCTGCGGCGCGCGAGACCATGCTCGGCGGCCTCGCGGCGTCCGGCTGGTATGTCTGCTGCATCCTGATGCGGATGTGCGTCGATGCCTTCCTCGGCCAGTCCGCCTCGATGGGCGCGCCCGGCGTCGACGAGGTGAAACTGCTCCGCCCGGTCCGGCCGGACGACGAACTCATGTTTCGCGCCACCGTGCTCGAAACCCGCGCCTCGAAAAGCCGGCCGGACATGGGCCTGGTGCGCTTCGAGTTCGTGATGTCCGACATGCAGGGCCGCCAGGCCGTGGTGCTCATCACCTCGCTGATGATCGGCCGCCGGCAGAAGGGCGACGCCGCATGAAGTTTCTCGAGGACGTTCCGGTCGGCGAGCCCATCGATCTCGGCAGCCACACATTCACGGCCGACGACATCAAGAGGTTCGCCCGGCGCTACGATCCGCAGCCGTTTCATCTCGACGAGACGGCCGCGGCGCGCTCGCACTTCGGTGCGCTGTGCGCCTCGGGTTGGCACACCGCCGCGACCTGGATGCGGCTGATGGTCGAGCATCAGGAGCGCTACGCCGCGGCTCAACGGGCCCGCGGTGAGGCGGTCGCGGAGCTTGGGCCGTCACCGGGCTTTCGCGAGATGAAGTGGCTTAGGCCGGTCTACGTGGGCGACACCATCAAGTATTCTACGGAAATTATAGACAAGCGCGTGTCCAACAGCCGTCCAGGCTGGGGAATCATCACGATTCGCAACATCGGGGTGAACCAGAAGGGCGAACCGGTGATATCGTTCGTCAGCGTGGTCTTTCTTCAGAGCCGCCACCAGCGCGTTTACGCGCGTCTTTGACGCGCCCGGAGCGAAACGAGGTAACCAGCTCGAGCCATGACCGTGGCCAGCGAGGCGGCCGAACAACATGACGCGGCCCAAGTCAACGTGGCCGAAGTCAAAGCGAGAGAGCATCGCGCCATTGGCGTGGCGTCAGGCGCGCATGCGCTGCACGACGGCTACACCGATCTGATCTACGTGATGCTGCCGATCTGGCAGAGCGAGTTCGGCATCGGTTATGCGGCGCTGGGTCTGCTGCGCACCTGTTATTCCGGGACGATGGCAGGCCTGCAAATCCCGTCGGCGCTGTTGTCGGAGCGCCTGGGCGTGCCGCTGGTGCTGGCGATTGGCACCGCGTTGTCGGGGCTTGGCTATCTCATTGCTGGCACCAGCTCGGGTTTCGTCATGCTGGTGATCGCGCTCCTGATCGGCGGGCTTGGCTCCAGCACGCAGCATCCGCTGGCGTCGGCGCTGGTGGCGCGCGCCTTCGCGGGCCCGCGATCGTTGAAGGCGCTCGGCACCTACAATTTCGCGGGCGACATCGGCAAGATGTCGGTGCCGGCATTGGCCTCGCTGCTGCTGGTCGTGATGGCCTGGCGGCCGGTGGTCGCGATCCTGGGGTTTGCCGGCCTCGCCGCTGCGGTTGTGATCTATGCGCTGACGCCGAAAACGGTCGCGGAAGCGCCGGCAGCATCCAAGAGCGACGACAAAACCGAAGTCTCAGCGCCGGCGAGCCGCAGCCGTGCGGGATTTTGGCTGCTGCTCGCCATCGGCATGGTCGACAGCGCCACCCGCATGGGGCTTCTGATCTTCCTGCCGTTCATCCTGATCGGCAAAGGCGCGGCGCTGCCGACCATAGGCCTCGCGCTGACGCTCATCTTCGCCGGCGGCGCGGTCGGCAAATTGGTCTGCGCCTTCATCGGTGCGCGGCTTGGCGTGATTGGTACGGTGTGCCTGACCGAAGGCCTGACCACCGCGGGCATTCTCGCGCTGCTGCCGCTGCCGCTCGAAGCCGCGATGGTGCTGCTGCCCCTGATCGGCGTGATGCTGAACGGCACCTCGTCGGTGCTTTACGGTTCGGTGCCGGAGCTGGTCGAGCCCGACAAGCGCACGCGGATGTTCGGCATCTTCTACACCGGCACCATCGGTTCGGGCGCGGTATCGCCTGCGCTGTACGGCCTGGTCGGCGACGCATTCGGCGTTCCGATGGCGATCTGCGTGGTGGCGGCGCTCTGCCTGCTGACCTTGCCGCTCGCGTTGCTGTTGCGGCCGGCGTTGCCGCAGTCGGCGCGCTGACGCGAGTTGCTTCAGGCCAAAAAAACACTGACAAAGAACAGTCTGCGCGGTTCATTGAAGCCGCGCGGCTGTTGGAGTCCGATGAAATCGGAAAAGAATTCGAACGAGCTTTCACCAAGATCATGCCGCCTAAGGCGGCGAGAAAACCTCGATAAAATAGCCTTAGACGCGCCACTTGTGAGGGCACGTTGGATCATAACGCATAGTGATTTTTATGCCCCGTTGCTTCGGTGAATTGTTCGGGCGGACGATGCGAAGCGGCATTTCATACATTGCCTCTTTTATCCAACCTCTTAGTACCGCCTCATCGTAGACGCTGTGCAGCCGTTTAATATCGCGCTTCGCGCCCCACGGTAGATCGAGGTGCTTAACTCCATCCCTGTTTCCATCTTGGTGCCACTTGCGCACCCACCACGCCCATAAATCGGCTGCTTGCAGGGGCATAAAATCTTGGTCGTTCCGGTATATTGGGCAGTCACAAATGAGCCGCCGAACGTCTGGCGGAAATGATTTGCGAAACCAGTCCCAACCTGAAATCACGCGTTCCTTTTCCGATTCGTTGTCAAAAATGAAATCGATGGGTTCGAATAAACCTAATCTGTGCTGCTCTTGCGCTAGGTTCTCGACGATCAATCTGGATGCGTACAAATACGGGTTAATCAGGCTTTGATAATTGCTTATCGAGCGGCCTACGAACTCATCTACAATTCGAACCAGAGCGGCTTTGTCCATCACGCAGGATATCGCCGCCAATATGTTGTGCTCTTCGATGGTTCTGTAGAAAAAGGCGGCAACCTCTGGACGTTGAGCCATCTCATGCGTCTTGAACGCACGTAAGCCAGCAAGATCGCGCTTTCTTTCCATGCGTCAGAGAATTTGGCCCACTCATCAGCCTGAGCAACATAGCCAGCAATGACCAAGGTATTTGGGTCGCCGGTGCCGCTACCGTCTACGTACGCTTGAAGCATGGCCATCCATCGGGTGGCCGCCGCTGGGCGAGGGATGCCAATAACAAGACCCCCAGACTGCCGCACATGCCAACGCGGGGAGAGGGTAACCACGGCTCACCCGCCAGCCAATAATGGCAATTTGGTTGGGTACGATAAGTACAATATGCCGCAAGATTTGATACCGCCTTTCCCCATTGACGCACAGTAATGTTCATGATAAGTTCTCATTTACCTCGCTCACTGAGGCCGTCATCTAGAGACGTCTGTTTGGCGGAGCGAGGTGTGGCGCCTGCAGGCGTGGCCCGTGACCACGTCCCAGGGTGCGATGCCATCGTCCGTCCCCGATGAGGGGGCCGCCTTCAGTGGCAGGGCGCGATCGGGTGAAGGGCCAAGGCAACGCGGCCTTAGGGAAGGGTTCGTCCCGCACCGTCCGATCGAATCTCGAACGAGGGTATCGCGTTAAGTCGCCACCAGTGGAGCGCCGGAAGGCGTGCGGGCTTCGCAACAAGCCCGCGGCACCCTCGCAAGGGGTGTCGACTGAGACGTGGCGCCAACCGGCGCTCCGCTCCCTCATTCATGTGAGGGACAAGGAAGAATAGAGGCGCCAGCCCCGCGCCTGCTTTGAAGGGGCCGATGAATCACGCCTGCATGGATGTTTGGATGGCGCGCGAAAGCGTTGGCTGTTGGACAAGCGGAGCTGAGAAGCGCGCGGTGCTCTCCCCACGGTCATTCCGGGGTGCGAGCGTAAGCGAGCGAACCCGGAATCCAGACGGGGGTTCGGTGCTCGGTGCTGGATTCCGGATAACCGCGCTTCGCGCGGTTTCCGGAATGACGGCACCCTCAGCGCCAATCGCCGAGCACCGCCTGCACGAGCGCCAGCGCCGCGACGGCCGCGGTGTCGGCGCGCAGAATCCGGGGGCCGAGCGACAGCCGCACCATGTTGGTGAGCTTGAGCACGACGGCGCGCTCCTCTTCGGAAAACCCACCCTCCGGCCCGATCAGAAGCGCGATCGGCTGCCGGCCCTCGCTTCCCGCATCCGCCATGGTCAGCGGCAGCATCGCGGACGGCGATTGCCGCGCATCGGCCATCGCCTTGAGCGGGTCTTTCACGTCGGCGTCCTCATCGCAGAACACCAGGAGCCGCTCGGCCTCGCGTGCCGCAAGCGCGCGACCGAACGACAGCGGTTCGCCGATCTCCGGAACGGTGAGCACGCCGCACTGCTCGGCGGCCTCGATGGCGTTGGCGCGCATGCGATCGAGGTTCACCCGCGTCACCTGTGTGTGCTGGGTCAGGACCGGCTGCAGGCGCGAGACGCCGAGCTCAACCGCCTTCTGCACCATGTAGTCGAGCCGCTCGTGCTTCAGCGGCGCGAACAGATAGTGGAGATCGCAAGGCTCGGTCTGCTCTCTCGTCTGCTCGGTGATCGAGAGGGTTGTCGTCTTGCCCCGCGCCGTGACGGTGGCCCGCCATTCGCCGTCCTTGCCGTTGAACGCCAGCACCGGGTCGCCGGGCTTCAGCCGCAGCACGTTGGTCAGGTAGTGGGCCTGCGGCTTTTCCAGCGCGATCTCGGCGCCCGGCGCGAGCGCGTCGTTCACAAACAGGCGAGGCGTGCGAAAGTCGTAGCGGGCCACGGCGGCATTCCGGATCGATGGGTCTGGCTTTATCGCCTTTTTGGGGGTCGGTGCCAGCCGTTAACGCTTTATGCCGCGGGCATTTGCCGCCCTATCGCCAGAATTGCAGGCTTGATAGAAGGCCCCGACAGGGGCGCGCCCGGATCAGGGAGCTGGGGACGGAAATGACAGCGCATCGCTTCCTCGGGGTTTGGAACCTCCATTACGTGTTCGCC